>DUNT01000075.1 GCA_012839205.1 Clostridiaceae bacterium
GTCGCACAGCCTTGCCCCTCTCCCAATACTCCGGATGGGCCAACCTTTAATACTACCTCTGTGCCATCAGGTTTTATAAAGGTGTCCCCCTCTATTGACATAGGCCTGTAGGGATCATCATGTCTTAATATCATTGGCTCTCTTGTGGGCTGGGTAGACGGTATATCTACTTTCGCTCTTTCGCTTTTATCCAGATACCTTATGATAAAAGCCGCTGCCTGAGCCCTGTTGGCTTCATCCTCTGCGGCAAAACGTCCATCTGTATAACCCGATATTATTCCTGAACCATATACTATCAGTGCATAGGGTTGGTATGCTGCATCCATCTGGTTATAGTCCTTTATTTCCTTTGCAAGGGGCTTACACTTTTCAAGGCTTAGCCGATTCATCTCATACTGGCTATATGCCCGGACAATTAACTTTGCCATCTCGCCTCTTGTTATAGGCTCTGAAAGGTTTGCAAGGGTGTATTCTCCCTGAGCCAGTATTCCTTCTTTCTCGGCCTTTTTTACATCCTTGGCAGCCCAGTGCTGAAAGTCCGGAGTTATACCATCCAGCCCCTCCATCCCAAACATGGCACGTATGAACATTTTTATGAACATTGCCTTTGTAACTGTTCCGGTGGGATCCATTTCATTGTTAAGTGAGCCGTCTAACGCACTTAATCCGACAAGTTTCACCATCACACTCATATACCAGTCACCTTTTGTGACATCGGAATATTTCTTCAAAACAGCCTCTTCCAGCTGGTTATACATATTTGCATCAATATCGTGTATTGATTTAATTTTACTTCTAAGGCTTGATATTTCATCTGGGGAATTGTATGCCAGAACTGAGGCTGGAGATAGTGTAATACAAAGAATTACAAGGATTAGAAACAGAGAGATATTCTTTTTCATAAGGCAGATTCTCCTGATAAATATTATTTTCTGTGGAAGTATTATCTCAATGATAACAGTTATGATATTTTGTGTCAATATTTGGAATATGATAGGTTATATTAAACAATTTTTGACATGCCGATACTAAGACACCAAAAAAGAATATCTTACTCTTTTATTTATCCAAATATTAAAAAATAGAATGACATCAGTCTTTATAGACTTTCCAATTCCGACAGCCATAGCTGGACTGAGGCATCACTGGGCATTTTCCAGTCAGCTCTGGGGGACAGTGACACAGTACCAACTTTTGGACCATCGGGCATGCATGAGCGTTTGAACTGTTGTGAGAAGAATCGCTTACAAAACAGTGTCAACCACTTTTTCAGCTGTGATGAGCTGTATTGTCCTTCAAAGGCTCTTTCTGCCATGAATAACAGCTTAGCGGGCCCCGCTCCATAGCTTTGCATATAATACAGGAAAAAGTCGTGCACCTCATAGGGACCTAAGATGTCTTCAGTTTTTTGTACAATTTCGCCCGAATCCGCGGGTGGCAACAGTTCAGGACTAATAGGTGTGTCAATTATGTCAAGCAGAATACTATTTATAGGTTCATCAGCCTCATGCTGAGCATACCAATTGATAATATGCCGGACAAGGGTTTTGGGAACCCCTGAATTCACAGAGTACATTGACATATGGTCACCATTATAAGTGCTCCAGCCAAGAGCTGACTCCGATAAATCACCAGTTCCCACCACTAGGCCGCCTTCTTTATTGGCCACATCCATGAGAATCTGGGTTCTTTCCCTTGCCTGAACATTCTCATAGGTTATATCATGGACATTTTTATCATGACCAATATCTTTAAAGTGCTGAAGGCAGGCATCCTTAATGTCTATTATCCTTAAATCCGTGTTATATGCTTTACTGAGATTAACCGAATTGTCAAAGGTTCTGTCTGTAGTGCCGAACCCAGGCATGGTGATGGCTATTATATTGCTTAAGGGGAGTCCCAGCTTAATTATTGCTCTTACTGATACAATAAGTGCCAGGGTTGAATCTAGACCTCCCGAAATACCAATAACCAGTTTTTCAGTGTTAATATGTTTCATCCGTTTCATCAGCCCAAGGGTCTGTATGGATAAAATATCTTCGCAACGTTCATCCCGCTCCCCGCTGTTTTCGGGAACAAAGGGATGTTTATCTACTTTTCTTTGTATTTCGTCTGCCAGAGGCAAGGAGGTATAATCAAAGCCAATGATACGGTAGCTTTTGCTTATAATGCTTCTTCTGGATGGTTGTAAAATGCGGCGATTATATAAGAGTCTGTCTAAATCAATATCTGCAATTTCCAGTTTGTTTTCAAAGAAAAAACGCTCTGACTCTTTTAGCATATTTCCGTTTTCGGCTATCATGAGATGACCGGAAAACACAGAATCGGTGGTGGATTCACATGAATTAGATGAGGCATAAACATAGCCTGCTACACATCGGGATGACTGGCTTTTTACAAGGTTTCTGCGGAATTCACCCTTGCAGACCAATTCATTGCCGGCAGACAAATTAAATAACAGAGTAGCCCCGCCTTGGGTCAGAAAGCTGCTGGGAGGCAAAATGCTCCAAAGATCCTCACAGATTTCTATACCAAATGCCAGCCCCTCACGGTTTTTTGCAGTAAAAACCAAATCTGCCCCCACCGGTACAATATAATCATTAAACCAGATCTCATTAACATCCAGCTCATCGGCTCCGTTAAACCAGCGTTCTTCGTAAAACTCATAATAGTTGGGAAGATTGGTCTTTGGTACAAAACCCAGTATGCTTCCATTTTGCAATACTGCAGCGCAATTAAATGTACGCCCGTTAATCACCAGTGGAAGGCCTACTATAGAAACCATACTGCTGCCGCTTGTTGCTTCGGCAATTTTGTTCAGGGCTGCTTTTGCGCCTTTTAGCAACGTGTCCTTCAAAAATAAATCACCGCAGGTGTAGCCGGTTATGCACAGCTCAGGGAAAACTAAGAATTCTACCGACTTTTTTTCGGCATCCCTTATAATTTCAATGATTTTTTCTGCATTGAAGTTGCAGTCGGCAACCCTAAGCTCATTAGCTGCTGCCGCGACCCTGACAAAACCGTAATTCATATTAACACCAACCCCAAAAATGCTGATAGCCATTAATATATTATAAATAATATCATATTGTGTCACATAACGGGAATAAAGATTCTATAATTATCCTGTTTATACAGCAAAAAAGCCCCAAGTTTTTTAACCTGAGGCTTGTGGAGCGGGTGAAGGGAATCGAACCCTCACGACCAGCTTGGAAGGCTGGGGTTCTACCACTGAACTACACCCGCAAATTAATGTTTTTTTATGCAGCTTTTTCGCTGCATTGTCTATTATACTTAAGTCATTCATGCTTGTCAAGCAAGTTTTATCGATATTTTTGTGTCAGTGGGACGGTTCTTTTGACAACAATCTGCAGCCTGCCGCCACTTAATGTTTAATTAACAAAAAAGTGTGTCAAGAGAACCGTCACTTTGACAACGCTCTGGTTTCATTGATTAACATAGGATCAGCATTAAGTTTCTCAGCCATGCTAAGACATTTATCATATTTTTTTCTGTTGAATCGGCCTGTAAATGTAGCCCTTATTAATAAATTTTTCGGTGTATCTAAGGGTGAAACATATTCAACTGCTGATACGGCATATCCGAAGGCCTCCAGTATCATACAGCGCAAACCGTCTGTCAGAACATCGGCAAGGCGAGCCTTAAAAACTCCATGCTTTATCATATCCTCAAAAGGTTCATATGAGTATTGATTAAGAAGCTCACTATGGCAGCATGGTACCGCGATAATACCTCTTGCTCTGTTTCTTATACCATAAGCCAAAGCATAATCTGTCGCTACATCACATGCGTGAAGACTGATAACAAGATCCGGCTGAACATTTTCCCCTTTCTCGTTTTCGTAAAGCAGGGTACGAATATCCCCGGTAATAAAGTTCATGTTCCTATAACCTAAGCTCTCAGCAATTTCTTTTGAGGACTCAATCACACCTTCAGAAATATCTATACCGGTAAACCTGCAATTAATCTTCATAACCTCTCTTAAATAATAGTTCAGCACAAATGAAAGATAGGACTTCCCGCAGGCACAATCCACTACTTTTAGCTCGCTCCTGTCCTTCATTAAATCCTTCAGCATTGGTTCTATCAGCTCAACAAAATGGTCAATCTGATTGTATTTGCGAATCATATCATTTTTGATCTTGCCGTTCTGCGCCATTATCCCAATAGCTTTCAGGAGTTTATCAGCTTTTCCCGGTTTAATAAGATAATCGCGATTTGAAATAGCTCCACCTTCGGCATGACCCTTTATAATGCTTTCTCTGTCCTCCTCCAATGCCTTGGTCTTCATAGTAACATTCTTATTGTCAGCTTCAATAATAAGCATTTCACCACGGCTCTTGTAATAGATATTAACCTTTTCGTAGGGGCCGGAGAATCCAGTAATAAGCTCGGGAATCTTATCTGGGGGAGTTTCTATACTTCTTCCCTCAAAGTTAATTTTCAATTTGCCATTGTCCAAATGACAAGTTAACGGAAATGTTATAACTCCCGACTTAAATTCCCCTGTTAATTCTTCAAAATAATCGATTTCATCTGTCATGCGAAAGGCTATACCCTGAAGCATCATATTTAGTTTTTGTTGTGCTTGCTTATCCATAGAAAAACTCCTTAATTTTTAGACATCAGGGGTGTCAGCGGTGCTGTTCTTTCTGTTCTTTGGGAAAAGTGTGTCAGAAGAACCGTCTCCTTGACATAGTTCTTCGGGAGTGAGTTCCCTGAACTGTCCGGGTTTTAAGGTTTCGTCCAGCCGGATATTACCCATTCTTAACCGCTTTAATTCTATCACAGAAGCTCCAACTGCCTTAAACATTCGTTTAACCTGATGAAATTTTCCTTCGCATATCTCAACCAGCGCCCGGACGGGGTCTTTTGAAATATACTGCAATTTAGCAGGAAGGGCCGTATAATTATCGCCTATATAAACGCCTTCTTCAAATTTTTTTATTGCGTCTTCTCCCGGAAACGAATCTAGTAATGCCTCATATAGTTTCTTAACGCCCTTCTTGGGTGATAATAAATTATGAGCAAAAATCCCGTCATTTGTTATCAGCAACAGGCCTTCAGTATCCTTATCCAGCCGGCCCACCGGGAAAACTCCTCTTCGTCTTATCTCATCAGGAAACAGATCTAGGACGGTTTTAAGTGTTTTGTCCTCTGTGGCGGTAATAACTCCTTTGGGCTTATTCAGCATATAGTATACAAACTGCCGGTATTCAACCTGCTCCCCTTTAACATTTATTATATCTTCATCGGTGTTAACATGGGTACCGGGGTTCTTGACTATAACATCGTTAACTGAAACCGATCCTTTTCTGATTAACTCCCTGGCTTCGCTTCGGGAAGCAATGCCTTGATCTTTCAAAAACTTATCCAGACGCAGTTTTGGCATTACATCATCCTCCAGCCCTTAGGATATAAGTTTTTAAGCATTTGCCCATCCTGTTTTACCCAGCCTAAGGGAAAATCTTCATAGCATACGGCAGCAAAGCCCTTTTCCCCATCGTAAAAAAGTGTTTCACCCTTTAAATATCTTATTATGTTATGGTTATTTTTATCAAATCTTATTATTCTTTTGAAATCCTCTGTTTTAGAGGCCATCACCAGGGATTGAGAAGGTTCAAACCTGCCTTTTCTGTATTCACCCAGATATAACCCTGCCTTTTCCCACTTTATCGGAGGAAGCTCGTTAAGATAATGAGGAAGCCTGAACAGGCTGCTGCCTCTCAGATGGAATGTTCCGTGTTGAAAGCTGTTCATGTTTCCCCTGGCAAACTCTTCAAAAGCCTGTACCGCTTTTTCTGCTTCTTTTGTGGTATATCTTAATTCTGAAATAATCTTTTCATTAGCTTTTTTACTTCCTTTTTTAATCAGCCGGCAGACAAAATGCCCCTCTCCGGCTGCTTTATGAGGCCATAGCCGAAGACCTCCGCTAAGGGACAGATCCTTTGATTCTGTCCACTCTCTCCGGGACGGTTCAAAGCCTCCTGTGGGTTCCAGCTTATCAACTTCTAACTCGAAATTCCTTATGAAAAATTCAATATTCTCCTCATTTTCCTGAGGATTAAAGGTACAGGTGGAGTATACCATGGTACCTCCGGGCTTTAACATTTCATAAGCTGATTTTACAATTTCTCTTTGTATAGCTACACACTCTTCGCTCTTAAACCTGGAACAGCTTAGCACCGCCTCCCTGTCTTTTCTGAACATGCCTTCGCCAGAGCAGGGAACATCAAGAAGTATGCGGTCAAAATATTCTGGGTAAATCTGCTGAAGTTTTTCCGGGCTTTCATTTACAATGAAGGTATTTGTAAGGCCCATGAGCTCTACATTCTTAACCAGTGCCTTGACCCGTTTAGGGCTTATATCGTTGGCCACAATCAGCCCTTTATTTTGCATTCTGCTTCCCAAGGCAGTAGTCTTTCCTCCGGGTGCGGCGCAAAGATCCAGCACCTTTTCACCGGGTTGAGGACACAAAGCCTGTGCCGGCATCATGGCACTGGGCTCCTGGATATAATACAATCCGGCATGATAAGCAGGCAGTTTGCCGAAGGATTCCCCTTCAGAATAATAATAGCCCTCTGGAATCCATGGTATGGGCTCAAGTTTTTTTCCTATGAGAGCTGAAAAATCTTCGGGTGTTATTTTTAAAGTGTTTACTCTTATTCCATAGTTCCGTTTGCCGTCAAAAGATGCAATAAAATCCCTATATTCATCGGCATCCATCAATATTTTAAAGTTTTCTTCAAAGAATTCAGGTAATTTCATAAAATCCTCTTTCTCTAAAGGGACTCCCTAAAAATATATCATCATACAATCAGGCCGCCGATGAGCTCAGTTACCGAATTGATGGAGTTTTCAGCCATATAATCTTCAATGCCTTCAATAGTCTCCACCCAGACCATAGGATTTGCAAACCCTGCAGTGCCTATCATAACAGCCGATGCCCCTGCAAGCAGGAATTCTATGGCATCAGTGGCATTACAGATACCTCCCATGCCGATAACTGGAATCTTCACAGCCCTGGACACCTCATATACCATCCTCAGTGCTATGGGTTTTACGGCAGGTCCTGAAAGACCTCCTGTGATACTGCCCAATATAGGTCTTCTGGTTTTTGCGTTAATTGCCATACCCAGAATAGTGTTTATTAATGAAACTGAATCGGCACCTGCTTCTTCGGCCGCTTTTGCAATCTCGGTAATATCAGTTACATTAGGTGTCAGCTTTACAAGAAGGGGCTTTTTCGCATAGTTTTTTACCCTGGAAACAACACTTTCTACTTTTTGGGCTGAACTTCCAAATCTTAAACAGCCCTCTTGGACATTGGGACAGGAAAGATTGAGTTCAATAGCATCCACATCGGCATTTGACAGTATCTCTGCCATGCTCTCATATTCCTCTATAGTGTTGCCTGAAACATTTGCAATTATGGTAGTATCAATTTTTCTTAAAAATGGAATCTCCTTTTCAATAAAGGTATGAACTCCGGGATTCTGAAGCCCTACACTGTTTAGAATCCCAGACGGAGTTTCTGCTATACGGGGAGGAGGATTACCTTTTTGGGGTTGAAGTGTCAATCCTCTAACCGCTATTCCTCCAAGACGCTTTATATCAAAAAATCTGCTGTACTCGCGCCCAAAGCCAAAGCATCCGGATGCTGCTATAACAGGATTTTTAAGCTCCAATCCTCCGATATTTACTTTTAGATTTATATTCTCTCTCATTATCTAACCCTCGCATAATTCAATCAATAATTATTTTATCGCCGCTAAAAACCGGCCCCATCTTGCAAACCTGTGTATACTCCCAATCATCTTCTTTTTTTGTTTTGCATACACAGACAAGGCAGGCTCCGATTCCACAGCCCATACGCTGCTCCATAGAAACCTCGCAGGGGGTATTATATTCCTTAGCTATCTCTACACCCAGCTTCATCATGGGCAAAGGACCGCAGAAAAACAGCATATCGGCAGGTTCCTTGTCCATCACCTTCTTTAGAGTATCGGTAACAAAACCCTTATCACCGTAGCTTCCGTCGTCGGTTGATATAAAGAGCTCGTTACAGGCCTGCCTGAATTCTTCTTCCAATATGACGCAGGATTTATTTCTAAAGCCCAATATAGCTTTCTTGTTCTCGGCAGGATGGTCCTTAAGAAGCTGTAAGAGTGGAAAAATACCTATTCCCCCACCTATGGCAATTATTTTTTTATGCTTTGGATATAAAGAGAAACCTTGCCCTAAAGGCCCCATAATATCTATCATATCCCCGGCTTTAAATTTTGATAGAATTTTCGTACCTTTCCCTCTGATCTGAATAGCAATATCAAAAGTTCCCTTTTCACGGTCAACTGAACAGATGCTGATAGGTCTTCTGAGAATGACTCCTCCTTCATCACCGCATTTTATAGTCACTATTTGACCTGGCCTTGCTTTTTTCGATATTAATTCGGATTGGACAGTGAGTAAAAAAGTATCAACATTCAGATATTCTGCCTTTAAAATTCTATATCTTGTGTTCATTGAAACCTCCAAAGGATTGTGTCGGTTAATTGGTGTTATTATATCATAAGCTCAGTAAAGCAATTTATTGCTTTGAGCCGTCGTCAGACGGCGGTACCGCATGCTGCGCAGGCGGTAGCTGCTTAATGATTCAATGCTCTCGGGTACCTTATTGTTATTTTAAGCCCTCGTGTCATTCTGAGCGTCAGCGAAGAATCTATTGCGTTGACGTTCAAGATCCTTCGACTCCGCTACGCTCTGCTCAGGATGACAGCACAGGTAACGGGTGAGGTTATTATTATATCATGTAATTCTTAGCACCAGTAAAGGATACTCGTGTTAATTTGCAAGATCCTTCGACTCCGCTGCGCTCCGCTCAGGATGACAGTAAGTATGTAATTATGAGCACCAGTGAACAATCTTTCTGTTTACCTACATAAATCGGAAAACATCCAATAAGGATTCTATTGTTCCCTGTTTAAGGTCAAGGGATACCTCTGGCTCAAGTATATCACCTAAAAAATGGGCGTCAGATGTTCGGATATATTGGTATGTATTAAGTGAAGGATTCTCACTTATAAATGTATCAAACACACAATGTTTTGATAATTCCAGATATTTAAAACAATATTCGGACGGAATAGCACCTAAAGTGTTAAGCATACTGTAAGACTGGCGATCTATATGGGCAGGAAAAACAATACCATTTAGGTTTCTTACCTCTTTAAGAGCTGTTTCTGCATCCAGTCTGCTGGCACCGGACAGGAGCCTGGACTCCTTCCCGATAACATTATCCTCTTGATCCATAATAATTTGTGAACCGAAAATATCCTCTCTGTTTTCAATGGGATACAGATTGTCATAGACAAGTTTTTCAAAGGACATAGCCTCTTTAAGCTCAGGGAATAAGCAAACAAGATGGATTTCTTCTGCAGTACAAAGCTCCATACCCGGTATTACCAATAAACCTTGTCTTTTTCCCGCCTCTATCACAGCTTCTAAGTTCCTGGCTGAGTTATGATCGGTAATTGCAATAATATCAAGCCCTTTTATCAGAGCCATATTTACTATATTATTCGGGGTCATGTCCTCCTCTGCACAGGGAGACAGGCAAGTATGAATATGCAGATCAACCCAGTATTTCATCATTAATCCTTTATTAGTTTAAATATCTCATAACAAAGCAAAGCTGCGCTTTTTTCACTGGCAAGAAGCATAACATCCTTTTCTGAAGCCCTTTCGATTGTCTGGTTATCAATCTCAATATTTTCGGGAATAAGGACACATGCACAGTCTGTCAGGGATGCAACAGCCACAACATTCAGATTAGTATGAACAGTTATCCATACATCCCCCTCATTAATCTTTGCCATAGCATGGCTTAACAGGTCACATGAATAAACGCCTGTTACTTCTTTCTCAATGTTTTTTTCAGTTTTCGTTATTATCTTTAAATCTAATTTTTGTGATAATTCATTTATTGTCATCCGACATACTCCCTGCACTTTCTATTTGATGGAGCTGATGAGCTATACTGTTGACCTTTTCCCTGAGTTTGAAGATACAATCAGTTTCTTTGGCATCACCTCTGACAATATCCTCAGCTAACGCCCTGCAACTGGGTGCACCACATGCACCACAATCCAAACCCAGAAAACCTTCTGTAATAACATCAATCATGTTCATTTTCTCAAGAGCCTTCATCATGTCATCGTCAAGTTTCATTATTGGTCTGTATTCAACTGTCGACTTCCATTCAAACTCCTTAACATCTTTATGCTTCGGCAGCACCCTGTGGGCCTGATTTTTCGCTATTTTTGCTATTTCATTATTGATATTAACCTTTGCTATAAAGGGGTTCTCAACTACCAGCGGGCCTCCTAAGCACCCTTCGGGGCAAGCAAGCACCTCGAGGAAATCAATATTGTCCAGATTTCCTTTAACCGCCTGTTCCAGTATATCGTTAACACTATGTATGCCATGAACGGCAATTCGCCTGCCTTCTTTAATAGCCGAGCTCTCGCCGCCAGTCACTGCCCATGATACACCTATGGCACTGGATAAAGAAAACGGCTCTGATGTAATATCCCCTTGCTTTTTCATAATACCCAGAAGTGGAAGAAAGATATCCTTTATAGATAATACACCGTCCACATTGGATTTTCGGTTTTCGTAAGGTGCCTTTACACTGGTCACTTTTGCGGCACAGGGAGAGATGAAAAATACTCCGATTTCATCCAAAGGTATACCGTATTTTTCATTTACCTCCTGCCTCGATAAGGCGGCTGCTACTTCCATTGGAGACTCAATTCTCAGTAAATTATCAATGAGATTAGGGAAACGTATCTGAATAAATCTGACAACGGCCGGACACGCAGAAGAAATGACAGGCTTTTTTATTTCTTTGTTAGCCATATAATATTCAGTAGCATTGGTGACAATCTCTGCCGCTCTTGCTACTTCAAAAACATAATCAAAGCCATATTGCTTCAATGCTGAAACTATTCTCTCTCTGGTATAATCCGGGCCAAATTGCCCATATAATGTGGGAGCCGGCAACGCTATCTTAAATTTGTAATTCTTAATACTTTCAAGTGGATCGGTAACGGCCTTTTTGGCATGATAGGGACAAATCCTGATGCATAAACCGCAATCTATACATCTCTCCTTTATTATTACAGCTTTACCGTTACGTACACGAATAGCTTCTGTAGGACAATATTTAATACAATTAGTGCAGCCCTTACACTTTGATGTATCCAGGGTTACGGAATGAAAATAATATTGTTCCATTTATTAGCCCCTTTATTCATAAAATACCCGCTGCTTATACTTACTTAAAAAACACGGTTATATACACCGTAGTACCCTCATTAACAGCAGTTTTGATCTCTAAAATATCAGAATTCTTTTTAATATTGGAAAGTCCCATTCCGGCTCCAAACCCCATTTCTCTAATACTATCGGGAGCAGTGGAATAGCCTTCCTGCATGGCCAGCTCCAGATCCGCTATACCGGGACCTTGGTCTGAAATGATTATAACTATTTTATTTTCATCAATTTCTACATGTGCCTGACCACCATTGCCGTGGATTACAGCATTTATCTCTGCCTCGTACATGGCAATGGAAGTACGTTTTACTATATCCGGTGCTACACCTATCTGGGATAATATCTTGCGAACATTGCTGGAAGCATCACCTGCTATGGTGAAATCATTGGCGGGTATAATATAGTCTCTGACAACTACACTACTCATAAGCTATTCTCCGCGCCCATGTATCCCATTTTTATACAGTTTTCCACTTGCTACAAACAACGGATAATCGGTTGCCATAAGCACAATTCCTTTTTCCTCTGCCATCTCTATCATGCTTTCCAGGGGTTTTTTACCACGCGCAAAAATGACTGCTTTAATATCCATCATTTCAGCAGTTCTTATTACCTGTGGATTTATCAAACCGGTCAACAGTAGTGCATTGGATTTTGAAAATGCCATGACGTCACTCATCAAATCAGCACTGCAAGCAGAGTATATCTCTATTGTAGGGTCATAGTTTTTTGTACATATCTCTGCTTTAATTATCTCTGCAATTTCAGGTATTTTCATATTTCTCCTCTCTGAATACATGCCTTGAACTCCAGGCAGTGAAATTAATTTTAGATTAAATAATACTTTTTACCGAGTCTCGAAAAAAGCATTCAAATCGTCTATCAGCTTATCTGTATCGATACCATGAACTGCGCATGCTTCCTCAATACTCTCTCCTGAAGCAGAAGGGCATCCAAGGCAATGCATGCCGTGTTTAATAAAAATTGGAGCTGTACCTTTATCCATCATAAGAACATCCATAATAATACTATCTTTAGTTACCCTCACCATATTTTCCAGCCTCCACCCCAATATTGATTACAACCAGATATATTAATAATTATAGCAAAAAGTAAAAATAGCGCAACACTATACCATAGTATTGACTTGGGCAACTTGGTTGTGTTAAGTTTAACAATACAGGGGAGTATAATATAATATATTTAGATATTAATTATCCAAAAACCTTGTATTTTTCATTATCGGGAGGTAAATTATGTCATTTTTTTCTAAGATTTTTGGTACAGAAAAATCACAAAATATAGCTTCATTAAATGAAAATCCTTCAAGAAGTGAAAGTGCTGTATCATTCCAATATCAGGGTATCGACAATGAAATTGTAGCAGTAATTATGGCTGCTTTAATGAATATGTTAGACCATAAATCCACAGGAGAGCTGAAGATAAAATCAATACGCCGTACTGACAGAAGGTCACCTGTTTGGAATGTTGCCGGTCGTGACGAATATATCGCAGCTAAACTTTAATATAACAATGTCAACAAAGCTGCCTTCTTATTAAGGAGGCAGCTTTTCAATAAGGGTGGTATTTTATGAAATATATTATTGTTCTGGGAGACGGTATGTCTGACTGGCCTCTTGATGAAATAGGAGGCAAAACTCCGCTGGAGGTTGCGCAAAAACCGAATATGGATATGCTGATTAAGTCGGGTATTGCAGGAATAGCTCATACGGTTCCTGAGGGAATGCCTGCCGGAAGCGATGTTGCCAATCTGTCGGTATTCGGATTAGATCCGAAAATCTATTATACAGGCCGCTCTCCCCTTGAGGCAATCAGCATGGGGCTTAAGCTAAATTCTGATGATACTGCACTGAGGTGTAATTTAGTTACTCTCAGCGATGAAGATGTATACGAAAATCGTTTTATGATTGACTACAGTGCCGGTGAAATTACTACCGAAGAATCCACGGTACTTATGAATGCTGTAGCCGAAGGCCTTAACAGGGATGGTATATCCTTTTACCCCGGAATCAGCTACCGCCATTGTCTCATTTGGAGAAACGGGCCAATGGATATAAGACTTACCCCTCCCCATGATATTTCCGGAAAGAAAATATTTGAGTTTCTGCCTCAGGGGCCAGGGCATGAATTGGCTCTTAAACTTATGAAAAAGAGTACAGAGATTTTGAAAAATCATCCGGTTAATATTAGCCGTATAAAAAGAGGGCTGAACCCTGCCAATTCTATATGGCTTTGGGGCCAGGGAAAGAAACCGGTGATTCCATTGTTTATTGAAAAATACGGTCTATGCGGTTCGGTTATTTCGGCAGTGGATCTGATAAAGGGTATCGGTATAGCATCAGGCATGAATCCGGTCAATGTAGAAGGAGCCACCGGCAATATAAAAACCAACTTTAAGGGTAAGGCAGAAGCGGCTCTTAAAGAATTGCGCGAAGGCAGGGACTTTGTATATCTCCATGTAGAAGCTCCTGATGAATGCGGGCACCAGGGCCAACTAAAGGAGAAGATACAAGCAATCGAACTGATAGACAAAGAAGTATTAGGCACGCTATTAAAAGGACTTGAAGGTATGGGTGATTATCGTTTGATGGTGCTTCCTGATCATCCTACACCTATAGCCATCAAAACCCATAGTGATGATCCTGTACCTTTCTTTATATATGACAGCAGAAAGCCCGATGTAGTAAATCCTGAAGCTGTTTATACAGAAATTTTTACTAAGTCAACCGGCCTTTCAATACAAGAAGGGCATACTTTGATGGACAGATTTTTAGAGGTGTGACTAAATCTTATAAAAAGCCACTTGGGCTGAATTTATAAACAATCACGAAAAGCATATTGATTGATGGGATTTTAATAAAAGACCTGCTTCTTACTAAAAGAGCAGGCTTTTTACTTTATAATTACTCTATTTTTATATGGTTTATTGAGCCTTTAATACATCTTTTGGCGGAATCTTGATTACCTGGCCCTGTATAATCTTATTAGGATCTGAGATATTATTGTATTTGCACAACTCATCCACCAATGAAGTATCCCCGTAGTAATTCCTGGTAATAGAACTCATGCTGTCGCCTTTCTTTACAACATGTTCCTTAATCTCTGTGTCCTCCTGAGAAGGCGTTGGTGTCGGGGTCACGGTTTCTTCAGGATCTTCTACAGGAATTATATCATCGGGTGTACTTGTCGGTGTCGTCGAAGTAATCGGCGCACTAGGGGTTGGCGAGGAAAAATTCTCCTTGCCTGTATTTATCAAAGAACTGATCATGAGAAAAATAATCGCAAATAATATCAATACTGTGACAATAACCATTCCGACAAAAATTGAGCTCTGGTATTTGCTGGTTTTACGTCTGTTATATTTATAGGTTATTGCAGGAGCTTTATTAAGCCTTTCAACCCTGCTTTTTACATCCTCTTTAGGTTGGACTCGTTGTGGTACTGGTCTTTTTCCTCTGCCCACGTTTTTAATAAGTTTTTCCACCTGAACCACCAGGGCTGTAATATCTCCCTCGGTTTTCCTCTTCATTGCTTCATCAACTAAACGATATGCAATATATGTGCTGTCACTTCTAAGAGCTAATATATCCTCAATCTTTTCTTCCCCTAAAGCATCAAAAAGCCCATTGCTTATAAGTATAAAAGAATCCCCTTCTGCGATATCATACACATCCGAAACAACTGCATTACCTTTATTCTCTTCTCCCGGCAATACTATATCATCTTTTTCATTTTCTTCTTCACTATCAATATCAAGATTTTCAAGGATTCTATTTTCAATCTCTCTCTTAGCCCTTGCTGTATCAGAGGCCAATGGCCTGAATCTGCCATCTCTCATCATGTAGATACGGCAATTACCGCTGGAAACAGCAACAAACCGGCCATCAGAGAGAAGCAATCCTGAAAAGCCGATATTCCATTCCGGAGAAGTTTCAGGCACTCTATTCATTTCCAAAAAGCTGGTAATTAATCGTTCTGTTTCGTTAACCCGTGACTCCAGCTCTTCTATTTTGGAATTCATATCACCGCCACTAACGGTGATTTTCTCATGAAATCTACTGACCTCTTTAAGAATTGAAGCACTGAGGCCTTGCTCCGGATAGTCATAAACCATATTATCGGATACGGCAAAAAGATACTCCAGCCCCCTGTTTTCCATAGAAGCCTGTACATTTTCAATATGCTGTTCGGAAGTAAATCTACCGTTTATGTAGAAGGAGTTAGTATTGTAAGTTCTGCCATAGCCAATACGAGAGTAAACACTCGCGTTTACCTTTATCACGCTACTCATTAGAATCTCCTTTTTTCGACATGACTCATGCCATTATTGATTGTATCCGAAAGCCGCTAAACAGCTCTATATACTGTTACAAAACTCTTTATAAATGATAACATATTAATAAATGCGTTTCAACAATTTCCCGAAATAACTTAGCAATATTGACAAAACATGCTAATATACCATAACAACTTGATTTTTCTCCATGAAAAGTAGCTTTATTATGTCATTTTGAGCTTAACCTCTACTGTCATTGTTATTCATACACCATCTGGAACCTTTAGCCAATGTCATACGTGCCGCGTAGGGTGTCATAAAAGAGGGTTTTGTTCCGTTCAGAATAACAGACGGGAGCTCGTTTCGTAATAAACAGCAGTGTTTGCTCCTTGTTAGAATTACTTTACCACTTTGATTTCGGTAATGGGTGATGTATAATGATTCCGTTATATTTGTCATATTTAATAAACAGATTAATATGAAAAAAACTAATATAAGATATAATGTTATAATAAACAAAATTATCAAGGGGGATTAATTAAGGAGCCATTATGACAAAAAGTACATTTCATACCCATAGTCGTTTCGATGATGGACAAGAAGAACTTGAAACCTATATAAAAGCTGCTTTAGAAAAGAATTTTCAGGTATTCGGGTTTTCGGCCCATGCTCCTGTTAATTTTAAAACCAGTTGGCATATGCAGCGAGAGTGCCTGGCTGAGTATATTGCAACAACCAAGCTCTTAAAGAAAAAATATAAGAATGATATTGAAATATATACCGGTCTGGAAACCGATTACTATGACGGCTGTACAGATTGGCGCCCAAAGAGAGGTATTGATTATACCATCGGTGCAATTCATTTCCTGGTGGATGAGAAATCCGGGCGGTGTATGTCAATAGACAGCACGCTTGAAGATCTTAAGAGCACCCTTAAGGAATTTGACAATGATATTCATGCCTTAATCAAGGCCTACTTTTCCAAGATAAGGGATATGCTCTTGAAGATGACCCCTAATATTGTTGCTCATTTGGATGTCATCCGTAAAAACAATTATAATAATGCTTTTTTTGATGAAGACGACAGTGTATACCGGGAAGAAATTTTAAAGACTCTGGAAATAATATCCTTGACCAATACAATAGTTGAGGTCAACACAGGAGGTGTAGCAAAAGGCTATGTTAAGACTCCTTATCCAAGCAAATGGGTATTGGAAGTCTGTCATGATATGGATATCCCAATAATACTGAATTCAGATAGCCATCATCCAAATAACATTGATTTTTATTATGATGAAGCTATTACTATGTTGAAAAGTATTGGAATAAATAAGCAACGTATTTTATACAAAAATGAATGGTGTGATGTCAGCCTATAGGGTCAGCGAAGGGCTTTTGTGTTGATGCTTAAGAGCCTTTGGCTCCGCTAAGCGACCCTCAGGAAGACAGTTTAGAAGTGAGAAATCGGATATGAGAAGTGAGATGTTCTCAGGATGACATCCTTCTGTCATTCTGAATGGAGCGAAGCGGAATGAAGAATCTTTTGCGTTCAGTTAAGCGGCGCATTTGACTCACTCTACAGGCACCAAACCGGTGGGACAAGAAAGGATATTGCTGAACATGAAAGTTATTCACCTTATCGGAGGCGGGGATGAGGGAGGCGCAAAAAGCCACGTCCTGCAGCTGATAAAAGAACTCGGAAAACATATTGATGTTACCCTTGTCAGTTACAGAAAAGGCAAATTCCATGACGATGCGGTTGCAATGGGAATTGATGCCCGCATTGTCAGAACAGGGAATGTTTTTCTTGATATTCATAGAACGCTCAAGTTAGTGAAATCAGGCAAGTACGATATAATTCACTCCCACGGAGCAAAGGGCAATATGATAGCTTCAATCATAAATAGCATAACAGGCGTTCCGGTGGTTACCACCGTGCATAGTGACCCTCATCTCGATTATATGCACAGCATTTTGAAAAAGTATACCTTTGGTGTAATCAATATGCTTGCGTTAAGGAAGATAGATTATCAAATCAGTGTATCCAGCAATTTAAAGGAAATGCTTAAAGATAGCGGGTTTGATCCTCAGCATCTCTATTCTGTAAATAACGGAATAGCCTTTGATAACGAAATACCTGTATGCACCAGAAAGGAGTTTTACCGAAGATTTAACGTACCATTTCCCGAAGATTGCATTCTCATTGGTATTATGGCAAGGCTGCATCCCGTCAAGGACCATGAAACCTTTTTACGTGCTGCCGCTGAGGTGGTAAAGGTTAATCCTGATGCCAGATTCTTAATAGCCGGCCCCGGCGATGAGCTAATGGACCATTTAGTTCAGTTTACCAGGAAACTTGGCTTGGAAAAATATGTGTGTTTTACAGGCATGGTTGAAAATCCCTATGATTTTTTTCAAATTATCGATATAAACGTGCTTACATCCATAAGTGAAGGCTTTCCCTATGTCGTTCTGGAAGGCGCACGGTTTTCAAAGGTATTTGTCAGTACCCGTGTAGGCGGGTTAAGCGAACTGGTAAAATCAGGTGTGAATGGTTATCTTGTAGAACCAAAGGATTGGAAGACTCTTGGAGAACATCTGACAGAATTATCGCTTGATAAACAAAAGCGGGAACAAATGGGTGAAAAGTTAAGAGTGATGGCTGAGGCCAGATTCTCTTTAAGAAGTATGTGCGAAAACCAGCTATCCATTTATAAAGCTATCCTGAAGGAAGAAGCCAGGATCAAGCAGGATAATAAAAAATACGATATCACACTGCTGGGCTATTACGGCTATAACAACAGCGGTGATGAAGCAATTCTTAAATCTATCCTTGACTCCTTCCGAAAAATTGACTCAGAGTTAAATTTTCTTGTGTTCTCAAAAAAACCCCGGGAAACCAAAAAACTATATTCGGTTGATTCCGTCAATCGCTTTAACCTTTTTAAAGTTATACACAGTCTTAAAAAAACCAGACTCTTTTTGGCCGGCGGAGGCAGCCTGATTCAGGACAACACCAGCACCCGCTCTATATGGTATTACCTTACGGTGCTGAGAATGGCTAAAAGACTGGGAACAAAGACAATGCTTTTCGCCAATGGCATCGGTCCTATAAAAAGATCCTTCAACAGGCGCTTTGCCGGAAAAGTTCTTAATGAGATGCAAGTAATCAGCTTACGGGATGCCCAGTCATTTAATGAGATTAAAGCTCTCGGCATTAACAAGCCAGATATTTATGTGGCATCAGATCCGGCGGTGCTGCTGGAAGTCTCAGATGGAGCCAGTGTTGATGAACTGATCAAAGCTGAGAATATACCTGTCCATAAGCCGCTGATCGGTTTTTCTATTCGCAAGTGGGCTAATTCAGAATATATAGACAAAATTGCTGAAATAGCTGATTACTGTGTTGAAAAATATGGTTCTCATCCAGTATTCATACCCATGCAATATCCTATGGATCTTGACATCTCACAGGCAATTGCAGGCAAAATGAAACATACTTCTTCTATTGTAACACGGGTATACTCACCGGACATTATATTAGGACTGACAGCAAGACTAACACTTATGGTAGGAATGCGCCTTCACTCCATAATATATGCTGCAACCCAGTGCATACCGCTTATAGGTCTGGTATATGAACCAAAAGTAGCGGCGTTCTTAAAAGAAATTACCCAGCCCTCGGCAGGTGAATTGGATAACCTTGATACCGCTGAAATCTGCCGCCAGCTTGATACGATATGGGAAAACCAGCCTGAAATCAGAAAGCAGCTGAAAAACGCCAAAAATCGTCTGACCCTTATGGCCCAGGCTAATCTGGCCAATGCCTATCAAATGCTGAAGAAATAGGTAAGTTTAAATCTATACTTGCATATTTAGCATTTTGTCTCGGTTTGACAAAGCCTCTTTCTTCTAAGGCCAAAATAGAACACCAAAGCAGCAATAACCCAGAAGTATGTCACCATATATTGTACTTCAAAAACGTTTTCCATCAGATTATGGACAATTACCCCGCTAAGTCCGGCAAATCCACCTGCTGTTACCAGACGGATATCATAATTCTCACTTTGCTTAACTGCACGAATTGACCACAATAAAAGAACAAATATCAGGACTGCAAAAACAGCAATCCCTATCACTCCCATTTCCACAGCTGTTTTAAGCCAATAGTTGTCCATGTAAAAAGTGTCGGGAACAAGGTGATTATTATTCATTGCAACAGCTCCGCCAAAATGGCCAAGTCCCACTCCTTTTGTTTTATTCTGCATGAACATATCCCAACCCGTTTGATAACGGAGAAGACGGCCGTCGGTCAAACTGTTTATTTTATATTGGGGAGATAACATATATGTTATCCTTCTCATAACCGATGGTATAAATAGCATTATCCCGCCCCCTGCACCAAGAATAAACAGCCATCTGGGATTTATAGCCAGGCAGAATACTAAAAGTGCAATAGCCGCCCCGAACCACGCACCTCTGGAGAGGGTCAGGACAAGGCTAAGGCCCATTGCCCCCAGAAGCATGAAGAAAACCAGCCTGTCGGCAAAGCCTCTTCCCTTTTGAAGTACCAGGGCCAGACACAGGGGAATCATCAGAATAAAAACACTGCCTAAGATATTGGGACTACCAACAATCGAGAAGACTCTTGTGCCTGTACTGCCTTCGGCGTAATCTGTCCAGTGAACCGGAGTAGGTACCTTCATAATATACTGAATAAGACCGTGGATACCCATAATACCCCCGGCATATACCAGCAATCTGGTAATTAAATAAGCTTTTTTATCATCAGTTAAATAGCTGTTTAATACAAAAAACCACAGCAGGTATTGAACCACCACCCGCATACCTTCAAATCCCAGTTGCGGGTATGTGGAATTCATTAAATACAGATATATGGATACTGATATCAAAAGCAGCATGGGCGGCCCTGCAGGGGTTAATACCAACGGCTCTTTCCGCTTTCTGAAGAACCATACCGCAAAAACATAGAAAGAACAAACTAAAAGAAATACCTCATCCCATAAGCCAAAAAGACTAAATCCGCCTAACAAATCCCTTCCTATTTCGTCAATAAACGGATAGAACGCCACCAATGGTATTAGCGACATCTCAATTAAAGAAAAGAACTTTGAGCCGGAGAGCAAATTATAGAATTTGCTTTCCTTCATGAAAGCTGCCATTTTCTCTCTAAACCCGGCACTTCTTCTGTTTGCATTTTCTGCCAGGCGATAAAAAAGTGAGGTTTCGGGTTTAAACGGGCGATTAGCAATAAAGCGCAGACAAGAAGCTACCTTGCTGTTAACAATGATTATTCCCGCTCTTTCCACCAGCCTGCCGGTAAAGCTGTGTTTAATTGTTTCCAGAAAAGCTGATACAAATCGAAATATCAAGCTTTCTTTAAACCACATCTCTAACATGATATACCTCAGTTCATTTTTCTCTGATGGCTATTACATCACTGTCCATACCCATTGCATAAATTGTCTTTACAGTGAGCTTGCCCCCTACGGCTACTGCGTAACGCCCTACTCTTATATCGGGGGTATCATGGCTGTCTACAACTTCAAGGTCAATGGTTACATCCATCAGATTCGGACTCTGGGTTTCTACAAGTCTGCCATCAGATGTCTGTACTGTTATCATGGCTGGTTCTTCACTTACACCGACTATTTTCGCATTAACAAAACCAAAATTATCATAGTAAATCCTGTCATCTTTTTTCAGGGCTTCAGCATAAGAAGGCGGCATAGCCAATGATTTAACTGTTACAATATAGGTTGTTGTTGGTAATGTTCCAGAGGCCTTTCTTTTATCATTGATAACTTTATAGCCTACTGCACCGATAGCAATCAATAATGTCAGTAAAACTATTAAATCAAAAATGTTGATTTTACCAAAAATGCGCCCTTTCTCATCAATAACCTTCATTTTGTATCCTCCCCATGTGCTTATTTAAATCCCCTTTTGTCAAAGAGTCTGGCTAAGTCCCCGGTAAGAACCTTTCTGTCATAGCGGGCAATTTCTTCGTAATCAGGGTCTATGATGCCCTCGCCTTTTTCCCAGCTTTCATACATACCAAGAAAACCTTTTTCAATGGCTTTTACATCCGACCAATCACATACTACGCCTGTCCTGGTGTCTCTAATCAGCATCGCGGCAGCACCATTCTCAGGAATAACCGCCAAAATAGGGTTATTTGTTTGTATATACTCAAAAACCTTTCCTGTGTAAAAGGCTTCCGAACCCGGGCCTCCTCCTTCCAGCAACAGCAAAGCGTCAGACGCCATCATGTTTTTCAGGCATTCACCATGCTCCATATAGTCTATTGTATCAACTGATCCTTCCAATTGGTTCTTTTTGATAAGGTTACCCAACACACCGTGCTTGAAGCTCCCGATAAAAAGGATTCGAATTTTGTCCTTTTGGATTTTTCCCCTTGTAACAAGGTTTCCAACTGCCTCTAAAAACAGATCCGGTTTTCTTCTGCCATATAAAGCACCTGTATAGGTTATGGTAAATTGAGAATTTTTAATCTTTTTCTGTCCTAAGTCCTCAAAATCTTCAGTATCAAATCCATTGGGGATAACGTGCATCCTTGTTTCCAGACCAAGACCCGGATTAAGTCTAATAAAGTTTTCTTTCATAACGGGAGTATTGGTTACCAAAATATTGGCTTTTTTTAATACTTCCCTCTCCATCTCTCTCTCTTTTTTCATTCGGGAAGGTCTGTGGGGCTTATCCAACAGGTAGGGATTATTAGTCCATTCGTCTCTGAAATCGGCCAGCCAGAACAAATCCGGGTAGTGTTTTTTTACTTCCAGACCAAGCAGGTGATCACTATAAGGATAGGAAGTGGTGTAAAGAGCATCTATATCGCCTGTTTCAATTCGCTCAAGGCATGTTCTTACTGCCTTTTTCATCCAAAGGACTTCACCATCGGGTATCAGTATTTTCCAGGCTATAAATTTTCCTATCTTGTTAAATATCCCGGGCAGTACTGTCAAATCATATGCAGGGGTTCTGATGATTTCAATATCTCCGGGGAGCTCTTTTAATAATGATTCATCCCTCAGAACTGTTTTCCCGTCGTCCCGGGTGAGTACAACCGGTTCCCATCCATAAAGGGGCAGATACTTTGCGAACTTGACACTGCGCTGCACTCCTGAACCACCTACCGGCGGAAATTGATATGCAACCATCAGGACTTTCTTCACCACTTATTCCTCCCCCAACCAAGAAGGTGATATTCCATTCCTGCCTCCTCAATAGTATCTGCATCCAAATAATTTCTTGTATCGAATACTACTGGACATTTCATTATACTTTTAAGTCTTGGAAAATCAAGTTCTTTAAATTCATTATGATTAACCGCCAATACCAAAAGGTGTGCATCCTTTGCCGCGGTATACAGGTCTCTTTCCCTGGCGCCATCAAAATCAACATGGCTGTCTACCACAACAATCTCGAAACTGCCTTGCTGATTCAGTAGATGTATCAGCTCAATTATAGGGCTTTCCCGCATGTCATCCACGTTAGGTTTATACGTAACGCCCAAAATGCATACCTTTATTTTACCCCCTACATCCTTTGTTAAATCTTTAATCTTTTCAAAAACATATTGAGGCATACCGTCATTGGTATTCCGGGCCAATTTAATTATTTTTGCTCTTTCAGGCTGCTTTTCCACAATGAACCAGGGATCTACCGCAATACAATGGCCCCCTACACCGGGACCCGGCATGTGTATATTAACCCGTGGATGCTTATTTGCGTATTTGATTACCTCCCAGGCGTTAACCCCCATTTTCTCACAAAGCATAGCCAACTCGTTAGCAAGGGCAATATTCACATCCCGGTAGGTATTCTCCATCAGTTTGCACATCTCTGCGGTGGTAGCCTCGGAGATATATATTTCACCTTCTACAAAGCTTTCGTATAATTTCTTAACCACATAGGCAGATTCTTCATTTATTCCGCCGACAACACGACTATTTTCCTTAAGCTCTATCAAAATACGGCCTGGGAGGACTCTTTCGGGACAGTAGGCCAAATATACATCTTGACCGGGAACAAAACCGGCTTCCTCCAAAATCGCCCCCATAAAATCTCTGGTTGTCCCCGGAGGAGATGTGGATTCCAACACAATTATATTTCCTTTTTTAAGATAAGGAAGAATCCTGCGAATCCCGTCCTCTACATAAGTAAGATCAGCAGTTTTATCAGGTCTGATAGGAGTAGGCACACAAATAATGAAAGCATCGGATTCTTCAGGTTCCATTGCCGCCCGCAGTGAACGATTTTTTACCGCGGTATTAACAATCTCTTCAAGATTTGGTTCTTCAATAATGATTTTTCCTTTATTTAATGCATCAATTACCTTTTTATTTACATCAACGCCCAAAACTTTGTGGCCATGAGTTGCAAACATGGCGGCGGTGGGAAGCCCGATATAACCTAATCCAATGATACAAATCTTCATTTGTTTCCACTCCATAAATATTCTTTTCAGCTAATTGATTGTATCACAATGAATAAATTCCGGTCAATAAAACCGTTGTTCAGCACCAGCTTTTATTGATGTTGCACTACCCTCAGGATGGCGACCTGAACAAACGTAATTAAGCGGTGAGGCTGCTGCGATTTAAAGCGGAGCATGGATTGCGTAGCGGACGCGACTAGAAACCGGATGTTGGAGATGGAGCGATAAATCGCAGCAGTCTACAGCCGCTCCCCCTGTTTAACGCAAAAAGATCCTTCGCTGACGCTCAGGATGACAATAAAGGGACGTTGTGCAACCCTCAGGGTGGCGACTTGAACAAACGTAATTAAGTGGCGTGGCTGCTGCGATTTAAAGCGGAGCACGGATTGCGTAGCGGACGCGACCAGAAACTGGATGTTGGAGATGGAGCAATAAATCGCAGCAGTCTACAGCCGCTCCCTTGTTTAACACAAAAAGATCCTTCGCTGACGCTCAGGATGACATAAAGGAGGCCAACGCTGCCTCAGGATGACAATTAGGAGGATGTTGTGCGACCCTCATGATGACTAAAAATGCTGTCGTAAGTGATGGTAAAGTGTATCCTTTTCAAACCTTGCTGATTTTAGTATAATCATTAGGCATAGACTGAATAACACCTGCCGGACAGGAGGATATAATGCCTGAAAAAATTGATATACATGGTGTGATGATAGACAATGTCACAATGGAAGAGGCTCTGGATAAAGTGCTGAGCATGCTGGAGGGCCAAACTCCACAGAAAATTTTCACCCCTAATTCAGAGATAATAATGCAGGCCACCAGGGATCCCGAGCTAAGAGATATACTAAATAGTGCAGAGCTTATTGTGCCTGATGGCGCAGGGGTTATATTAGCCTCCCGAATAATGAAAAATGAACTTAAAGAGAAGGTCTCTGGTATAGATCTGGTTAGACAAATTTTTGCAAACACAAAAAAAAGACCTGCCAGTTTCTTTATTCTGGGCGGAAAACCGGGTGTTGCCGAAAAGGCCTCAGTAAATATAGTTTATGACTATCCAAAAGCAAAAATTAAGGGTTATAGAAACGGATATTTCGATGAAAGTGAAGTACCAGAAATAATAAAACAAATTAATGAGTCCAGAGCAGAAATACTATTGGTTGGTTTAGGGGCACCTAAACAGGAAAAATGGATACACCGGTATGCAAATGAGCTCAACTGCAAAATCTTAATGGGTATAGGCGGCTCTATAGATGTCTTTGCCGGAACAGCCAAGCTGGCACCGGAGTTTATGAGAAGGGCTGGTCTGGAATGGCTCTACAGGCTAATAAAGGAACCTAAACGGGCTAAGCGTATGCTTGATTTGCCACGGTTTATTCTGTTGACATTGAAAAAAACCATGGCCGACAGAAAAAACTAGTATCCGCTTTATCTAACTAATATTCCTTATTGCCTCCACTACCAGTGCATAAACCAGATCAAGAGTAACATTGCCTCCGGCAGATAATTGATCTGTAATATGTGAAGATACAATCCCTGCATTATTAAGCGCCTGAAGCGCATTTCCTTCACTATATGGAATCGAAAGCGCACCTAAAACAATCTCTGCTGCCTTTTCTCCTGTTAATTTTACTTTATTTTCATAAGGCTTTAAAGCCTGATTAACCGATGCTCCATATTTGCCAGGAGCCATTTTCAGCATAGCATTTTTTATCAGAACCGCCATCACATCCTGGCTGGCTTCATAATTCAGTTTAAAGTCATTTTCTGTGCCGCCTGATATTAATCCGTACTCCACAAGATCCCTGACATAAGGATATGCCCAGTGATCGGTAAGTTTTTCCTCTGTTTCGGGGATTAATATACTTTCCGAGAAATCAGAAAGTTCTACGCCACCTCTGTTTATATATTTTCTTAATGCCTTCAGTTCATTGTCTCCAGCCGACAAAATCTCTGCAGGAGATACAGACCTGATGGTGCTGAATGCAGATACTAAACCAGCTGCTTCTCCTACTGTTATCCGGGTGGGTATACTGCCTGCGCTTGTAGATGCTAAAGATGTAAACCCGGCTTTTGATCCCAACATTAACACATTCTGAACATTTATCGGAACCAGGCTTCCTAAAGGTATGGAATAAACTTTTGGTTTTGTAACTATATATTTTGTATTGTGGTTGATAAATTTACTTGCATCAACTTCTTGTGAGCATAATCCAACTTTATCTTTGAAATCCTTATTTTCGAGAATATCGGCCACCTTTAACCGGTATCTTCCCTCATAATGCTTATACTCGGGAACAAAAAAACTTTCGGGCCCTTCTTTATAGGCGCAGTCTTTAAAGGCAATCAATATATTTTTTAAGAAGGCTGTCAATAACCTGGCCTCTTCCTCTGCTTCCTTATATGCGTTCATTAAGTCTTCTTCATCTTCTACATCCACGTCAAAGACCTGTAGTCCCGAGATTACCATATCATTATCATCGTATATTATAAAAGAAGGAGAAACCAGCTTGGTACGGGGATTAAACTTCTCATAAGCCAAAAGTACCAGCCTGAACTCATCAATGAAATCTGTTGTTTTTCGGCCTTTTTTCAGAGCCTCCACATCAACACCGGTTAATCGGAAATTAAATTCTAACGGAGCATAAAAATTTTGGATTCCCAAGTCCTCGGAGCCTTTAAAATAAGGAGTATTGCATAATGTAAGAAGATCTCCTTTTTGTGTTGCGTCAATAAATACATTTGCCTCATAATAATTTTCCGTTCCGGACTCCCGGACATATATGCCCTTTATTGTTCCTGCCTCCAAATGAACATCTGACACAACACCGTTATAAATAACATGAAGGGTCTCTTCTTTTTCCACAAGGTTTTTTATTGAATCTTCATAATCCTGCCCGCTGAAACCTACAGTAAACCTTCCGAAAATCTCCTGATATATGCCTTGATTTAAAAGAATCTTTTTTCCGTTGATAACTCCCTGCTGGGGATCCATAGATGATATCATGCCCTTTTTTATATAGCTTCCAAGACCTGCATCCTCTGTAATAAGCAATGTCTTCAGGCCAGTACGGGCACAAGCCAGGGCAGCTGCCACTCCCTCAGGTTCAGAACCTATTACTATTGTTGCATACTCATTTTCTGCAAAATCATATTCTCCAGAACGTATTTTTGTGTAGCTGCTGCCGGGCTGCCTGGATACAATAGGTTTTATTCCAAACCAAAAAGTAACAAAGATAAGAGCTGCAATAATTAAATTTTTAATTAGATTATCCTTCTTCATAAATATCCCTCATTATCTTTATCGTATAAAAACAGAAAAATAAAAAGAGGAAAATTCGTGTCTTTTCTATACCATGCTGTATATTACCGATTAGCGACGTAGTTCTTTATAAATAATTTATACTCTTTGAAACTATTACCATTTTTAACCTGATATTACTGCCTTTTTATACCGATATAATATTTAGAGAATTAATATGGACAGATCTGTACTTCAACTGTAAACTAAAATTATCACTTTGGATATATTTTATATAAATATCCAATTATTAATTACATCATTGGCATTGTTTATATATTCGCTTTCAGAGGTGTGTGTCTTGTTTAATAAAAACAATAATTTAAATAATAATGATCTTGACGGCCTGGTCTGGATTACGAACCGACAAGTATTTGTTAAGAATGAAAAAAAGGTGGTATGCCTCCATTGATCAATCCATGTGATGAGGTAAAACTCCTGGTTAACGGATTGGAATTCAAGCATATTACCGCTGTATCAGAAAATGATGTAATAGAACTTAAAACATCTGAATCTGAAATAGATGCCGAAATGAATATTGAGGTTAAAGATGATGGTTTAAAAGCGTTCTTTAGCTATGCTCCGGCAAGAATTGTAAAAAATTTTATTGAAGACTCCCCTCCGGTTAACAAACTGGACGTTAAGGTTAAACAACAGACAATAGAAATCAAAAGTATCAAGGCAGAGCAGATCAAGGATTTCTTAAAATGTTCAGATATTGTATATGGGATTGATGATAGTATTATTGAAGAAATCTGCAGTAAAAATACTGCAGGTACATATTTGATTTCCATAGGCACTGCTGCTTTAGAGCCAACTGATGACACTATTGAGTATTATTTCAATACAGATGATGATACAACTTTCAGTTCCTGAAGACAGCTACATACAAATTCGATCGGTTTTTCCCGATACTGTAATAAAGGTCGGGGGATTTTCATATACTTTTCTTTCTGAAAAGAAAATGGTCCGCGCAAGAATCGAAGACGGAAAACTGGTATATTAGTTGTAAAAAGGAGAAAAAAATGTCAGAACCATTAGCAGTTGAAGATGTTATAAAAGCAGGTATGATTGTCAGAACAAAACACAAAAACAGCAGTAACTGGGTAGTTTCTGGAGTACTGAGTGTTTATGGATGTTATATCGAGATTGAACATGTAGAAGAATATTTAAGCTCAGTATTAATGATTTGTGATATCCTGGACTGTCAGATGGTAGACAACGAAAATCTTTACATAATGTCTGCTGAAGTATTCAACGTAAAATTTGCCTCAAGGTCGGTAATTCTGAAAATTGAGGCGATTGATATTGTTAAAAATAAACGGGAATACAAACGTTACGATGTGTATTTAAGCGGAAGTTACTGTAAATCTGAAGACATTCATGAAAATTACTGTGTTGTATTAGACATCAGTGTTGGAGGGATTAAAATTGTTACAAAGGGTAAACTTAACAAAGGCGATACCATTGAATTGGTTATGTACAATAAAAAATTCAGTATAATAATAGCGGAGTGCATCGTCAAATGGATTGACGAAAAAGACTCCAACTATTATTATGGACTGTCAATATCATACATGGATGAAAGATCAAAAAACCTATACCGGAATTTTATCCGGAACCTTCGAAGAAAAGAAATTCAACTTTGTAAAAAATACAAAAGCCAGCATAATACAGATATAACATGCCCATAGCATTATATCTTTTATTACTATCTTAATTGAATTATTGTACCTGAAACAGGGTTATTTTATGGTATATGCACCTCTGATTAAAAGATAAGCATTTTGCTTAATTAAAAGTCCCCTGCCATCAGATCTTGCCGAAATTAATAGGTGCTGGACAGGTATTTTCATACCATTTTTGTCAATGTCTCCGCCTATGCTGGCATCGACAAGTCCTCCATAGGTGCCTACTAAAGCTTCAGCTGCACCACTTCTTAAGATAGCTTCGCTTCCGCCTGCGAGGATTACTTTCTGTCCGGCCTTGGCTTCAACAACAGCATATCCGTTTTCAAGGCTATCAACCCTCGCTTTCAGAGTTTCTATCTCTGTCAGGGCATCTACGATGAACTTGGTAAGATCACCTACATCTGTCTGAAGCTGTGTAATAGTTGCATTGTTAACAGTACCTGAACCGGTACTTGAACCGGAGCCTATTTGAGCCGACAATTGAGCAATTTTCTGATCAACATAGCTCTTTGTCACCAGAGGATCAGCATCACTTCCCGGCTGTCCGGCTCCTGCCGCAGAAGAAACCACAAGCACTATACAAGACAGGATTGTGCATGCCACCAATGCTATCTTGCTTTTTCTTTTGAATATCATTTCCTCTTCCTCCTTTGGGAGGCGCTTTATTTCGCTTTACTGCACGTATGTAACGTTCAGGCCAAAGCTGGTATAAAGCGCATTATCAACCCTTCTCATCAGGTAACTATCAAGATGCCCCGCCTTTTCCCGCAGTCTTCTTTTGTCTATGGTTCTTACCTGTTCGAGAAGTACTACTGAGTTCTTGTTAAGACCATATTTCTCACCGCTGATTTCAATATGGGTCGGGAGGCGTGCTTTGTCCAATTGCGAAGTGATAGCCGAAACAATGATGGTGGGACTGAATTTATTTCCTACATCATTCTGTATAACCAGAACAGGACGTACTCCCCCTTGCTCGGATCCCACAACTGGACTTAAGTCAGCATAAAATATGTCTCCTCTTCTTACCAGCAAATTAAATCACTCCTGTAAAAAGTATTGACCTCTTATGCTTGACCCCTTTATTCATTTCTAATCTCTATTATAAGAAAGACAGAACAATAGGGCAAATTAAAATTAGGTTACGCATGCATTATTATTGTTTCACATTTCCTTATAATGTATACCTGGATTCATTCGATTTTTAGAAAAAAATGTGGGCAGAAGTGTATTGTATCCTGTAGAGCGAGGCAACTTTTCATGTTAACAAAAAGATCCTTCGACTCCGCTTCTCTTCGCTCAGATTGACAATTAGGGGGGATATTCCACTGCCCTTAGATGCAATTTAGCGAGAAACATGGATTTCGTACAGTCTGAATTAGTTCGCATAATTCCAACAGAACTTACAAACCTTTGCTTATATTAAATAATTCAACACATTTACAATTTCTCCGTTTTTAAAGTAAACTCTTGGAATGCGTTTCCCTATTATGCATACAATCTCATAAGGAATGGTGCCAATATGGTCGGCCAATTCCTCTGCAGTTATTTCGCAAGCTCCCTGTTTGCCCAGCAGAACCACTTCATCGCCGGTCTTTATATCTCCTTCAATATTGGTTACATCAACCATACACTGATCCATGCAGATACTGCCTACCACAGGAGCAAATTGCCCTTTCACCAGCACCCTTCCCTTTCCGGTCAGCAATCTTGAATAACCATCTGCATACCCTACCGGGATGGTAGCAATCTTTGACTTTCTATTGGTGAAAAATTTTCTGCCATAGCTGATGGAAGTATTCTCCTCCACCCACTTAACCATTGCTATAGTCGTCTTCAGCGTCATAGCCGGTTTCAGCTCTAAAA
>DUNT01000076.1 GCA_012839205.1 Clostridiaceae bacterium
AAATGGAACAAGAAAACTTGATCAAACGCCTGTGTCAAGTAAAGATATGACTATCTATGGAACATTAATGGCAGCAGATAACATTGAAATAGAAGATAGCTATCCTTATTTTCCAACTCTGAACACATTAAAACTATATGGATCACAAGTTTGTAAAAATATTAATTTACAAAGTAAAGACGAGTACAATGCTTATAAAGAATTAACCAATACATATGATTACAGGCTGAAAACAGACTATCCTCTATATATTGTCAGTTCTGAGTATTCCGAGTGGGTTATAAAAGCGTGGGAGGAATTACTTAGTCCACCCAATTGATACGTCAATTAGAATTAAACCTGAATAAACTGTGAAAGCTGTATCTTCATGTTTTCAGAATCCACTGAATAGCCAATAGCGTCTTCGGCAGTAATCATCCCTTGCTTGAATAAATCAAGAAGACTGGAGTCCATAGTTTTCATATGCTGTTTCCCGCTGATTTGGATAACATTGCTTATTTGATGAGTCTTGTTATCCCGAATCAGAGTTCTGATTGCGGGGGTAGCTATCATTACTTCAGTAGCTACCACACGGCCATTTCCGTTAGCATGAGGTATAAGCTGCTGCGAAATAACTCCCTGTAGTACCATAGATAGCTGTGTTCGTATTTGTTGTTGTTGGTATGGAGGAAAGACATCAATAATTCTGTCAATAGATTTTGAAGCACCGACAGTATGCAGGGTAGAAAGAACCAAATGTCCAGTTTCAGCGGCTGTCAGGGCTATCGCAATACTCTCAAGATCCCGCATTTCTCCAATTAGTATTACATCGGGGTCCTGCCTTAAAACAGCTCTTAAAGCATTGGAATAACTCATGGAATCAAGGCCGATTTCTCTTTGGTTTACAATACTTCTCTTATGCTGATGAACATATTCGATGGGGTCCTCCAGGGTTACAATATGACAATCCCTGTTAGTATTAATCCAATCTACCATTGCGGCAAGTGTTGTTGTTTTTCCGGTACCAGTTGGTCCTGTAATTAAAACTATTCCCCGATTAAGGGCACAGAAATCTTCAAGAACCAGAGGCAGCTTTAATTCCTTAAAACCTCTTATTTCAGGGTTAAGCAACCGAAAGGCGAGACTGTAGTTTCCCTTTTGTCTGAAGACATTAAGGCGGCATCTGTAATTACCGGCAGCTGTATACGAAATATCTATTTCACCTTGTTCTATTAAGAGTTTTTTCTGGTTCTCATTTAAAATAGAATCGACTATTAACTCCGTATCCTTAGAGGAGAGAATGCTGTCTCCTAGATGCACAAGCCGGCTGTTAATTCTGCATACAGGAGGAAGACCTACTGTAATATGCAAATCCGAGGCATGGTACTCTGATGTTAAAGCGAGTAAATTATCAACATTTAAGTGGGCAGAATTGATTTTTATAACAGTGTTCATACTAAATGTCCTTTCTTGTAGTTTTATGTAAATTATTATAGCATTTTATAGTATATTTTGGTATAATGTTCACATAGTGCTGCTATAGTAATTATACCCATAATAACTGGTGTTTTAACCAGATTACGAGACTATAAGATATAATTATAAGATAATAAAAATATAAAAATTTGTCTAAAAACGTGATTTGTTGGTATAAAATATATATAAATGTACTATTACATTTATTTATATATTACAAATCTCTACAATATTTAAAATTTTAGGAGGTCGTTTCGATGCTTAAACTCTTTA
>DUNT01000077.1 GCA_012839205.1 Clostridiaceae bacterium
CTGGGGTGGAAACTGACGTTGTTGACATTATTCCTGGCAATTGTTATGGGAGGTTTTACAAGTCTGGTGCTGCTCATATTAAAAATAAAGGAAAGAAAAAGCGCTATTCCTTTCGGCCCGTTTATAGCCATTGCCACATATATAACCGGTTTTTATGGAAATAACATTTTAAATTGGTATTTCACTCATTTATAAACCAAATATCCAAAAATATTATCAAATCATATATTTACACCATTTCATCAATAATTAACATATCAGTAAACTTGTTAATACATTTTGTACTTATAATTTGCCGAATTAATGGATTTATGGTGCATATTTCAAGTTTGACACTAAAAACATATTGTAGTAAAATAGCAAATATTATATAATATAAACAAAACCACTCAACTTTTGGCAAAACAAAACGAAAATTGTCGGTTTAATTCATTTTAAGCTGCATCTTCAGCTGCATCTTCAGGACAGACATACAAACTCTAAAGAAATCTAGTAATTTTTTAAGGAGAAGGGATGTTTGTATGGATAGCAAATCGGTGGGCAATACAGCAATAAAAAAATTCCTAAATGAAAACAAATCTGTCAAATATATGTTGCCTGTATTAATAGTTTTAATTCTTATTTTTATTGTTTTTTTAGTTTCAGGTGGTTTTAATAAAGGTGGAAAAAGCATCCCCTCCTCCAAGAATTCAGAAACCTCCATGCCATTAGATGGTGATATAAATGATGAGCTTCCACGTGTGGAGGTATTGCCACAAACCATACGTTCCAATAATCCTGAGAATACCGAAGTTAATAAGGACCCCTTTGAAGCAATAATGAAATTAGTAGGTGTTGTTCATTCCGGTGAACAATCAACTGCTATTATTGAATGGGGTGAGTATTCCTATATTTTACGTAACAACGAAAAAATAGGTGATAGCGACTGGAAAGTGGCTAACATAGAACGAAACAGCATTACTTTAATTTCTGGTGACAATAACAGTATTGTACTCGATTTATCCGAAGGCAGTATTGAACAATAGCTATTAAGCAATATATTTTAGGAGGTCTTAATATGTTAACGAGACAAAAATGGACCATTTCTATGATAACGTTTTTAATAATTACATTAATTCTGCCGTGTTTCTTAATTGCCCCGGTTCTGGCAGAACAGGAGAAAGTTTCAATAGATGTGCGCAATGCTGATATACGTGATGTTTTGTCTGCTGTTGCTGTTAATATGGATAAGAATATTATTTTTGCCGGACAGTCAGTAAGGATAAGCGTTAATCTTCAGGATGTAGATGCTGAAACAGCATTGGATTATGTGCTTAATATTGGGGGCTTTGAATATATTGATGACGGTAGTGCCTTGATTGTTGGACAAAAGAATTCTTTAAGCCAAGATTTCTACGATCAAATTTCTATCACAAAACTAACATTAAAATATATTACATCGGATATTATTTCGGAACAAATAGATGTTTTGGGGCTTCCGGTGAAAAAAATTGTCCTTGAAAATAATCCAAATGTTATTTGGATTCAAGGATTACCCCGGGAGATTAACAAAATCAAAGATCTAATATCTATGCTGGACAGTTCTGAAAACTTTACGGATCAATCCGGAGAAACCACTTTACTGACTCCTTTGACTATGAAGTATATCAGGGCAGATCAGCTGAATTCTATAATTGTAGAAATGGGTCTGGCAAGGGGAATAGTTTTGGAGTCCAATCCCATGACATTATGGATTCATGGCAGCAGTTTTACAGTATCCCAAATTCAGGCTGTTCAAAACAATGTAGACATACCTGAAAACTCTTACTCCGACAGTACTTCAATTACTCCTGTCAAATTGATATATTTAACTACTGATGAAATAATTCTTATTTTAAATCAACTTGAACTTGATGTCGATGTTCTTACTTTTGAAAAGAGTTTAAAAACTCTTTGGATTAAAGGAAGTGCTGAGGCAATTAACACTGCAAAAGACATAATTAAGAAATTTGATATTAAAGATTACAGTAACGATAAAGTATTCTTTGTATATAATACAGTTAATATAACAGCCCAAGAACTTGAAAATCGTATCAGGAATCTCAATTTGAACAATGTAGATATAAACTATCTTAACTATCCGCAGTTTTCAAAAAGTCTAATAATACAATGCCCTACAGATTATAAGCTCTTTTTAATGAGTTATATAAATGAACTGGATGTTGTGACAGAAAAAATCAAGGTTCCCATAGATTATTCTAACGAACCAAGTGGAAGGTCATATTTAAAGAACAGGCTGAACCTGATTGTAGATTTAACCGGTATACCATCCTCCAGCTTTAAAATTACTAACAGCGTATCTCGTGATGGTGGGCACTACTATATCATGTATCTGGAAGAAACTCCGGAGAATATTAAATTAGTAAAAGAATACATCAAGTATATCGACAATCCTTTAAGCGATTAAAAGTGGTTAGAAAAAAGTATTAAAACAGCAGAGGTAATAGTTTTGAGATTTGGCCATACATCTTCTGATTATGAATATACATTAGAGCAACTGCTTATAAAAAGTGTTGAATCAAATGGATCTGATCTGCACCTGGCAGTCGGAATGGCACCATGTATAAGAATTAATGGCCGGTTGAATCCAGTAGATGCTGCACCCCTTAAACAGGCTGATTTAGAACATATGCTTTTATCTATTATAAAGGATTATCAAAGAGAAAAGCTGGAAAAAGACTGGGAACTTGATTTTTCATATGCGATTCCCGGGTGCGCTAGATTCAGAGGCAATGTAATGTTTCAAAGAGGAACTTTGGCAGCAGTTTTCAGAGCCGTTCCGTTTAATATACCACAACTTGAAACATTGGGATTGCCTGAAGATATTAAGAGGCTATGTGATTTGCCCCGAGGCCTGATACTTGTTACCGGTCCTACCGGCAGCGGTAAATCAACTACCCTGGCGGCTATGATAGATTTAATCAATAATACTAAAGCAAACAGTATTGTAACTATTGAGGATCCAATCGAATTTCTGCACAAGCATAAAAAATCGAAAGTCTGCCAGAGAGAAATTGGCATGGATACCCAAAGTTTTAGTTCAGCATTGCGCCATGTGTTGAGACACGATCCGGATGTTATTATGATTGGTGAAATGCGTGACACTGACAGTATCGCTATTGCACTGACAGCTGCCGAAACAGGACATTTGGTATTTTCAACTTTACATACCCAAACCGCGCCTTTAACTATTTCGAGAATTATTGATTCATTCAGCGGCGACAAGAGACTGCAAATAAGGCAACAGATGGCTAACTCATTAAAAGCTGTCATATCACAGCAATTAATACCTACAAAAGATGGTAAAGGAAGAGTTGTAGCAGTGGAGTATATGGTAGATACACCTGCCATAAGAGCAATGATAAGGGATGGTAAGGAGCACCAGATTTATTCAGCGATACAAACCGGTCATTCACAGAGTATGCGAACCATGGACCAGGCTCTTGCTCATCTGTATACCCAGGGCAAAATCAGCCGGGCTTCTGCTTTAGAATGTTGTGTTGATAAGACTGAGATTTTAAGATTATTAAATAATCCCAATTTAATAATATAACAAAATATTCCAGGAAGGTTTGGAATTATGAAACTATTTGATTATGAATGTCTGAACAAAGAACAAATAGTAGTAAGAGGACAGATAAAGGCAGAGAATATAGAGGAAGCAGTGAGCATGCTCCAGAATAATGAGCTGGCTGTGATTGACATCGAAGAGTATAAGGGCAGTTCAAATAAGAGTATAATGTCCAAAGGGAAAAAAGTAAGTGTTTCAGAGCTAACTATTTTTACTCGTCAATTTGCCACTATGATTGGTGCGGGTATTCCCATCACAAGAGCCATTGTTACTATGAGCCAGCAATCCTCTAACCCTACTTTAAAAGCTGCTCTTGAAAACATTGCGTACAGTATTGAAGGTGGTATGAGCTTAAGTGACGCCTTTAGTGCATATCCAAAAATATTTTCTACTCTGTACATATCTATGCTTCATGCTGGTGAGGTAGGAGGTATACTCGAGCATTCATTATTAAGGCTGGCAGATCAGCTTCAAAAGGAAAAATTTTTAAAGGATGAAATCAAATCTGCTACTACTTATCCAAAAATTGTAGGGATTTTTGCTATAGTTATTTTTATAGTCATGCTAATTTTCCTGGTACCAGTGTTTGAGGGTTTTATTCCAGATAATATTGAAATGCCGGGATTGACACAGTTAATTTTTAACCTCTCACATTCTATACGGGATAATTGGTTTATATGGATTGCTGTTATAACAGCAATTGTAGCAGGAATCACAGCCTTTTTCAAAGGAAAAACAGGCCATGATTTATGGGAACAAAAAAAGACCAGTATGCCGGTATTCGGCTCCATTATTTTAAAAACTGTAATAGCACGTTTTACCCGTACTCTGGCTACCCTGCTTGATGGAGGTATTCCGATTGTGCAGGCTTTAAAGAGTGCTGGGCCTACATCAGGAAGTGACGTACTGGCCAGAACGATAGAAAATACCATTGATGAAATTGAGAGGGGTAGAAGCATTGCCGTCACACTGCAGCAAAGTGAATTCTTTCCGCCGATGGTATCACATATGATTGCCGTAGGTGAAGAAGCCGGTTCTTTGCCAACTCTGCTTGATAAGATCGCTGAGTTTTATGAGCAGGAGGTTGCCACTGAAACAAGAGGGCTTCAGGCGCTTATACAGCCTGTTATGCTGGTATTAATAGGTATCCTTATTGGAGGAATGCTTATGGCTTTATATCTTCCTATATTTACAGCCGCTACAGCTGTTGGAATATAAGATTGAACAATTAAAACCATCTTTCCGGGGGATAATCAGAGAAAATTACCTATATTGTTACAGAGCAGCCTGACGGGATAAAATAGATATTTAATTGAATAAACATGAAGAATCAGAGGTTGGGGATATGAAGATTGTGAGTAAAAGTATTATTGGCTTGGAGCTGGACTCAAAAGAAATACGGGCAGTGGAGGTTAGCGGCTCGAAACAGAAACCTGTAGTAATTAACTGGGGTACAATTGAGCTTCCTGAAGGTATTGTCAAAGGAGGGCGTGTTTCCGACAAACAATTATTTCCGGTTTATTTGACAAAGCTTTTTAATGAGAATGGTTTTAAAAGTAAAGATGTTATACTTGGTGTAAATAATCAGGATGTAATAGTACGTTTTGCTAATTTGCCAAAAGTATCCAAAGACAAGATTAAAAACATGATTAGATTTCAGGCCAAAGACTATATTCCTGTACCTATTGAAGAAATTGAACTGGATTACATAGTTTTAGATGAAAAAAATACAGAAAACGGAGAACAGCTTAATCTTATGCTAGTGGGAGCAAGGAGGAACATGCTTAAGGATTTTATCGAGGTTTTTACAAATGCACGCCTTACTGTTCGTGAAATAGACTCCACTATGCTTGCTCTTGGCAGGTCAGTCCTTATTGAAAGTGATGGTGGAAATTTTGCTCTGGTATGTTTCAATAATGACATGGGAAATATTCTTATATTCAGTAATGGGATTTTAGCAGTAGCCCGGTCTGTAACATTACCACATTCAAATGACTCAATCAGGCAAAAGATGGAGAAAACAGCTGAGCTTTTGCTCACAGAGATCAGTACCTCAATCGAGTATCATAAGATGCAGAAAAATGAGGATGTAGATAAGATATTCGTTATGGGTAACTGTGAGGAACAAGAAATAGTAGCTGATATTTTAAAGGAGACAACGGGACTTACTGTAGAAACTCCCGACCCATATATTTCATTGAATCATAAAGCACATAAAGCATCTTTCAAGACCTTTCACGCACCTGATTATTTAGCAAGCATCAGTCTTGCCATAAGAGGATTGGGGGAAAAATAAATGTATAATGTTTCTTTATTACCATATGAGTATAAATTGCTTAATCAGCAGGCCCGTAAAAAGGATTACACCCTGTTAATAGCTATAGCATTAATGTGTTGTCTATTACTCACATATTTTATCCTAAGTGTTATTTCAGCAAGAAAGGATTCAGCACTTGAGGATGCAAAAGCCATAAATTCAGATATCGAAGAACAAATCGCATCATTGGTAAGTATTGAGGAGCTTAACAATGAAATGAGAAAACTAAACGATAAAGCTGAAAATGCTGTAGGAACAACTCCCATCTGGGCAGATATAATTGCTGATATAGGAAATACTGTTAAGCCTAATACCTCAATTACTGATATTAAGATGAGTTATAATGATAAATCAGGCGAAGGCGTTATAAACGGAACAGCATACGATATTTCTTCGTTGACCAAGTGGTTGGATGAGCTGGAGGATGTGTCAGGAATTGATGATGCCCAGTTTTCTATTTCCAGTACTTCAGGATCCAATCAACTTATCCGATTTGAGCTGAATTTCACTGTGTTACCGGCGTTCTTAAATAATTCCCAGGAGGTGGTTGATTAATGAATAATAACAAAACCATGACCAGCAGCAGAATACTGTTGATTGCTTCTGCCCTTACCATTGTTTTGCTATTGGTATTGTCTGTCTTTAAAATTTCTCATATTAAAGAAACCTCGTCA
>DUNT01000078.1 GCA_012839205.1 Clostridiaceae bacterium
CCAGAATGTTTGAAATCACAACTCAAATGATCCAGGCTTTTGCAATCCTTGTTTCAGTCACCGCTTTTGGTGTAGCAGCATGGATGTATACTTGGGTCAAAGCTCAGCCTTCTTCTAACAAACGTATTGCCGAAATTGGCCAATACATCAAAGAGGGCTCCAACACATTCTTAAAACGCGAATATACAATATTAGCGCGTTTTACAGCAGTAGTTGCCGTAATATTATTCATTATACTTCCACATCCTATTTGGACGGGTAACATCGCTGATAATATCTGGATGGCTATTTCGTATATCTTAGGTACTATTTTGTCAGCACTGGCTGGTAAAATTGGTATGCAAGTAGCAACTATAGCTAATGTTAAAGCTGCTGAAGCCGCTCAAAAAGGTATTAAGCCTTCATTTATGACTGGATTCCGTGGCGGAGCCGTTATGGGTATGGCAGTAGTGGGCACGAGCCTTTTAGGTGTAACCGTTATTTTAATGTTAGTTGGCGATGCAACTTCGCTTCTTGGATTCAGCTTTGGTGCCAGCTCACTTGCTCTCTTCGCTAAAGCAGGCGGTGGAATATTCACAAAGACCGCAGACATCAGTGCTGACTTAGTTGGTAAAGTTGAAATGGGTATAGATGAAGATGACCCAAGAAACCCTGCCGTTATTGCTGACAACGTCGGCGATAATGTAGGCGATGTTGCTGGTATGGGCGCTGACCTTTTTGACTCTAATGTTGCGTCTATGTCAGCGGCATTGGTTATGGCTACTGCATTGGGCGGAATTGCAGGTAGAAATGTTGTTATGGTTTTTGCGTATGCCGCAATAGGGCTTTTGGCTTCAATTATAGGCGTAGCATCAGCACGTATAGGTAAAAATGGTGATCCAACAAAGGCTCTGAATACATCAGCCTATTTGACAACCGCTGTTTTTGCCGGTCTAACAGCTCTTGCTACTTTTCTTTTTGGTTTTGAATGGCGTATATGGGGTGCTACAATCGTAGGTCTGTTGGTAGGTACCGTTATTGGTGTTGCTACTGATTACTTTACGAACGACAATAAACCTCCCGTCAGAGCCGTTGCTGAAGCATCAAAATCAGGGCCTGCATTTACCATCCTCTCAGGTTTCTCTTATGGCTTATTAAGCTGCCTGCCAGCTTTGATAGGCATTGCTGTTTCTGCATTATTGGCATTTAATATTGCAGCACCTATGGGAGCAGCAACAGGGCAGGTAACAGAGTATGGAATGTTCGGTATTTCAATGGCTGCGTTAGGTATGCTTTCAATTGTTGGAATGATTATATCCAACGATGCATATGGACCTATCGTTGACAATGCCCGCGGCCTTGCTGAAATGGGTGGATATGGTGAAAAAGTTATTGCCATCGCTGACGAACTCGATTCAGCCGGAAACACTGTTAAAGCTGTTACCAAGGGCTTCTCAATTAGTGCAGCCGGACTTACTGTAATAGCACTTTTAGGTGCTTTTATGAGTGAAGTAAATACAGCTGCTGTTGATCTTGGTATTGTTGCAGCCGGCGAAACATTGATCAGGAACTTTGACGTAATGAATCCGACAGTTTTCTTCGGACTCATTATTGGCGTTGCAATTCCTGCAATATTCTCAGCTATGCTGATGCTGGGTGTTGATAGGAATGCTCAGAAAATGGTTGCAGAAATTCACCGTCAGTTCGATACCATCCCCGGCCTTAAAGAGGGACGTGAGGATGCTAAACCTGATTATGAAAAATGTATTGACATTGCAACAACTGGTGCTTTAAAAGAGCTTGTTCCTGCCGGTCTTGTAGCAATCGTTTCAACTATTGCTGTCGGCCTTATTGGTGGTGTTCAGGCAATAGGTGGTTTCTTGACAGGTAATATAGCATCAGGTCTGCTTCTTGCACTTCTAATGTCCAATGCAGGTGGAACCTGGGATAATGCCAAGAAATATGTTGAAGCTGGAAACTGCGGCGGAAAAGGATCAGTTGCTCATAAATCAGCCGTTGTTGGTGACACAGTAGGAGATCCTTTCAAAGATACAGCCGGACCATCCATCAACACTCAGATAACTGTTGTATCTCTGGTATCATCACTCTTATCTGTTATATTCCTACAGTTCTCAATATTCTAAGAGATGGCTGAATAATTGGTTTGAACAAATAATATTAAGACCCGGATAATAATCCGGGTCTTTTATGCTTTTGGGGTGCCAGTCCAGGCCTTCACGAAGATCATCAAGAAACGCTATCGCTTGCTTTTCTATATTGAAGCTCTCTACGTTATACTTCTTCTATCACATGTTTTTTATATATCACTCTATCATATACCGTCAGCAGAAAAGCTGTAATATAGCTGATAACCACTGTCATAAAAATCTCTTCCAGAAGTCTTGGTATAAGGAATAAAGTAAACCCTATATTGCTTAATCCGGGAACAAAGAGTACCAGAATATAAGTGTTTAGAATAGTCACCGGTATACCTACCAGTGCATAGGTTAAGAGCACCTTCAGGTAATACTTATGAATCTCTGAGTCCGGGAATCTTTTTCTGACCACATAATTTAACAACAATAACAATAAACCAATTACGGAAACTGCAATTAAGCCCAGTATCATGTAATCTTTGCGCTTTCCCATTGAATCAAGAGCCAATGCTATGAATGATTGTGCAAAAAATTTTGAAATTACTAAGTTAAATAGACCAACTACTCCAATCGTTATAAAAACAAACCACAAAGTTGTTTGAATCTTCTTTGTTACAGCTTTTTTAACTTCTTTGAAAACAAAGCCTATAAGTACTCCGTCTAATATTTGCGTAAGTGTTAAAAGCGGTATATAAGGTCCCTCAGGTCGGATTAAATACCCCAGAACATCTACAATTCCTGTGGCCAGGCCACCGAAAAACGGACCAAAAAGAAGGGCTGGCATCCTGGAAAATACTTGCGCAAAGCTTATTCTCATCCCGGGAGCCCCCATAAAATTAATCATTACGCTTAAACTTCTTACTGCCAAAGCCAGGGCAATTAATAATGCTGTTTGAATGATTCTTCTAAAGAATTGTGCGGATGATTTTTTCAATTAGATTCTCCTTTCTTATCCATTCTGTTACCATAAGAAAGAAGAGTAAAAGTAACAGTGGATGCAGTATTTGCACCGCGAACCTTTTGGGCTCTTCGTTTAGAGACTCTACTCCCATTCTCTAACACTTAACGCACAAATACCTGTTCTGTTTTTTGAATTATTCTATATTATTATTAATTTATTCAAAGTATTAATCTTGAGTACCATTTGTCATCCTGAGCGTCAGCGAAGGATCTTTAGTCAGCGTGTAAGATTCTTCACTCCACTGCGTTCCGTTCAGAATGACAGTGGAAAGGCTGCGTTTCTGTTCAGAATGACAGACAACAGTAATTATATACTAAATAAATACATTTATCTATGTTATAAATGCACATATTAAACCCTTAATAATCATTTGACATTTCGCTTTTTGCCTGTATATTCATGGTTATTCTTATCCAGGTTTCTAACGTAGATATGCTTTATTTTACTGTTTCCTGAATCTCTTTCGTCTATCTCAAAACATTTTATTGTCTTTATTAGCGGTGTAAGTTTTGCAAAACCATAGTTTCTTGAGTCAAAATCAGGACGTTTTTTTTGTATCAGGTTGCCTACATCTGCAAGAAATGCCCATCCGTTTTCGTCAGCAACGTCAGATATGGAGTTGGAGATGAGATTTATAACATCTTCACTCACCTTACTTATGGGGCTTAGATGAGTTTTTCTTTCATCCCCTGTTTTAGGCAGCTCCTCTGATTCCAGACTCTGCTGCGAATTTGCATTAATTATTTCAAGGTATGTAAACTTGTCACATGCAGCAATAAAAGGATTAGGGGTTTTCCTCTCACCTATACCAAGAACCTTCATTCCGGATTCCCTTAGACGAATAACCAGCCTGGTAAAGTCACTGTCACTTGATACAATACAGAAACCTTCTACCTTTTCGTTATATAAAATATCCATAGCGTCTATTATCATCGCTGAATCCGATGAGTTTTTGCCTGTAGTATAGCTGTATTGTTGTATAGGAGTTATTGCGTTTTCCAAAAGTACATTTTTCCAACCTGTCAGATTTGGTTTGGTCCAATCCCCATAAATACGCTTAATTGTAGGCGTACCATATTTTGCAATCTCCTCTAAAATACCTTTAACATTACTGTAAGGAACATTCTCCGCATCTATTAGTACGGCAAATCTGAGTTCAGAATTATCTTTCATAATAAGCCTTTCATATAATTAGTAAATCTATATTTATTAATTATACACTATTACAACAAACTTTATAACGCTAAACTTTGCTTTTATGTTCATTCTTCTTTAGGCCACTGGTACTCCGGGATATTAATATAAATATCCTCCATACGATGAAAACTATCTTTGATTATAGTATCCTGCATATTATCTATAGTAACGGCTATTGGTTGAATCATTAAATATGGGACATCATACTTTCCATCATTTATTGTATCAGAGACATTAAGCTCTTCTCCTTTTGCCATTTTTATAGCGGTTTCAGCAGCAGCTTTTGCTATTTTATCTATTGGTTTATATACAGTCATTAGTTGCGTACCCTCAACAACACGCTGACATGCCGAAAGATCTGCATCATGCCCGACAACAGCAACTTTTCCAGCCAGCCTTTTTTCTGAAAGTGCTTCTATTGCCGCAGCTGCAAGAGCATCATTCCCGGCAATAATTCCATTAATCTCTATCCCCTTTTCAAGCGTTTCTTCTACACATTGAAAGCCATATTCCCGGGCCCAATCCTGTGCCCATGTCTCGGCCACAACCCTTATATTCCCTCTCCTTATATAGCTGTTCAAAATATTCATATGACCTTTATATAACATGGTACTATTATAATCAGTAGGTGACCCTTTCAGAATTACGTAATTACCGGTTGGAACCTCTCTTGCAAGTTCAAGAGCCATTAACTCTCCGACTCTTACATTATCAAATGAAATATAGAGGTCAACGTTGGCATTTCGTATAAGCCTGTCATAGCAAATTACCTTTATTCCAGCTCTTTTTGCCATATTGACCATTTCTATACCCTTCTCGGCATCATTGGGTATAATAATAAGTATATCAATCCCCTGCTCAATAAGATAACCCGTCTGTCTAATCTGTTCTTCGCTGTCATTGTATGCATTGAGGATAATCACCTCTGCTCCAAGCTCCCGTGCTCTGGCAACAAGTATATCTCTGTCCCGCTGCCACCGCTCTTCCTGAAGAGTTCCCATTGAGAACCCTATTTTTATGTCATCATCTTTTTTCTGGCCTTCTGGTGTATTTAGCTGAACATCTGCATCCTGGCAGCCAGTAGTAAACATGATAACCATGCCCACAACTAATAAGAAGACTGTTGAAGCTCTTATAAGACGCATTTTATCCCTCCTTTCATGATTACATACAACTAATCAACTTCTCTGTTCAGACGGACTATAACCTGTTACTTTCTTAAAAATCCTGCTGAAATAGTTGGGATCATTGTATCCAATCATGAAACAAACCTCTTTAATACTGTGGTTTTTATCTTTTAGCAGCTCAATGGCTTTATTTATCCGTACCTGCGTCAAGTAGTCAATAAAATTCTCTCCTGTTTCCTGCTTAAAAAATCGGCTAAAATATTGGGGACTAAGATTTACTGCCTTAGATACATCTTCAAGACTAATCTCTTCATTGTAATGTTTGTCAATATATTCCTTTGCAGCTGTTGCAAGGTAATGACACCGGCTAGTCTTTGCATTTTTTATACCTCCGGTAATTTCTTCAATTCTTCTGATACACCACCTCTTTATAATCTGCTTGTCATTAATACTAAGGTATTCTCGAAGATAATCATTATTTTGAAGTATTTCATTACCTTCAATCTGATAATCGTTTGCCAGCCTATGTAGCATCACTATCAATTCCAGCAGTCTTCCTTTGATGATTTCAGTAGAATTTTTGCTGTTCTCACAGAGCTCATCGTAGATTTGAATAAATATTGCAATAGATTCTTTGGTATCACCAGATGAAGCACTCTCCAACAACATTTTTATACGCTTTTCAACGAAGTCGGTATCGGGTATTTGTTCCTCTGGTATATCATCAATATGTATTATTTCTCTGTCATTGGCATATTTGAGAGCCCTGAGGGATTCTGAAAATGATATAAGCAAATTTTCATTATCGCTCTTGGTACTTCCTATTCCAACACGTATACCAGTTTTGAGTTTCTGGGAAAGTTTGCCCAATATGGACTCCGTTGTTTGAACAGTTTCAAGCCTCACCTGGTAATCATCTCCTGAAACAGAAACCGGCACATATACAATAATCCGATTTAACATTGCCGGCCCCACCACACTATTTAATTCATTTTTAATTACATCCCTCATCTTATGGTAAAAATTTTGACTTAATACGCTTGAGCCTATTACATTCCCGTTTTCTCCTCCTTCTCCTATTTCAAAGGTAATGATAAAACCCTTTTCTTCGTTTATTTCCAGTATTCTCTTATAATTTTTAATTTGCTCATTATAATCTTCATTTAGCAAAATTGCATAGATTAATCCATGTTCAAGTATAGGTAAAACCTGTTCATATTTTTCTTTTAGATCCAGTTCCCGTTTCCTTTTAGCCTTGGCCTCCTCATGGTTTATTGCTGCCTGACGTATTATTTCCACCATTCTGCTGCGATTCACCGGCTTTAACAGATATTCTGTAACCCCGAGATTAACAGCCTCCTTAGCATATTCAAACTGTTCACAGGCCGATACTATAATAATCTGAGCATTTGGAAGTATTGCTTTAATTTCTTTAATAGCATCAATTCCATTTATACCAGGCATTTTAATATCCATTAGAATAATATCGGGTTTGGTAGCTTCAGCCTTCTCTATTGCTTCTCTTCCCGAATGGGCTATGCATTCCACCTTTATATCTTTAAAGTTTTTTTCGATTATATACTTAATAGATTCTATGACAATGCTTTCATCATCCACAACCATTATCTTCAGCATGGTAACACTCCTTTTCTATCACCGTTTTATTCTCCGGGATTTTAATCGACACTGTGGTACCTCCCGGCTGCCTGCTTGTTATGGCAACCATATCCTGTGTATTAAAAAAATTATTAAGACGCTTGATTACATTTTTTGTACCAATTCCTGTTGTGTGTCCGGTTGATACATCCCTGTCGGATATATCTTCTTCGGCATCAGACAATATTTGTCTGATTTTTTCGGGTTGCATACCCACACCGTTGTCCTCAATTTCAATCACTATATCACCATTCTCTCTTTTCGCCCGTAATATAATGGTTCCTCCCGATTCCAAGCTACTAATGCCATGAATAAAAGCATTTTCAATAAGTGGCTGCAATATCATACATGGCATTTGAACCTCCGTCACACTTTCATCCACTTCCTGGTGGTATATAATCCTGTCGGTATAACGTACCTTAAGAAGGGTAATATAGTTGTTTATATTCTCTATTTCATTTCTGAGTGTAACCGGAGTGTCCAGACTTCTCAGATTATACCGGAACAAATCAGAAAAGCACTGTATAAAATGATAGGTTCTGTCGGCATCCTCAAACATTGCCAGCTGCGCACCCGCATTTAAAGTGTTAAATATAAAGTGCGGATTTATCTGTGATTGAAGGGCCTGAAGCTCTGCCTCTCTAAGGTGATTTTTCATAAGAAGGTACTGCATTTCCTGTTCCTTATACTTTGCTTCTAATTCCGCAGCCTCCTTTATAGCCTTCATTTGCTGTTTTATACTCTCGGCCATTCGATTAAATGCTTTTGCCATAATACCAATTTCATCATCGCTATGAACTGTGACCTGCTGAATCTCCAGATTTCCTTTTGATATTTGATTTGCGGCATTTGACAGACTAATAATGGGCTCTGTTATTTTGAAGGTCATTCTTATTATAAAAATGAAATTGAACACAATTATACCAATAATAATAAACAAGTTTAGGGCCTGAATAAGATTAACCCGACCTGATATCATGGTATAATCTTTTGTATTTTCATCAAATTGATCCAATGTCAACTTATTAATATTGATATTAATGTATTCAAAAATCTCGCTGGCATCGGTATAGTGGCTTATATAACCCTCTATATCCCTCCCTCTCTTAGAATTGACAGCAGCATCAGTAGAATCAAGGTATGTTATAATCATATTACCAATATCCTTAAGCAACAGTCCACTGTCTGCCTCAACATGCCTTTTGCTAATGGTTTCAGCTGTCATGCGAAGCTCGCTGGAATACTTGTAATAGTCTCTGAGGCTGTCTGAATGGTTCGTAGACAGAAAACTCTCAAGGACACCGTGTATATTTGTTACGTTGTTACTTATATCACTTAAATATTTATTATTTAAAAAAATAGCATCCATTCCTGTTGCCAGCATCTTGGCGTTATTATATGTAAATAATAAACCTACACCCATGATCAGGGTAGTAATTATTGAATAAGATATAAGCTTTTTGCGTATCCGGTTATTGGAAAAAAAATCAAGTATCTTTTTCAATCTCTATCACTCTCCTTTGGTTTTTCCTTGAGAGTGGTCTTGTATTTTTCAAGATTACTTGATGTTATCACTTTTGCCCCTGTGTCAACATATGAAGAAGTCATTTGCCTTTTCTTATACTCCAGAAGTGAACGGATGCTTTCATATCCCATCTCATAGGGATTTGCCGCAACAGTTCCGTATATTACTCCTTTTTCTATATATCGGAGTATTTCAGGTGCATCGCCATATCCAATTATGGTTACTTCCCCCACCTTATTAAGGTCTACAATGATTTGAGCTGCACTTATGGTGTCCTTGACAGTGGTGCAAATTATGGTATCCACATCGGGATGATTGTAAAGTATCTGTCGGGTAACCTCTTCAGCGCTAAAGAGACCGGTACCGGATGACTGTATGGTTTTTATGCTTGCCAGCGGCGCATCTTTAAGGGCATCCTTGAAACCTGCTACTCTAAGACTTTGAGGTACATTTTCACTTGTTCCATTAAAACTTTTAATGATAATACCGATGTTCGCTTCTTCCCCTGTTGATTCAAGAACAAGTTTGCCAGCCTCACTGCCCAAATTGTATGTATTGGTGCCCACAAAGCCCTTCCTTTTGCTGTCCTTTGCATCAGCTTCGATGGTAATTACCGGTATGCCGGCATCTGTTGCTTCATCTATAAGGGGAGTAAAAACCTCCTCATCCAAAACGTGCGTTACAATGCCGTCCACTCTGGATGCTACCGCCATCTTAAAATATTTAACCTGCTCATCAATATTTGTGAATCTGGGCCCATTAAACTCAACCGCAACATTGGAATCTTTAGCTGCATCAAAGCATCCTTCTTTAACAGTTTGCCAATACGAATCATCTGTATTCTGAGCAATTACTATAAAGTGATAGTCAATTTTACTGGTGCTTTCCTTAAGAAGACTGTTTGCTTCAAGAAGGTTAAGCTGAAAATAGTCTATGGAATACCCTATTAGAAAAATAAAAATGATAAACAACAGGACTACTCCAAGTACCATGACTTTTTTCATACGCAACCTCGCACGATTATTGCCACCTTGGTGATTGCCTATTTGTGCCTGTGCTATAAGTGGTGTTTGTATTAATTATAGCATATGAAATTAAAGATGAGTAAAAAATGCTTATTTTTGTATCGACTGGTAGTCATTAACCAGATAATACCTGGGTGATTCATCCTCTTCAATATCCGGAAATCTTCCGACTTTCTCATAGAACCGATTATCTGTATAATCATCATTACACTCTGAAACCTCTCCTACCAGAACGGAGCCTTTGCCGGGTTCCCCCCAGAAAGAATGATATTGTCCGGGATATAATGTGATACTTTCACCCGGTTCCAGTCTTACCGTGGAGCCGGCCGGTACCTGATACTCCCTTCCATCGCTGTATACTGTAACAGGTATATCAGCCAGATTTTCATCACTAGTAGATTCGTATAGTTTTACTATCAGATTCCCGCCGCCGCGGTTAATAATATCCTCTGTCTTTTTCCAGTGAAAATGAAGAGGCGTAATTTGTTTCTCTTTTACTATCATTATTTTTTCGGCATAGGTCTTTTTATATTTTTCCATATTCAAATTGCCATTTCTTATGGTGAAAAGAAAAAGACCCTTTTCCAGGAAGTCACCGCTCCCAAAGTCTGTAATATCCCACCCCAGATGATTATCACGTATTTCATCGTATTCTTTCCCTTTGGAAGCCCATATATCAGGAGTCCAATAAGCGAAAGGCGGAAGTATAAACTGATGCTGTCTGAAAAAAGCTATACCTTCTTCAATAATTCTGTTAATTTCAGAACGTTTCATTTTTCATTACCTCACTAATTTATTCATCGTTACATACCTGCATCTCCGGTCATTTTTTTATCAGGTATCTGTGTTTTTACTGTTGTTTAGCCAGCTTTATACTTCTCAAACAATTCGATTATTCCTTTGACACTTTTTATACCCGAAACCGAATCTATTTCAGACAGACTGCTGGCTGCTGCGGCACATGCAATCTTCAGTGATTCCTCAACGGCTAATTCTTTATATATGGAATAAAGCATACCTGCACAGAAGGCATCTCCTGCTCCAACACTACTTTTTATATATCCTTCAGGTAATTTCAATGACGGAACATAAGTAAAATTCATATCAGAGTCCATTGCCCAGCCACCTTGTGGTGCGTGGATTACAACAAGCTCCTTTACACCTAATACCAATATCTTTTCACATATTTTTTTGATGAGATTTGCATCAAGTTTTCCATCTGGACTGTAAGGGCTGATATTGGTTGTTTTTCCAGCCTCGATTTCGTTAATGATAACATAATTGCAGTGTTTCAGACTTGCCTGGACTATTTCTGAATACCTGTCATTTTCTGTACTAACCATGTCAAGAGAAGTCTTTATGCCTTTTGTCTGGATCTTTGCCAAAGCCCTGGCCATTACTGTTCCATATTCTTTATCTTCCCTGTCAAAGGGTTCCATTAGCAAAGCATATCCCATATGAAAAATATCAGTGTTGATGGAATCGAAGTCAAGGTTCTCATATGAAAAGCAGCGGTTTGCACCTCTTGCATGGAAAAAAGTGCGTTCCCCTGTGGATTCTTCAGTCATGCAATCAGTAAAAGCAGTTAACTCGCCATCAAAGATTTTTATTCCACGGGTATTAATACCGTTTTCTTTTAGCAGCTTTAATACAAATTGACCATTTTCATCGTTGCCTATCCCTCCATAAGCGTATAGAGGAATTGTGCCACATATCTTTGCCAGACCTATAAGGGTATTCGTCACACATCCGCCTGCTCCTCTGGAACTGGCCAGGATGTTGCTAAGCATTCCTTTTTTTACATATTGGTCTATGATTTTATAGTAATCTACCGTTATAGTCCCGGCAATTCCAATACCTCGTCTCAGGACATTTCACTCCTTTGATGTATTATCTGGATGTTTTGATTTTGTTTTTACCAAGAGAGCTAACGCTGTAATTGTCGAAATAGCAATAATTGTTGTTATTATTATGATTTTTTTCTTACTCATAGCTACTCTCCAGTTAATTACTAATGATAGATGTGTGCCGTAATTGACAGTGATGTTCTTTCCCTTAGCCTCAGTTTACCTAAAATAATACTCAAAAGCAATATTTATTAGGATTACTTTGTTATTACTGCTTATATTTTCTTTAACTTTATACTGCAACGCAGGGTTCAGCAAAGAATAATCCAACCTGAAAAGATAATATTATTAACTACACTCCTTATGCTATAGAGATATAATAGGAGTATTAAAGTTCATTTTTTAGTTTAGCTGTTGCTATACAGTTCTCAACATCCGAAACCGATGGCATTGCCGGAATTGCTCCTTTTTTCATGGTAGCCAAAGAGCCGGCGGCATTAGAAAACTTTATCATGGATTCCAGCTCATCTTTATCCAGTAATTCAATTGACTTTTCTGAGTTAAGAATTTTATACAACATGGCTCCCAAAAAAGCATCACCAGCACCGGTGGTATCTATTGTGTTTACATCATAGGTAGCCAGTTTTCCAGTTGTATTTCCGTATCTGTAGAAACAGCCTTCTGGACCAAGTGTTACTAAAATAAGTTTGGTCCCATATTTATCCTGAATATATCCTGAGCCTTTTCCCAGACTTTTCTCTCCTGTTATAAACTCCAGCTCTTCACCCGATACTTTTAGAATATCAGTATAGGCCAACCCTGTTTCCATTAACGTTTTTGCTTCCTTCAGGTTATCCCATAGAGGAGGCCTTAAGTTAGGATCAAAAGAAATGAGCTTTTTATATTTCTTTGCTGTCTTTATAGCATATAAAGTAGCATCTCTGGAAGGTCCCTTTGTCATGGAAACAGTTCCAAAGTGGAATATCCTGCAGTTCTTTATTAATTCCCGATCTATTTCATCCTCACAAAGCAGCATATCTGCACCGGGTTTTCTATAAAAACTGAAACTCCTGTCTCCGCTGCTGTCCAGATGTACAAACGCAAGGGTGGTATTGGCCTGGTCAGTAATGACAATTCCCTGCGTATCTACCCCTATATCCTTCATGGTTGACAGAAGGAAACTGCCAAATTGATCATTGCCTACTTTACTGATTAAAGCTGTCTTTTTACCCATCTTAGAAAGAATAGCCAGTACATTTCCGGGGGCCCCGCCGGGATTTCTTTCAAATAATGCGGTGCCTTCAGGCGTTACTCCCCCTGGAGCAAAATCAATCAGTAATTCACCTATCGCAACAACATCAAACATATTAGCATCACCATTCCATACTCTATAGTATTAAAATTTTACTTTTCCTTTTTGAAAAGTTCCTCCATCTGAGATTTGGTCTCTACCGACAAGGCCTCTCCCAGATAATTTCGGTCTACTGTCTGTTTTTGTTGGTATGCTTGCATCACTTTTATAAGAGAGTTTTCTATTTCAGCCTTGAGTTCGCTGGCCGACATAACTGCACACCCTGCTCCCCGGATTATAATCTGCTGCAAATTATCCGATGTAGCAACAGTTATATTATATTTTTTCTGATTATCATGTGCAAATCTTTCAATATACTGGTCTGCTGTTTGCGCCTCCCTGGTATATACCAAATGAATATTCTCATAATCAAGAAATTCTTCCTGATGTCTCTCAACCCGGTAGGCATCAAATACCGCAATAATACGATTTTTCCGGATACCCTGATACTTGCACAGGATATCAAGTAGTTTTGACCTGGCAGTATCCATATTGTCCCGAGCCAATTCTTTTAGTTCAGGCCATGCAAAAATAATATTATAGGCATCAACAAGCAGATATTCTTCTTTTTTCTCCATTGGCTGTGCGCTTTTATAGGTTGATGATTTGTGAAAACTTTCTGCTGTCGTTCTTCGTTTTTGCCAAGTATTCTTTTTCCCCTGATTTGCATAATAGGTCTGATTAAGAATGCGGTCAACCTCCTCGGCATCAAGCCATGGTTCCATCGGCTTACTTTGCTGGTTTGCGAATGCCTCCTCCAGATTTTCGTCTTTATTTTTTAAATAACTTTCAACGTGCATATAGTCTTTTACTTCATCCCAGTTTACAGAAAAACCTGAACCATTAGCACAAAATATTGAAGACGTAGGGTTGTCCACATCTCTTTCTGAATCATAGCCAATCTCTTTAATAACTTCATCTGCATTATGGCATGGTTCATACCCTTTAAGGCTGCAAAAAAGCCTGCCTTGACCTTTGGTGTAGGCTGTAAGTTCTTTTTGATAATTTCTCATGGTAACAACCGGAGCACTTCCTGTCAGCACCGCTGTGCCGTTTTCTATATGCAAAATCTGGCAGTTTCCGTGCATTTTCTCTATGTCGGTCATGGCACGTCCTACTATAGTCTCAGGCAATTCTATCTGGAATGAATAAAACGGCTCCAATAATATAGATTCTGCCTCTTTTAACCCTTGTCGAACTGCACGGTAAGTTGCTTCCCGAAAGTCTCCGCCTTCTGTATGTTTATTATGAGCCCTGCCCGATACCAGAGTTATTTTAATATCAGTAATTGCTGAACCGGTTAGAACTCCCTTATGAACCTTTTCTTTCAGATGGGATAAAACAAGGTTTTTCCAGCTTTTTGCCAATACATCGTCACTGCAGTCTACCGCAAACTCAAGCCCGCTTCCCCGTTCCTTTGGTTCCAATAGCAGATGAACTTCAGCATAATGTCCCAGAGGTTCGAAGTGCCCGACACCTTCTACGATACTTCCAATAGTCTCTTTATAAACAATGCTGCCTGAATCAAATGTCACTTCAACGCCAAACCGGCTAAGTATAAGACTTTGTAAAATTTCAATCTGCACTTCACCCATAATCTGTGCCCGGATTTCCTGTAGCTGTTCATCCCACACAATACGAAGCTCAGGATCTTCCTCCTCCAGCATTCTCAGCTTAGGCATCATCATTCGTGGGTCAACGCCTTCCGGAAGTTTAATCTGATATGTCAGCACAGGCTCTAAAATCAGCTCCCCAGAAGTTTTCTCCTCTCCTAACCCTTCTCCCGGTTTTGTTAGACTCAGCCCTGTTACAGCACAAACAGTGCCTGCTTCAGCCTCACTCAGCGCCACAAATTTCTTACCGGAATAAATACGTATCTGATTAACTTTTTCTTCATATTCCCTGTAATTTACAGCATCTCTTACTTTAAGCCTTCCTCCGGTGATTTTCATATGAGTAAGACGGTTTCCTTGTTCATCTCTGCTTATCTTAAATATTTTTGCTGCAAATTTTTTCGGATAGGTAGGAGAAGAGGTGTATTTAACTAAACCTTGCATAAAATCATCTATGCCTTTTATCTTTAAAGCTGATCCGAAAAAACAGGGAAATACTTTTCGTGCTTTTATTGCCTCTTTTATTTTCTTAACACTAATACGATTAGATTCTAAATAAGCTTCCATCAATCCTTCGTCGCACATTGCAAGCTGATCGTAAAACTTATCTGTATCTGCTTGTCCAAAATCAATACACCCGTCACCCAGATGTTTCTTCAATTCCTCCATTAATTGAATTTGATCTGTACTCTCTTGATCCATTTTATTAATAAAAATGAATACCGGAATATTGTATGATGAAAGCAAATGCCATAAGGTTCTGGTATGGCCCTGAATACCATCCGACCCACTTATCACTAATATGGCATAATCCAGTACCTGGAGCGTCCTTTCCATCTCACTTGAAAAATCTGCATGGCCGGGAGTATCCAATAGAGTAATTTGTTTATCTCCAATTTCAAACACTGCCTGCTTGGAGAAAATAGTAATCCCTCTTGCTCTTTCAAGTTCAAAGGTGTCAAGGTATGCATCCTTGTTGTCCACACGGCCTAATTGGCGTAACTTGCCGCTCAAGTATAGTAAACTCTCTGAAAGTGTTGTCTTGCCAGCATCTACATGTGCCAGTATTCCAATAACCAGTTTATTCATAATCAATTATTAATCCTTCATTGTCTATAATACCATAATACCTAAGTAAAGAATAAATAAGGCATTGATAATGTCACCATTACTGTAAATGCTTTCTGGAATAAAATCAAATAGGTCACCTCAAGTTTTCGAGAAATACTAGCACTCGCTTATCAGCTTAATATAGAATTCTACTACCTTCAAAAGGGTATTTACTGGAATTCTTTCGTTATGCCCGTGAATCATATCCCTTTCCTCTTTTGACAGCTTCATAGCCGAAAAACGGTATACCCTGTCTGTAATTCTTAAGTAATGTCTTGAATCGCTGCAGCCCATCATAAGATATGGGGAAACTATTACTTCAGGCCAAACGCTTTTTATAACATTCTTTAATCTGTACCACTCATCACAGCTGGTATCAGAATAACCGGACGGGTTCATACCATTTACAATGCTGATATCAATCTTGTCATTGGCGATAATTTTCTCCAGTCTTGCTATGGCAGATTCGATGGTGTCGGTTCCAAGGAGGCGAAGATTTGCTCCCACCGTGGCACTTGACGGAATTACATTAAAAACCTTGCTGCCTTCCATTCTGGTTACAGCACAGGTAGTCCTCATTATGGCATTGAGTTCACCCCCCGATGTTTTACTGATAAAACTTAACAGTGGTTTAAAGCACCAGAGATTTGCAAATAAGATTCTGTACATAAAATTTGAATGCCTGCCAAGTGTGTCAAACATCTCCTTAACAGGTTTTGTAAGTTGAGACTTAAAAGGATTTTTTTCTATTTTCACAACTGCCTTAGCCAGTAAACCAACAATGGTATGGGCGGGCGGAGTAGATGAATGTCCTCCTTTGCTATTCATTGAAAGCTCGATATTAAGGCTGCCTTTTTCCCCTGTGCCAATTAAAGCTGCCGGAGTTAAAACACCCGGGAAAGCATTTTCAACTATGGCTCCTCCCTCATCAACAACAAAAGAAGGCTTAACTCCCATTCTTTCCAGTTCATCTACAATTTCAAGGCAGGATGGGCCCATAATCTCTTCGTCACCGGAAAAGGAAAAATAAATATCCTGCTCTGGTGTGAATCCTGATTTAATCAAATGCTCTGCAGCTTCCAATATGCCGCACAGGGTAGATTTGGTATCCAAAGCTCCTCTTCCCCATATTTCATTATTTTCAACAATCCTCTCAAAAGCAGGTTTAACCCAGTTTTTTTCATCTGCCGGTACCACATCATAATGAGCCATAAGTACGACCGGCTTATCACTGGCGTTTCCTTTCCAGTGATACAGTATTCCTGACTTTCCTATTAGTTTGCGGGAACATGCTTGATGAAATTCCGGGAACCTTTCAACAAGGAGATTTTGGAACCTTTCAAATTCTTTCTTATCAGCTAATTCGTCATTGATATATGAAATTGTTTTGCAGCGAATCATATCGGCCAGATCACGAATAACTTTATCTTTATCGATTTTAGGTATTTCACTTTTTTCAGTGATTTCTTCCATAGGCTTAAAAACAGCTGCTCTTATTAATATAACAGCCAGAAAAACTATTATAGCAAATAGTATTGTAATTCCGATATACATGGCCATAAAATATTCCTCTTTTCCTTACCCGGATAAGGGTTTTACAGTAATCCTTTTTTGTACAGAATTCTTGCAACACCAATGGATATGGCGGCACCTACCGGTACCAGTATACCCACTGAGCTCGCTAAAGAAGGCACTAATAAGAACAATACAATCATAAACAACAGAGGCGCGATTGATATCTTCCAGTTCTTGCTGATATAAACTACGCCCAGACCTCCGAAAAGGGCCGGCAGAATATTGTCAAAAGCAGGCTTTAGTTCAGGCGAATTCAGGATGGGAGTCAATTGACCTATCAGAAGAACTCCTATGGAAATAATTATAGTTGTGACAATGGAAGAAGTGGCGATTGCAATAGTTGAAACAACTTCCCCTTCCTCTGTTCCCGATTTTACATTGTTAATCTCCATAGCATTCAAAGCGCATGGAACTTTTAAGTTTGTAAGGTTTCCAGTTACAAATCCAAGATAAGATCCGGCCGTTCCCAGCATGGGGCAAAAAGTAATAACCTCAATAACTCCAACTGTCCAAAATATAGGAGCTACTCCCAAAAGTCCTTTTACCACTGATTGCACAGGTGGCCAGGCATTGTAGTAAAGACATATTGCCACAGGCACCAAAAGAATTATTACAATCGCAGTCCATATCCAGATCTTTCCGTACAGGTGCGTCATATCATCATAGGTTTTTGTATTCATATCAAATCCTCCTATACAATCAAGGGTGTTATTAAGACAGCAAAAGCCATAGCTCCCAACATGCTTATGGGAAGCGCATAATCCTGTATCCAATTAATCTTAAAAACCTTAAGAAGAATACCGCAGATTCCCATAAGGAGTGCAGAAAACAAAAGCACAAATATAGGTATCCAACCAGCCAGTCCACTTCTGATATTGGAAAATACCATACCCATAAAAGCTGATATCATACCTAAAAACATGGCTGTAATAAACAAATCTCCCCATTTGCTGTCCTTGGTTTTTATGGTGGTAAGGCCCTTCTGTATTCGTCTCAAAAGAATTGGAACCAGTACGATACTGGGCATGATGCCAAGAGTCATTACCCATGTGATGGCAGAAAATGCTTTTGGATCTTTTAATGTCTCGGACAGTGATACACTCAAAGCCGACGCTGTTGATGTGGCAGCAGGCAGCTCATAAGTTATTGCACCTATAACGCTTAATCGTATCCATGGCAGAGGCAGCCCCAGGAACTTCGAGAGCGTTAATACGCCTAATAGTATTGAAACAGCCGGCGCAACAGTAAAAATGGCAGACGAAGATATGGTTTTCCTTAATTTTTTCATATCCATTCCCAATTCTTTTCCACGCCTGTAAGCTCTGATAAGAAAGAATAAGGATTGGGCAATGATGAACAAAATCACCATAACCGCAAGTATGTACATGAAGCTGTCATTCGGATTGAAATTCATGTTGTTTTCCCCCCTGTTATTAGTTTGTGTTATTTCTCGATTTTTTTCTTGAATAGTTAAAAGTCAGAAGGCCAAATAATATTATAGATCCACCAATACATGTTGCAATATCCGGGACTTCAAGTATAACGATATAACCTAATATCATTGATAATAACGGTGTTATAAACATATAGTTTGAAACATCACTGGTTTTCTCAGCAATGGACAGAGCTTTTGACCAGCATATATATGCAATGGCGCTTGGGAAAATACCTAAATATATCACTACAAGAATCTGATTTAACGGTGCATGAATAATTTGTGAAACCGCTTCCGGTGAAAATATACATAAAAAAACAGAACCTGCAACTATACTGTATGTGGTTGACTGAAAAGCTGTATACTTCTTAGTATATTGCCTTTGAGTTATGTTATAACCACTTAAAAGGATTGCAGCTCCTAACATCCATAAGACTCCGGTGTTAATAGACAATATACCGTTCCAAAGCGTTAGAACCAGAATGCCTGAAAACTGAATCAGTATTGCAATCCAGGACAAAGCTATTAATCTTTCTTTTAGAAAAACAGATGCAATTAAAGCTGTAAGGATTGGAACTGATGAAATAATTATGCTTGATGTTGTTGAAGACAATGTTTTTGATCCAATGTTAAAAGTTATCATGTAAAGCGTAAAACCCAAAAGACCTGATAAAATGAATTTGGGAATGTCTTTGAAATCCGGAAGACCAATTTTCTTTATCCTTGCAGCTATTATAAGGACTATTGCCGCAACAAAATATCTTAAAAATCCGAGACTGAAAACGGTAAAATAGTTAAGCGCTACCTTTGTAAAAACATATGCAGAAGCCCATAAAAAGACTGTACAAATTGCGAAAAAATGACTTATTCTATGACGCATATCTTCTTTACCTTCTAACTTTCAAACTGACTCTGTGCAGCGTTTTGACCGGATGCAACATTAAAACCATATATTAGGTTTCATTTAACTAATTGTATCACAAAACTGACCCAAATCCTTAACTTATTCATTTATATGTTCCGGCGGTCTGGATACACTTCTTTTTATCTGGTCCGATTTTTTGTTATAGATGTTGGAAGCAATCTGATTAACATTTTCCATAAGCCACATGTAGGTTGTAGTGCCTTCGGAATAATCAGCCTCCGCAAACATATCAATTCTTCCATCCCGAATCAATTGATTTACTTGTTTAAAGGCTTTTGAATCACCTTTTGGATATATGGCAAAGGTTCTGCCCCCATTGCTTTTTAGTACAGAAAAAGCAGGTACATCACTCGGACCATCGGCTATATAAATCATGTTTTCAAATGGAACACGCCTGTTTTCATATGAAATTCTGGAATTTACATCGATATTGGGATATTCATTTGAACCTTTATTAATTTCAAATATTGCCCTTGTTTTTGATGTGTTGTCCAGGGCATAAGCAATTTGTTTTATTTCACGGTTATTTTCATTATCCGAATTATTATTTTTATCCTCTTTCTTATTAAGGGAAGAAAGGGAAGATTTTATTGGTTCTTCAATAAATTCGCAACCCCAAATATGCTTTATGTATTGAGCCACCACAGACCCCTTTATCATTTCCGACAAACCTGTACTAACTATATAGTGTTCAACCTTAATATTAAACTTCTGAAACTCAGGATTAATTTCTACAGCATCCTGTAATTTCTTAAATATCTCCGGGACTCCGGTATAGAACTTTAATTCTTTACCTAATTCTCTTAGTTTTGAATTATTCAGGCCCTTGAATATTCCCTGATTAACACATGTAAGAAAATGATTGAGATATATAGTATCCCGATTGACTCTAATCTCTTTTTCTTTATATTGAGCCTCAAGGCCATTAACTTCTTTCCAGAACTCAGACTCACTTACGCCATATTTTTTGAAAATTGGGGTTTGCATATAACCATCAACCAAAGTCTTGTCAAAATCCCATATTATCGCTACAATGTTTTGCTCCATAAATTCCTTCCTCTTTATCTCATTTTTACATTTGCGGTAAACCCTGCATATTATAATTTTTTAGAGTTTTGTATGCCCTAAGCCAATTCAGTATTTACATTAATCCAAATTCTGTTATAATGGAGATAAGAGATGGCGACGTTTTGTTGCTGTCAGGTTAAAATGGGTGTTTTTATAAACGGTCTTATGGCCGTTTTTTTCTTTGTTTTTGAGGTTGTGATTGAAACAGCTTTCCTGTAATTAATTTTACAGTTATGCCCACCACTATTGGTACGAATATGTATTTGACGCACCATACAACAGCATAGCCAATAATGGTGTAGAAATCATTATCCATATCAACCACCCCCTTCCTCTGTATATCCCTGCAGCAACTATATCGTCGCCATCCCCATAAGTGGGATTACAAAGGAGGGAGCCTCTAAAACAAACACCTGTTTCAAACCTGAATAATCTTGCACATCCATTATATTACAGCACAATTCAATGTACAAGTTCTAAAAAAACATTTGTTCGATATTATTTCTCCAAAAAATTTTATGTCCTGATATTACTCCATGATAAACTTTATCGGGTTCAGAAGATTATAGCTCCTGACTTATGTGAATTGCTAAATAAAAAGCCTATACAGATTAATATTGCTTAAGCTAAGTTGTCAAATTGATAATTTGTTGATAATATGTTTAGCCTTATCATAATCTGTTTTTTTCACATAAAATATATATTCATAATTGACGTCCATATTTTGCCCAAATGAACCCATTCTTCCCCTTGAACCGATAGAAAAAGGTGAAGGTGACATTCTGTTGACGGTTCTAATTCGGTAGTCTATGTTATTGTTATACAAAGCATCTCTTATTTCGCTTTGTTTTTTGATAGAGTAAGTAATAAACAACTCTTTCCTGTTCAAGACAGTAATCATTTTTCTTATCCCCTTATAGAGTAAAGCTCCCTGACTCTTTATGCAGATACATGCTATATCCATCCATTATTTATCCAATGTTGATTATCAGCAGAAGGAATTTCTTCTTTTTTCAGTAATCCTTTATGAATCATTTTACACATAAGAAACAGAATTCTTACTTTAAAGCCCATGCGTCCTGGTTTAAACCGCCGGTATTTTCTTGCCAGGTTAATAACTTTAAGTTCAATTTTGTTTTTCCGCTTTTCGGATAATTCTTCCCAAACAACCCCCTCAATCAGCCCAAATCCAAGACAGCTTACATCAGATATTCCAAGCCAGGTAAGAGTGGTAGCGACATCCTTTTGCGCCTTTCTGTTTGAAGCACCTATACTGTTTGTGAGGATGACAGCACGTTTTGTAAACATCGCTTTATCCGGGCGATGAACCATCCAGTGACAACAAAAGTGATCAAGCAATGCTTTCATTTGAGCCGGCGTGCGCAATGCATATACCGGCGCAGCAAAAACCAGCAGGTCTGCTTTAAGCATTTTATCCCATATTGGCATTGTGTGACTGGCATGCGGACACAGTTTTTCGTCTTTGACAAAACATGTCTTACATCCGGTGCAAAAATGCGGCATATCTTTTGGAAGATAAAACTCTGCTATCTCATTTTCATCTCTCAATACCGATAAAAAAAACTCCTTAATCTGATAAGTGCAGCCTTTATATTCAGTGCCATTAATCACGACAATCTTCATTAATATTCTCCTTAATATGTATTGCAGTTTTGAACAGATTTAATTTATGGTATTTCAATTTAAACTGTACGCTCTAAGAAACAAACGCAGAATGGCAAATGGGGAAATTGCTTTATTCCGGTTTCAGAAAAACCATTTTTTATATACCAATCCTTCAACACTCTATTTTCATTTATAATTCCGATTGAGATCTTCTTTCCTCCTGCTTCTTTAACTCTTTCTATAACAAAATTAATCAATCGCAGCCCATAGCCATTATGCCGGTATTCAGGCAATACAGCTAACTTTTCCATGAAATACAGATTTTCATCTGACTTTTCGATAGCCACAAAACCTATAAGAGTGTTATTGATATAAGCACCATACATATCAACACCTTTCTTCTTCATGGCTTGCAAGGCTTCTATTTCTATAAATGCAGGGTTGGTTGGTGCACTTTGCCTGGTTAAATTAAAATCATTTGCTACTGTAATAAACGAATCCCTTATCACGTTCACGCAATCGTGATCTATAATTTCTATCTTCTTTATCTCAATCATAATATCACCTTATTTTGTCTTAATTTATGGTATGCTGAAAAATCAGAAATTTTTATTTTTCGTGTTGCTCTTATGTTCATCTATAGATCGAAATAGTCTTTCAAATCATGAAAAAGGGACTATCTAAAATTTTTGAGATAGTCCCTGGAAGGTGCATCGATGCTATTTGTTTACTGTTGTCTTCCAAAGTCCGTGCAGATTGCAGTATTCGTATACCTCAACTTCTCCGGATTCAGGAACTATAAAAGTGGCCGCTGGTTCTTCACCGGGGAAAAGGCTGACTCTTTGTACGCGGTTACCGCTCATTATACAAATCCACTGAATATAATGTTCGGCAATCATAGGATGGTCAACCGAGCCAACTCTGACGGTAATTGTATCACCGTTAACTTCAGCCACCGGAACATGTTTCTCCTTTGACGCATCCACTGTATTGGCAACAAGTTTATCCATTGGTTGTCCGCAGCATATTATGTCTACACCACTGTCTTCAATCTTGCCCACTAAGTTTCCGCAAATGCTGCATCTGTAGAAATCTGGATGTTTTTTCATATCGTACCTCCATAAATATATAATATTAAATAATGGCAACTAACGCTTAAATAATATGGTATAAGAAAAACCCGCCCGTTATCGAATTATGTCATCCTTAGGTTCTCATAGCGGAGTCGAAGGATCTTATAAGTGACATGAAGGGTTCAGACTATAGTTACCACTTTAATACTGCTTCCAACCAAAAAACATGATAGAACACAGGATATTATCAAATTAAGAATAAACAATACTAAATGATGTATACTTAAAGTAGCTTACATTCTGCCTTTTTGTTATTATGGAGTTGCTCATCGGGCTTTTTCCAAATATACTTAACTTAACAATATGTTTTGGAGGTATTTCCAATGGGAGAAATTTTAAAGGCTTATTTTGTACCTCATCCACCGATTATTATTCCTGATATCGGAAAGGGCGAAGAATCTAAGATTTCATCTACTATTGATGCTTACCATGAAGTAGGTAAGCAGGTCAAGGATTTATCTCCTGATGTAATTATTCTCACTACTCCTCATGGACCTGCATACAGTGATTATATTCATATCTCACCCGGTCCTGTGTTAAGAGGCTCTTTTAAGAATTTTGGAGTTTCTAAAATTAAATTTGAATTTAATTCTGAAATCGGTCTTATGAAAAAAATTACTGAGACCGCCCATTCCTACGGTATTGAAGCAGGTGGAGAAGGTGCTGACAGGGAAGCCCTGGATCATGGCGCTCTGGTGCCTCTCTATTTCATTTCGCAGTATTATACTAATTTTACTTTAATCCGTATTTCAATAGCTGGTTTACCTTTGGAACAACTGTACACTTTTGGCTATTGTATTCAAAAAGCTGTATCGACTTACGGCAAGAAGGTTGTCCTGATAGGCAGCGGTGATTTATCCCACAAGCTTACCAGGGATGGGCCTTACGGATTTGCGACCGAAGGGCCGGTTTTTGATAATTACCTGGTTGAAACAATAAAATCTGCCGATTTTAATAAATTAATCAATACAGACAGTCATCTTAGCTATAAGGCAGGAGAATGCGGGCTCAGATCATTTGTCATTATAGCAGGAATATTAAACGGCTTATGTGTCAAATCAAATGTTTTATCCTATGAAGGTCCTTTCGGAGTAGGATATATGGTAGCAGAGCTTACTCCCGGAAGCCGGGATCTTTCTCGTGATTTGTTTTCATTCATTGAAAATAAGCATAAATCCGATATTGAAGTTATACGTAAGGCCGAGGACCCTTATGTAGCACTTGCCCGAAAATCCCTCGAATACTATATAAAAAAAGGGAGAATTCTTGATGTCCCTGATTATCTTCCTGCTGAAATGACAAATCAGAAAAAGGGTGTGTTTGTTACTATAAAAAAGCATGGTCAACTCAGAGGCTGTATCGGCACAATATCACCCGTAACAAACAGCATTGCTGAAGAGATAATACAAAACGCTGTCAGTTCGGGAACTCGTGACCCAAGATTCAATCCTGTTAAAGAATTTGAACTGAAAGATCTTGTTTATAGCGTGGACGTTCTCGAAGAACCCGAACCCATTACTAGCATAGATGAGCTTGATGTCAAGCGTTATGGAGTTATTGTATCTTCAGGCTATAAAAGAGGTTTATTGCTCCCAAACCTTGAATCGGTGGATACCCCTGCCCAGCAGGTTGAAATTGCATTGTCCAAGGCCGGAATTACTGAAGGGGAAAAATACTATATGGAGCGTTTCGAAGTTATCCGCCACAGGTAGGTGAAAAATGACAGAAATAAGAGCACAGTATTATGTTAAGAAAGAAGACGGACTTGTCCATTGTTTGCTTTGTCCGCATAATTGCCATATTAAAAATAATAAGAGGGGAATCTGCAGAGTACGTATCAATATAGACGGAGACCTCTATGCCGAAACCTATGGACAAATATCCTCATTGGCCTTAGATCCAATTGAGAAAAAACCGCTGTATAACTTTTATCCGGGCTCATACATCCTTTCTGTCGGCAGTTACGGGTGCAATTTTTCATGTTCCTTTTGCCAGAATAACGGTATTTCATTCGGTAATCCCCAAACAACTTATATATCACCCGAAATTCTTGTAGACAAAGCCTTTAGCCTTAAGGATTCAGGTAATATTGGTCTGGCATATACTTACAATGAACCCTTTATAAGCTATGAATATGTCCTGGACTGCTGCAGGCTCATTAAAGAGAAGAAAATGAAAAACGTACTCATAACTAACGGATACGTTCAGAATGATCCTTTATTGGAACTTCTCCCTTATGTAGACGCAATGAATGTTGATCTTAAAAGCTTTTCACCTGACTTCTACCAGAAAATATGCAACGGTAGGGTAGAGCATGTTAAAGACACAATCAGGCTGGCTGCAAACAAATGTCATGTTGAAGTAACCTGCCTGGTTATACCCGGCCTGAATGATTCCCCGGAAGAAATAGAGGCTATGTCAGTATGGCTTTCCCAACTCTCTCCGGAAATACCACTTCATCTCACCCGGTTTTTCCCTAGATATAAAATGCTGGATAAGGAATCTACTTCTAAGACGGTTTTGATAAAACTAAAAGAAATAGCTAAATCTCATCTTAAAAATGTGTACTTGGGTAATGTATAGGTTTTTTCATCTTAAATACTTTAGTATTGCGCTCCACTCCCACATTAGCTTTTCAAGGTTATACCGGCCGTTTGCAGGACTTGTGGAAGGCAGAGTATGACATTTCATATTAGTATTAGGATAGCAGTATTTTCTGTATAACTCTCCTGCCTTTTTACCGTTGGTAAAAACAGCCTCAATATGGCAATTATCAAATATTATAGAAAGATCATTGGCTACGGGGTTCATTATTGTGCTGTCCTTGGATTTTTCAATATCGCAGCTCTTTAATACATCCCAAAGAGCAATTCCTTCACAGGCCAACAGCTCCTTCTTTTCTTCAATAGTCTCCGGCAAAGGGTGTCCTGTCAGGCATGATAAAACCTCCCAGAAACGATTTTTAGGGTGTCCGTAATAAAAGTTTTCCTCCCTGGATTTAACTGAAGGAAATGTCCCCAGTATTAAAATTCGTGAATGATTATGATATACAGGTTCAAAGGGATGGACAACCAACCAGCTCACCACCGTTCATTCAAACTTTTATTGAATATATGTAGCATTGTCAATACATTCTATTGATATCTATTACATCATATTTCTTTTCAAAACTTTTTGTGCAAAACTTAAGTTTGTTCAATCAATTGTCTGAGGGCTCTCTCAAACTTTTCATCATCCTGGTATGTGCGCTTGCGGGTGCCTTTTGTGCGTCCGCCAGCTCTTCTGACTTTTTGACCTAAATGGCGTTCAAACAATAGTTTATCCATGTTATCCGAAGAAAAAATCATTCCGTTCTGATTTAAGGCTCTTGCTCCTTTGCCAAGCGCCAGAGCGGCCACGCCATAATCCTGAGTAACTACTATATCATTTTTACCTGTCATATTTATCAGCGCTATATCAACACCATCCCTGGCTTTATCCACTGTTATCATCTCCACATTATCTTCATTTTTCCAGGCATGGCTGGTATCCATAAACATAACGACAGCAATATCTTTTTCTCTGCCTACTCTTATTATTAAATCCTTTACCGGGCATGCATCGGCATCTACTAATATCCGCAAAGTCTATTCCCCACCATTTCATGATTTTTATAAATTTAATTCTATCATGCTTTATAATGTTCCATTACTTTCCGGGTAAAAAACATTGTTTTAGTTATAATATAGCAGTATAATTGAAAGGTGCAACTTTTTGAATCAGTTGCTGCAGTATAGAAACCTGTCAAAAAGTGCATCAGGGTTAACATCGCAGGAGGACTTATGAACATAATTGTGCATCTTATGTTTGCAGTTACTTTAAGAAGACAGATTAAAAAGAAAATGGGTATATCTTTAAATCTCCGCGGCTTTTTGTTCGGAAATATTCTGCCCGATATTAGCAAAAAATATGGCGAGTATCCTCATTATATGAAGGATGCACTTTCACATGTGGTAAAATCCAAGGACAACCTCCTGTTTAAAACTTCCGAACCTTTCTATTCGTACCGCTTTGCCAAGAATCTTGGAACTATAAACCACTATTTATCAGACTTCTTTTGCCTTCCCCACACAGAGGGCTATAAAGGCTCCAAAGCTCATCACGGTTATTATGAATTTATGATGATCGCCCGCTACAGAAAGGGTTTAAAGGCTTTTCGCATGTTATTAAAGGAACAGGATTCCGATTTAAAGCAGAGAGATTTGATGTCCTTTATAGTGGATAAAAATAATACATACTCAAATAAAAAAGCATCTGATGTTAATGATATTCGTTATGCACTTTATGCCGGGGCTAAATTTAATGAGTGCATATTGGCTCATTCAATGGCGGCAGTGGGTAAAGATCCGAGTTTTGAGAGTCTGCCAAGGGTTCAGACTATTTAGGGAATCCGGCACTTTTGTATCTCATAATCCGAAGCCTTGTATAAGTATCAGGAAAGTCTGAGAATTCGCTTAATGGTGCATCTAATCTGTCATAACTATGGCAGCATATTTTTATATCCTTATTAGATTCACCATTTTGGGTGACATACAGGCAATGTCCATACCGGTATGGAGAATATGTTTTTACTATAAGCTGTATTATATCACCTTCTCTTACACTTGATGGACTAAAACTTTGCCAGTCTCCCTCGTAAACCTTAAATGCCGAAGGCCCTGAATTCTTTGCGGCTAATGAGTAATCATGGAATTCAACTACCCGGCACCATTTATTGGACCCGCTGAAAAACAATGAACCATACCAAACCGATGATATCATCCGAATTTGTTTCTTAATGCGTTCTTTGTTTTCATTTACTGTGTCATTATCAATCCCCGGAATCCACCCACCATATGCGGCCCAAACACATTGACTGCAAAAATTTGTACAATCATTTCCGTTCCTGTCATAAAAAAACAACCTTTTATCCTCACTCAGGCTAAAATAATAGGCATATAAGCGGGCATAAGCTATACCTTTTTTCTCATCATAAACATAATTCATTAGATTTACCCCGTCTGACTGTACCAAACTGAATGGCAGCAGCAACTCAGCTTAACCACATTTCTTAAAGCAGAATAGTCATGCAGTCTGTTGTTATTTATTGCCGTCACCAGTCTCCTGATTATAATTTATGCAGAATAGTTTCCATCTGAAATCTACGCATAATTAAATATTTTTGCCATATTCTTTTAGTGGCGCTCATACATGAGGTGATAACTTGTTTGTTATTATCAGAAAGAAAACCATTTTAGCTGCAGGCATGATATTAATATGTCTTTCAGTAGCAACCGGTATTATTGGTTTCATTATCAATGATACTTCATCTTTGCGCACCATAAAGATTGATGAAGAAAAAAACTTTATTAAATGGGTGGATTTTAATGTGCCTTATTCGGTGATGGAAAAAACCCTGGCTCTTGATATAAAATCTTACGGAAAAGAGACAAAGCTAAACTGGATTGAGCTTATAGCCTATCTTGCCGCAAAATACGGCGGAAATTTCAAGAACTATAAAAGCTCTGACCTGGATAAGCTGGTAAAGCAGCTTAATGAAGGCTGTACAATGACAGAACTTACCGCCGGCATGAAGCATTACTCCTATTATTATGAGGCATATTCGGCTGTATTAGGCGGTTTTGTGGGAGAATTTGAAATTCAGGCTGATGATAAGGACAATCCAGGACAAAAAGTGTATGTGAAAAAATATGGGCTGAAGGCATTTTCACCAATTGCCAAGGGATATGGCTTTTCACACTATGATGACTTCGGCAACAGCAGGTCTTATGGGTTTCGCCGAAGACATCTGGGAAATGATCTTATTGGTAGCATAGGTACACCCATAATAGCAGTAGAATCAGGTATAGTGGAAGCAATGGGCTGGAATCAGTATGGTGGCTGGCGTATAGGAATACGGAGCTTTGATGGAAAGAGGTATTACTACTACGCCCATTTACGTAAAAATCACCCTTACAACAATATTATAGCTGAAGGGCAGATAGTTAAAGCAGGAGATGTCATAGGTTATCTTGGAATGACAGGTTACAGTACAAAAATGAATGTGAATAATATAAAAACACCACATCTTCATTTCGGCATGCAGCTTATATTTGATGAAAGCCAAAAAGAAAGCAATAATGAGATTTGGATTAATGTATATGAGATTGTCAAACTTCTTCAAAAGAATCGTTCACAAGTCATGAAAAATACCGAACTCAATGATTACTTCAGGGTCTATGATATTAAAGATCCTTCTGTTCCTGAAACCTTAGATGTTAATCCCGATTCTGTAACATCCAGTCCATCTCAATAATATAATGCTAATGGAGAATTCAAACAAGCTCCAGGTTAAATGGAAAAAGGAGATAAATTATGCCTTTATCAGCAAGAGAGATATTTGCCAGAATTATCAGATGTGAAGCTGAGGGCGAAGGTGACAATGGAATGAAGGCTGTTGCCACTGTCGTAATGAATAGAGTTCATATTCCTTACGGCGAGTATCAAAGAGTATGCCAGGGAGATTTACGCCGTGTCATTATGCAGCCTGACCAATTTACATGTGTTAAAGAAATCGTAGCTGGCCAGTACAATCCTCAAAATATTTACAATATGACGCCTTTACAGGTTCACTATGATATTGCGGATTGGGCACTCTCAGGTAATAAATCATTGGCTGTAAATGATTGTCTTTGGTACTACAATCCTTTTAGCCCAGATTGTGCCGTATATTTCCCCGTAAATCGATCCGGAGTGTACCACAACCGAGTAGCCCAGCATTGTTTTTACACACCAACCCAGTATTATGCTCAGACCTGATATAATTTTTGCAAGAAAAGAGGTTCACAGATATGAATAGTTTTACAAACCAACCATCAGGTGTTACGCCCTACAATGTTCCATCTTGTCCCGGATGCACTGCTGGTACCATACCGGGTCAAGGGGGAATGCCAATGAACGTACCCTCGGGAGCTCCTCCTGTTGTCCCACCGTATATGGATCTGTTAAATCAAATGCCGACAGGCATTCCTGGGGGGCCCGGTTTGGGAACCGCACCTCAGTTCCAACAGCAAATAACACAACAACTGCCTGGAATGGTCCCCAGTCAACAACCACCGGATACAACGCAGATTTTTCCCTGGAACCAGCCTATGCCTGTCACCGTTGAGAGTCTTCAATACATGAATGGCTTTATGCGTACACAGATTGGACGTAGGGTTACAGTTGAATTCTTAATAGGAACAAATACTCTTACAGATAAAACAGGTACTTTATTGGCTGTTGGAGCAAATTACATATTGATAAACCCAATTGAAACTGATGATATACTCCTGTGTGACTTCTATTCAATTAAGTTTATGAAGTTCTATTATTAATTTGGCTTTGTTGAAATCAGTTAAACTGCAAAAGGTGCCTGTAGAGTGAGTCAACTGCGCCGCTTAAGTGAATCCATCCAGGATTCAAGTCGCGTAGCTACGCAATCCATGCTCCGCTTACGTCAGTTGACATCACTCACGGCACCTTTTTATTGACATAGGATCTAATAAGATTCTTCGCTAACGCTCAGAATGATTTGAGAGGCTGTTTATAAGCAGCCTCTAAGTTTAAACATAGTTTTGTCTCTTGGATTTGGTTACTATATCAATTACAATACCCGTAACAAGAGATATTATCAAAACTCCAAATGCCAGTAATGCTGTTATAAAGTATGCCAGATCCTCCATACCCGTTGAAAACCATACAGCCTTAATAACACATACTATGGTCACAATCAGAAGAACAATTGTAGGGATATACTTAAAGAACACCTTTTCTTTTGATAGTCTCCATATGATAACCTGAAGCCCTGATACTAATATTCCTATTACAGCAATAAGCGTAATCATCCGTATTCCAACAGCCATTTTTACCTCAATTAATAAGGGCTTTGCCAATAATTCTCGAAATAGTTTTCCTGTTATCTGTCAGTTATATTCAATTAGTTATTGGTTGTAGAGGTGTACTCCCTATCAATCGTTATTACACTATGGAATGTGACATTAATTTTTTTGATTTCATCATCAATGTTTTTTCTCAGCTCAGTTTCACAGCAATTATAGGAGGAAGGCAATAATACATCAAATATCAGGTTACTGTGAGTCTTCCCTAATACAACCCGAAAGTCATGTATAGATAATCTTTCATCTATTCCTCGTACTATTTCATCAACTTTCCGACGTAAATCATTTACCCTTTCATCGTCAATTACAATAGGGTCCATATGGATGACTGTATTAACATTAAACCTGTTAGTTATTTCTTTTTCAATATTATCGATAAGATCATGGCTCTCCAGCAAATCCTCGTTTGCATCTACCTCCACATGAACAGAAGCAAAGGTTTTATTCGGGCCATAGCTATGGACCACAAGATCATGAAGTCCTAAAACTCCCTCATAGCTTAATATCTCCTTCTCAATAGCAGAAACCAGCTCCTGGTCAGGTGCAGTGCCCATAAGAAGATTAAGTGTTTCTTTAACCAGTTTAATCCCTGAATAAATAATAAACAGAGCAACTGCTATACCCATATAACCGTCAATCTGGATATTTGTTAATTTGGCAAAGACAGTGGCAGCCAGAACCGATGAAGTTGAAATAACATCATTCATACTATCCTGGCCTGTGGCAATCAAAGCCGTTGAATCTATGCGCCTTCCCAGGCTTTTATTTACAATCCCCTGCCAGAGTTTAATCAGTATGGATATTACAAGAACAATTACAGTCATGTAACTGAACTCTATTGGATCAGGATTTAAAACCTTATCAAAGGATGCCTTTATTAGTTCAATGCCTAAAAGTAAAATAACTACCGACACTAAAAACCCGGTTATATACTCTGCCCGGGCATGGCCATAGGGATGCTGCTCATCCGCCGGTTTTCTGGATAGTTTAAAGCCCACAAGGACAATGATAGATGACCCTGCGTCTGTCAGATTGTTTACTGCGTCAGCAGTAACGGCAATACTGTTAAAAAGCAATCCTACAATAAATTTAATAGCAAACAGAAAAATATTCGTAACAATACCAAATACTCCAGCGAATGTTGCATATCTTCCTCTCACAACATTATCTGCAGTATTTTCATGGTCCTTTATAAACAGTTGCAACATCCGCTCAATCATTCTATTCCCTCATACCAGCTTTTCCTTATACTATTTTACTACCTGCATAGATTAATAGACTAAAAAGTTCTCTGCAAAAAGCCAGCAGTAAATCTATAATGAAATAAAATTCTGAACCAAAGATTCCAATGTGTCTCTTTTGCGGATTAGTCTGGCTTCTCCGTTAAGATCTATAAGTACCTCGGCAGGTCGAAGCCTGCAATTGTAATTTGACGACATGACATAACCGTAAGCACCGGCATTAAATACAGTTATTATATCACCAACTTCAGCAACTGGAATCTCCCTCTGGTGGGCAAGTATATCACCACTCTCACAAATATTTCCTACAATTGTTGCTATTACCCGGGTATGGTTCTTATTCATTTTGTTATTCCTCTTTACTATTTTCACCTCATGATATGAATCATACATAACAGGCCGGGCAAGAACATTAAAACCTATATCTGTTCCGATGTAGGTTGTATCATAGCTTTTTTTCACTGAGTTAATACTGCCCAGCAAAACTCCGCATTCTGCCACAATATACCGGCCGGGTTCTATTTTGAATTCTATTTCCTTATTGGGGTACCCCTCCAAAAACCTCGTTAACACTATATCCAGCTCTTTACCGAGTTTCTCCAAATCCAGTCTGCTTTCCCCGGGTTTGTAAGGAACGCCGAAACCTCCCCCGATATCCAAAAAGGATATATTCGGAAATTCTTTAGCTATCTCCAAAAACGAGCAAACACCCTCAATGTAATCCTGCCAATCAAGGAAAAGCGAGCCTATATGTTGATTTATACCTTCTAAAGTCAAATTATACTTTTCAACGATAGCCTTAACCTGGGGTATCAATTCCTTTTGCACTCCAAATTTAGTTTTTTCCCCGGCGGTTATTACCTTCTCGTGGTGTCCCGCACCTTTCCCGGGATTGAAACGCACAGCTACTTTACCACCGGGATTAATCTGCCCGTACATTTCCAGTTGAGAGAGTGAATCTACACTTATTAAAATATTTCTGTCAATTGCATAACGCATTTCCTCGGCTGATACATTATTGCTTATGAAAAAAATCTGCTTGCTGTCAAAGCCGGCCAATTGTTCGATGTATATTTCTCCGGGGGACATGGCATCAACATCCAGACCTTCGTCTCTTATTATTTTCAAAAGTTCTAAATTAGTGTTGGCTTTGGCAGAGTAGTTTACTCTCAAATTCTTGCTCGGAAGAAGGTTTTTCATCTCTCTGCATCTTTCCCTTAAAATTGCTTCGGAATATACATAAAGAGGTGTCCCATATTCTTTCTCTAATTCAAAAATTGTATCATTCGATAGAAACATATATCAAACTCCTTACCATATGCTATGCCCTTCTTTTACATATTTCGTTCTATCAGTTCTCCTATTCAAGATATGCTCCAGGTACCAATCAGTCACCTTAAGTGTTTTTTGATTTAAGAAAAACTATATATTAAGGTAAAATGTTTGTCAATAAAATGTGCGCAATCTGTATGCTATTTCAAAACATCTTTCTTTAATAACAAACCCATCATAACCTTCCTTGATCATTCATATAAAGAATTAAAGTGAGAATTAAGCCTTAGTCCTCAGTTTTTGATTCACAACCATCGCAATATCCGTATACCTCAAGATTATGGCCTTTTACAGTAAAATTAAATTTGCTTTCAATGAGTTTTTCATATTCTTCAAGAGGACATCCGGTAACCGGCTGCATTTTATGACATTTGATGCATATCATATGATGCCGATGCTCATTATGATTATATTCAAACACAGCTTTGTTGTAATCTGGCAATATGCTTTTAATAACAATACCTTTTTTATACAATGCCTCCAGACTCCTGTATACAGTAGAAAGACTAATTGAGATACCTTTTTTCTTAAGCTCAATATACAAACTCTCAGCAGAAACCGGCAGTTTGCTTTTTTCCAGGGATTCCAGTATTGCATATCTATGTTTTGTTACCTTAAGATTCCGGTTTTTTAATATATCATTATAATTTTTTTTGGCTCCCATTATAAATCCTCCTCAGGCAAACTTCTTTCTCAAAAAATATGTGGCGAAAAAGATAATTGCCAAAATAATTACAATGGTTGAGCCGGTGGCAGTCTCAATATAATATGACAGAATAAGACCGGCAACTCCTGAAAAAACAGAAAAAACAAGGGCTAAAATATGGTACTGTCTCTGATTTTGAGCAATATTTCGGGCTGATGCTGCCGGGAGAACCAAAAACGAATTAATCACCAATAAACCTATCCATGACATTGAAACAGTAACAATAACGGCGACAGCACAACTGAATATAACCTCATACCAGAAGGTATGTATTCCCCTGCTTCCTGCCAATGACGGGTTCACGCTGACAATCAGCAGCTTATTAAATACCAGAAACCAAAATACTGCCACAAGAAAAAGAACAACGGCCAGTAATAATATCTCCTTTGGTGTAATACTCAATATATCACCAATCAAATAAGTATTTAGCTTAGCAAAGCTCTTGCCCCCAAGAGTGGCAAGAAATATTCCCAAAGCAATAGCGGTAGAAGAAAAGACTCCGATAACTGTATCGCTGGCCATTTTACTCTTATGTTTAATAAGAGCTATGAGAAAAGCAAATACTATTGAGAATACTACTGCTGAACTTATAGGTTGAACAAAGCCTAAAAGCCCACCAATAGCTACGCCTGTAAAGGCTCCATGACCCAGTGCATCGGAAAAAAATGACATCCTGTTATTAACCACCATTGTCCCCAATAAAGCAAATATAGGTGTTAAAAGTATAATTGAAAGCAGCGCATTCTTCATAAAAATCATTTGCCCTGCTTTTGCCCATTCAAAGGGCAGTATTTCTAAAAGTTTATACCAAAACTCCATTAATTTTTGTCTCCCCCTATTTTTCTTGCTTATGCCATGTCAATGAAAATGTGTCATAAAAACTCTGACTTTGAAGCACCACATCCGGTGGCCCCACTTCAAGGACAGTATGATTCAGCAAGACAACCCTGTCTGCATATCGCTGAACCATATCAAGGTCATGGGATACTAAAATAATTGTAAGGTCGTAATCTTTTCTAAGAGCTGACACTGTTTCATAAAACAATTCCATTCCATTTTGATCAATACCCGATACCGGCTCATCCAAAAGAAGCAAATCCGGGACAGGGTCCAATGCTAAAGCCAGAAGAACTCTTTGTAATTCTCCTCCCGACAGAGCGCCAAGACGTCTGTCTATAAGATGTTGGGCTTTTACTACCGCCAGTCTTTCCTTTACCTTTTCCACTTCCTTTTTTCTTCGGATAAGCCATGCAGGAAAGTTAGACCTGCAGGAAAGAAATAAATCCAGAACACTTGTAGGGGATGTAGAATCCAGATTAAGGTTTTGCGGTACATACCCCATAACAGGTACTTGAAATGAACCCTTTTGAGCCTGAACATATTCCAGTGAACCGGTATGGGGTATATCACCCAGAAGCGCTTTTATAAGTGTGCTCTTCCCCGCTCCATTGGGACCTATAATTGCAGTCAGCTCTCCACAATGAATATGAAGATTGATATCTTTAAGGATAACAGTGTTTCCCAAAGTCACACCAAACTTTTTTATTTTTGTACAACACAACCCACAGCTTCGTTTTTGACAACTGTTTTCAGAAATATAAACATTCTTCATTTTAACGCCTCAATTAATACTTCTAAATTCTCTTTCATTATTCTTTCATAGCTATCTGACTCTGCGTCCTTAGGACCTGTAACCACCGGATCAAGAATATAAATCTTTGCTCCCGTCTGGGCAGCAATTGATTCTGCTGCCTTAGGCGAGTACTGGGGTTCTGTAAAAAGCACCTTGACCTGAGCTTCATTTATAGCTTTTATAGTTTCGGCCAATTCACCAGCACTTGGTTCTGAACCAGGCTCTCTCTCGATCACTGAAACAATATTCAGATCAAATTCATGGGCAAAGTATGGAAAAGCCTCGTGGAATGTAACTATATCTCTGGTTTCGATATCTTTTAAAGCATCATGCATACTTTGTTTAAGAGCCTCGAGTTTTTTTATATAATTCTCACTGTTTTTTCTATAAAAGGTCTCATTTGCCGGATCAGCTGCTATAAGGCCATCTGTAATATTTCTTACCTCTTGAATTGCTCCGCTGATACTAACCCATACATGCGGGTTCTTCTCTCCGTTCTCATCATCCAGAAGTTCCATACCCTTTGCTGCTTCGATTATGGTAAGCTCAGGGAGCTGACTAATTACTTTTTCCAGAAATGACTCCATTCCGGCTCCGTTAATAATAAAAATATCTGCTTTCTCCAGAATTTTCATATCTGCAGGAACCAACTGATAATCATGAAGACATCCTGTTTGAGGTTCAGTCATGTTGACTACTCTGACACCTTCAATACCATCTGCTATGTTACTTGTAAATATATACATCGGATAAAATGAGGTTACAATTAAAGTATCCTTATCCTGCTCAAAACCTATATTGCCGTCAGGCCCGCTACATGCTGAAAATACCAGAAATAGCATAAAAGTTAATATTAACAAACCAGTTTTTTTCATAATAACTCCTTTGTAATTGGGAATGATTCGCATTTGCACTATATATTATTATGCACTTATTTTCACAAAAATAAAACCTTTTTGTTGAAAAATATCTCAATTATAATTCTAATGATGGGTAGTGGCATTATTGCCCGAATACGAATACTATGTAATAGGAGCTTGTACAAAGGAGAATTCTATGTTTTTCGGTATCTGGAACCGAAGGCGAAACAGGTGCTGTTGTAGATGTTGTTGCAGATGTTGTTGCTGTTGCAGATGTTGTTGCTGCTGCAGGTGTTGCTGCTAATCAACATACTGTAAACAGCGAAATAAAATCTCCTTACCAAACATAGCTTCATCTTTAAACGCCTAAACCTGATTGGTCTTCTTGATTTAATCTGCCGACACAGGGCCTGGTATAAGGCCCTCTTTTTTATACAGAATTGCAGTTGGGAAATCAACCAGCCATTCTATGAAAACACCATGTGAAACCTTTAGCCAATGTCATGCGTGCCGCTCAGGAATTTCATCCGGAAATTATTCGCGACGCTCCGCAATCCATGCTCCGCTTTACGTATGATATCGGCAGCGGTTCCTCCCTACTTAAATTCATTTATCGTGGTGCGGGTAACGCGTGGGAACTCTGAGCCCCCCCATGTCATTCTGAGCGTCAGCGAAGAATCTTATGCGGTGACATAAAGGGGTCTGATGCGACCTCTGGAAGACACCCCAAGGCGGAACAAGGTATCTGTCCCCGTTCCCATAAGCAATAAAAAAGAAGAGCATGTGCTCTTCTTTCTGATTACCAACGATTTCCGCCGCCGAAACTTCTATTACGATTGTTTCTTTCCATTTTTCTTGCCCTTCTGCAATCTGGGCATCTCTGGGGCTCGTTCTCAAATCCTTTTTCCTGATAGAAAGCCTGCTCTCCCTCAGTAAAAATAAATTCCGAGTTGCAATCTTTGCATGATAAAGTTTTGTCTGCCATTAGCCTATACCTCCCTTAATATATTTGGATTAAGTCTTCTTTACTACTAACTCCAAATAATCTAAGAGAGCTTGAACTAATAAAGAATAAATCCATGCGTATAAGACTGACTTACTAAATTAGTATACCACCGCAATGATAATTATACAAGTAGAAAAATAAATTTTTTACCACTACTGACACACTATTACTTATTAACTTCAGTTTGCTACTTTTTCACTGAGCCTTAATGTATCAGCAACTAATGCTATGAATTCAGAATTAGTGGGCTTTCCTTTGCGGGTATTAATGGTGTAACCAAATAAATCATTGATAGTGTCTACCTTCCCCCGGTTCCATGCAACTTCGATTGCGTGTCGTATAGCACGCTCAACTCTGCTGGGGGTTGTCTTGTGGTTCTTTGCAAGTTCAGGATATAGCCTTTTTGTTACCGCACTTATTATCTCACGATCTTTAACGGCCATTATAATGGCATCCCGCATATACTGATATCCCTTAATATGAGCAGGAACTCCAACATCTCTCATTATTTGAGTTATTCTTGTCTGAACATTGTCTCCCCCATAATTTGATTTTGACAGGCTGACAGGTTGAGCCGCCGGTTCCATCCTGATTACAGTCGGAACATGGGTTCTCACTAATTCTCTGATTCTTTCAACCAGTACACTTAAATCGAAAGGTTTTACTATATAATAAATTGCACCTAAGGAGAGAGCTTGCTGTGTGATTGCGTCCTGCCCTACTGCAGATAGGATAATAAATAAGGGCTTATCGGATGCAGGGACATTCTTGTACTTCATTAAAACACCTAACCCGTCAAGCCTCGGCATAATAATATCAAGTACAACAATATCCGGCTTTGTTTTTTCAATCATTTCAATTGCATCCTCACCATTCTCAACCCTGGCTGTTACCTCAATGTCATTCTGACTCTCTAAATACTCTGTGATAATCATACCAAACGCATCATTATCATCAGCTACAAGAACTCTTATTTTTTCATTCACACTAAAACCTCCCTTATTCTATATAATTAATTATAGTGCTATCTTCCACATTTTACAAGAAAAGTTTTTGTATTACCTGTATATAAAGGCTAATATGTACATTATAAGCAGGTTTTTCTATTTATATAATTATTAAACAAGGGAAATATGACGAAGTTTATCGATTGTCGCTTTCCTTTATACACCATGATATTAGAACTGTATTACTGTGATTAGTAGCCTGCATCCATAATTTGCGCAGATATTTCTGCAAAAATCGGAGCCGCACTGCTCGATCCGCTTTGCCCATCCTCTATAAAGACACAAAGTGCATAGCGCGGGCAATCTACTGGAAAATATCCTGAAAACCATGCATGCAAAATATTTCTGTTGTCTTTTATCCATCCTGTTTCAGCGCTCCCGGTTTTCCCGGCACTTCCGCCATGGCCACCTATATCTGCCCATTTACCGGTTCCTGATTGAACTGTTAAGAGCATCATTCCTTGAAGAGCAGCTGCAGTCTCTTTTGAGATTACTCTGCTCCAGGCTGGCGTGCTGATATTTCTGATTTTTTGACCTTGATTATTTACAATAGCCTTTATCAGGGACACATCATTTAAAAGTCCTCCGTTTGCAATAACTGAAGCTATGTTGGCGGCCTGAACCGGAGATATTAGTATTTCACCCTGGCCGATGGATATGTTGCCTATTTCAGCTGGCGATGCATCCCCTATATAGCTGGGTAGAGTACCTGTAGACTCTTCAATACCTTCATTTTCTAAACCAGTATTTCTGGCAAGCCCGAAATTATCTGCCATTTCTAATATTTTATCCCGGCCGATTTCAATTCCTAAATTGATAAAATATGAGTTGCATGATCTGGCAAAGGCTTGAACCATATTAATATTTCCATGTCCTCCATCCTCGTAGCTGGTACATTTCATTCTCAAACCACCTAAATCCACATATCCGGGACAATTATACATAGTATCCGGTGAGAAACCATCTTCCAGAGCTGCTGCTGCAGTTATCATTTTAAATATTGACCCCGGAGTGTAGGCTCCAAGAGCCCTGTTAAATAACGGCTGTTCTTCATCCAGTAAATAAGGATTAATATTTGAAGGATTAAAATCCGGCCTTGAGGCGATTGCCAAAATATCACCCGTCAATATATCCAATAGCACAACTGCACCTTTGTCTACCATATGGTCCATTGTACTTTCAACAATGTTTTGAAGATGGTAATCCAGAGTTAATTGTATATTAAGTCGCTCCTTACCCATACTGTTCCATATACGATAACCCAGCTCATTCATAAAACTATTCCCCGCATCGGCCAATATACCTACATATACACCGCCTCCACGGTTAAGAGTATTTTGGTATGCTTTTTCAATTCCTGCCAGACCTTCCGCTCCGTTTTTATCTACATAACCCAGTATATGTGGAGCCAATGTAGATTCGTTATAACGCCTTTTTAGGTCTATAACACTTATACCTGTCAATGAAGAATCCGATATAGCCCTTGCCTGGGCAGCTGTAATATTAGTTACATAAGGTAAATTATCCTTAGATAGCTGCTCTTTTAAAAACACTGTATCAAAACCCAGCACGTCTGCAACTATCATTAGTGAATTTGGATTATTTAAAAGAGTAACCGGCTGTAAAATAGCTTTCCAGTAGGTGTCCCGTCCAGTAAAGCTGATACCGTTTCTGTCCAGAATATCACCACGTTCTTTGTAAATAATCCGGTTTCGGCTTTGTTGGATAGCAGCTTCTGTTGAATACTGTTTTCCTGTAGTGGCCTGGATATTATATAGTTTTATTGCAACCATGATTAGTAAGAATATAAATACAGAGCGAAATGCTTTTAAACGTTTTATATGCAATCATACACACCCCTTAGAACAAGAGTGTTTCCAGTATTTTGCATTCTTATACATTCTTTAATAAGTTTATGAAAAAATTGATATGTCTGATATTAACTATGCATTATTAAACATAGTACCATATATCCACTTCTATACAGGGTTATTTAAGCACTTCCCAATAGCACCTGACCCTTTTTATATCTTCAGCAACTTGTTTCTTTAAGGCTTCAATATTATCGTATTTTTTTTCATCTCTTAACTTCTGAATAAAACAAACCTCAATATCTTTTCCATAAATATCCTCATCATAATCCAACAGATGAGTTTCTATAGAAAAAGTGCTGTCTTCCCTGAGAGTAGGGGCAATACCAACATTGGTAATACTATTCATCCATTTGCTTCCATATTTTGTTTTTGTAATATAGACACCGTTGGCTGGTACCACCATCTTGGGGTGCGCGATAATATTAGCAGTCGGAAAGCCCAGAGTTCTTCCCATACGCCTTCCAGCAACTACTGTCCCATATAATGAAAAATGCCTGCCTAACAGCTGGAAAACCCGTTCCATTTTACCCTTTTTTATATAATCACGAATAAGCGTGCTGCTCACTATTTCAGACTTTACTTTTACCGGAGGTATTACTATAACTCTAAAACCATACTTTTCTCCGCTTTTTTTAAGATATTCTATATCTCCTTTTCCTTTATATCCAAATCTGTAGTTAAATCCTACAACTGTCAGGCGGACGTTTAGAGTATCAATGAGAATATTTTTTATAAACTCTTCTGGTGACAATCGGGAAAAGTCTTCATCAAATTCCTTATAGTATAAGGTGTCCAATGCAGTTGACTCCAAAATCTTTGTCTTTTGCTCATTTGTTGTAATAAGCTGATTCATCAAAGTTTTTCGGAGCATAGTCTCCGGATGCTTAGTGAAAGTATATACTACAGAATGTAAATCATTTAACTTACACTCACTGATCAGAGTATTGATAAGTGCCATATGACCAATGTGGAGACCATCAAAATTGCCAAGTCCCACCCCGGTGTGTTTCCGAAAAGTATTGTCATGGATTTGTGTAATAACTCGCAAACTTTTCCTTCCTTTCATAGTCCAATGCTGTCATTGCCAATCCATTTATGAGTTCGCAGCCTTAAATGCGCATCTTCCTGTATGGTTTTTCCTATGGCAAGAAAGACACCGCTCTCATGGTACACTCTAATAAAGTCTGCTGTCAATCCCCCTAATGGCACCGAAAGACCATTTTTCAACCTGAGAGCATTATTATGGGATATATATACTGAGGGCATTTTCAAAAGCGCCTTATCCATAGAAATTAACGCAGTTTCTAATTTCATCTTTGATTTTATTTCTTCCAGATCATCCAATGTATATGAATCATCCAGCATAAATGGTCCTGAACGGGTTCTTATCAGTGAATTCATATGCCCGCCACAGCCCAGGAGCTGGCCTATATCATGGCAAAGGGTTCTTACGTATGTACCTTTTGAACACTCAACCTCAAAAGTTACATGAACCTTATCTGATTTCCGCTCAATATTTAAAATATCTATCTTATAGATGGTTATTGGCCTGGGACTTCGCTCCACCTCAATTCCTCTTCTGGCGAGTTCATAAAGTCTTTTTCCCTTTATTCTCACTGCTGAATACATAGGAGGAATCTGTTCTTGATCCCCCATAAAGCTATTTATTGCAGTTTCAATTTCTTCATCAGAAACTAAAACCGGTTTTTCAAGAATAATACTGCCGGTTGCATCCTGGGTGTCGGTAGCAGCACCCAAAAGCAGCCCCACCCGATAGGCCTTATCTTCATCCATCAAATACTCTATGACTTTGGTTGCTTTTCCTATACAAAGAGGCAGCACACCGCTGGCATCAGGATCCAGTGTACCTGTATGTCCGACTTTTTTTATCTGATACAATCTGCGTATTCTGGAAACAACATCAAACGAAGTGATACCTGTTGGTTTATTTACAATTATAATTCCGTTCATCTGGTTTCCCTTCGAATTTTGGGCACAATTACCTCAATAAGTTTTTCTATAAGTTTCTCACGGGGGCCGGTGCTATTAAAACCGGCAGCCCGTTTATGACCGCCTCCGTCAAATTTCTCTGCGATTTCGGATACATCAACATAGTTATTGGATCTTAGATTACCTCTGAAGTTTCCTTCTTCGTCTTCCCGCAGAAATACCGAAACCTCTACGCCTTCAAGATTACGTCCAATATTGACCAATCCTTCGAAATCATCATTCTTAACATTATAGTTTTGGATATCTTCATAAGTTAAATAGGATACTGCCAGCTTTCCATTTTCTAATAGTCTTAATGAGTTTATTGTCTTTTTCATAAGATACAACTTTGTATAGGAAATCATATCGAATACTTTTTTTATAACATAAGGAAAATCAATCTCATACCTCATTAAATCTGCACAAATCATCAGTGTTTCGGGAGTTGTGTTGGTATACCTGAATCCGCCTGTATCAGTTACAATAGCTGTGTAAAGACATATGGATATATCCTTGTTAAGGTTTCTTTTAAAATAGTTTAAAATCAAATCGTAGACTATCTCACCTGTAGCAGAAGATTTTATATTTACATATGAGTAATGGGCTTCAACTCGGTTGGTAGCATGATGATCTATGCTAAGCCTTATTTTTGCGTCCCAAAAATAAGGCTCCCGTTTGCCAAGCCGTGAAATATCCCCGTTATCAATATTAACTGCAGTAGTATATCGATCCTTAGGGGTTGTCTTTATTAACTCCTGTCCTGGAAGAAAATCCAGATTGGATGGAACCTCCTCCTCCAGAAGTATATCTACGTTCTTGCCCATGTCAGATAAAGCTAAGCCCAAAGCAAGTGCGGCTCCCAAAGCATCGCCGTCTGCATTTATATGAGGCAGAAGAACTACATCTTCTGAATCCATAAGATGTTCTGAGATTTTTTGGAGTGTTTCGTCAAACATATTAAGCTCCCCATTAATCTTTATCCCGATCTGAACCGGATTTTGATGACTTGTCCCCGCTAATGGTTTCATCAATCAGCTTGCTGATATACATCCCTTTTTCTATTGAATCATCCAGTATAAATGTAAACTCAGGAATATATCTTATATTGATTCTCTGACCTATCTCATGGCGAATAAAGCCAGAGGCGCTCTTTAGAGCGGCCAAGGCACCATTTTTTTTATCATCGTCCCCAAATACGCTGACATAAACCTTGGCGTATCGAAGATCCTTAGTTATGCGAACTGCCGTTATTGAAACTAATTCAGGAAGTCTGGGATCTTTAAGCTGATTTCTTATCAAATCACTCAGTTCCTTTTTTACTTCTTCAGATAATCTGTCTGTTCTATCCATAATCCCACCGTACCTTTTAATTATTCCATTATATATATATTCCCCAAAATGAGCTTAGGTTGCATATTTTCAAATTCACCGCCTTAAACAATCTAAGGCGGTGAATTAAGACTAACATTATTTTATTATCTTTCTATTTCTTCCATGTGGAAGGATTCGACAATGTCGCCTTCCTTTATGTCATTATAACGTTCAATCATTACACCACATTCATAACCAGCAGCAACTTCTCTTACATCATCCTTGAATCGCTTGAGTGATGCCAGTTTTCCTTCATGTATAACGATACCGTCACGGATAATTCTGACCTCTGAATTCCTAAGAATTTTCCCGTCTGTAACATAAGCACCACCGATGGTTCCAACACCAGATACTTTGAATAACTGGCGAATCTCGACATGCCCGTTAACAACTTCTTTGTAAACAGGATCCAGCATTCCCTTCATAGCTTTTTCGATATCCTCTATGGCATCATATATTACTCTGTAGAGTCTCATATCAACGCCGGCTTCCTTAGCCATTTCAGTTACCTGAGCAGAAGGTCTTACATTGAATCCTATGATTATTGCGTTGGATACCTCTGCAAGGGTTACATCGGCTTCAATGACAGCTCCAACAGCTCCGTGGATTACTTTAACCTTTACCTCGTCATTTGATAATTTCTCCATACTGGTCCGAATGGCTTCTACAGAGCCTTGAACATCGGCCTTAATTATAAGATTCAACTCCTTGACATTCCCCTGTTGAATCTGGCTAAAGAGATCTTCCAGCGATATTTTTGACCGCCCGATTTGTTTCTGGTGTTGTTCTTCTCTACGTTTTTCTGCCAGCTGCTTAGCAACTTTTTCGTCAGTTACTACATAGAAAACGTCACCTGCCTCGGGAACCTCTGAAAGTCCAAAAATCTCCACAGCCATGGAAGGACCGGCTTCTTTTATCTTTCGTCCTCTGTCATTTATCATAGAACGTACATGTCCAAAAGTTGCCCCTGTTAGTATAGCATCTCCGATTTTTAGAGTTCCCCTTTGAACAAGAAGAGTTGCCACCGGGCCTCTTTTTTTGTCAAGCTGGGCTTCGATAACAGTACCTTTTGCCTGTTTATTCGGGTTAGCCTTCAATTCAAGGATATCAGCTGTTAACAGCACCATCTCAAGGAGCATATCTATATTCTCATTTTTCTTAGCTGACACAGGTACGGCAATAATATCACCGCCCCATTCTTCTATAAGAAGTCCATGCTCCGCCAGTTCCTGTTTGACTCTGTCAGGATTGGCGTCAGGCTTATCAATCTTATTTATTGCAACTATAATTGATACTCCGGCTGCTTTAGCGTGATTAATGGCTTCAACTGTCTGGGGCATAACACCATCGTCAGCCGCAACCACAAGGATTGCAATATCAGTAACCTGTGCACCTCTGGCCCGCATTGCTGTAAAGGCTTCGTGTCCGGGTGTATCAAGGAATGTTATATCTCTGCCATGAAGGTTCACAGTATAAGCACCAATTGTCTGGGTAATTCCACCCGCTTCCTGTTCAGCAGTATTTGCGCTTCTAATGGCATCCAAAAGCGATGTCTTACCATGGTCGACATGACCCATCACAACAACAACAGGAGCTCTCGGTTCTAGTTCGTCATCACCGTCTTCGGAGTCATCAAACAAGATGTCTTCATGACTTAACACTACCGCTTTATGAACCTTAACCCCGAATTCATCACCTATAATTGCGGCAGTTTCATAGTCGATTACTTCGTTTTGCGTAGCTGTTATTCCCATAAGGAACAGACGTTTAATCACTTCAGCCACCGATTTTTTCAACGCCTCGGCAAGCTCTTTAATAGTTAAGGTCTCGTTAACTGTGATATCAGTTAATACTGCCTTTGGAGGTATATATTTCTCTTTTGTTTTATTCTTCTTAATCCTTCTCCCGGCTTTCTTAATATTTATAGCTTCCTCGGTATCATCATAAAAAACATCAATGACAAAATCATCGGACATCATATCTTTAACCCTGGCTTTATGTCCAATAACTGTATCCAGCTTCTTTTTTAATTGTTTGCTCTTGCTGACGCTAGCGACATTAGAACGGGCAAGATCTCTCTTGAGTTCTTTCTTCTCTTCCTTTTGCTTTTCAACTCCCTGGAAGGATCTTCTCTCTCCTCTGGTTAAGACTTTTTCTTCCACTAATCCGGGAGGTGTAACAGCTTTGGGGATAGTTAAAGGCTTGTTTCTGCTACCTGAAGCTCCTCTGCCTCCGTCACTTCTTAGGTCGCCTGATTTTGCGTCTTTATCAAATGAAGGACGCATTCCTGCAGAACCGCTGCCTCGACGCTGACCTTGGTATCCACTATCACGTGGTGCTCTATTACGGGGTTTAGACACAGTCCCTTGCTGGCCCTGCACCGGAGCTTTAGACGTATCCCTCTCACCAGGCTTTTCTTCCTGTTTTATCTCTTTAGATTCGACCTTATTTAAAGTGTCGGCTTCCTGACGAGACGGTTTCTTTATATCTTTCGCCTCAGCAGCAACGGACTTTTCTTCAGCTGTGTCCTTTTGCTTAGCTGCCTGAGTATCAATAGTCTCGGTCTTAGCTGCTTTTTCGCTGCTCTTTTCACTCTCTGCCTGTTCTTTTCCAGCACTTTCAACAGGTCTTTTCGAAACTTTTTCAACCTTTTTTATAACCTGTATTTCTGTCTCATCAATAATAGCGTCTTTTTGCATATTCTCCTGCTCTTTAGCACTAGTGCTTTTCACTTCTTCATTTTTTATATCCTTAGGTCTTTTTGTAACTTTCTTAATGCTTAATATATCACCAACCGGCTCTTGAGGTGCATTGGTAAGTTTCCCGGTATCCACCTTTGCCACAGGTTTGGTTTCCTCTGCAGGTTTTGTTCGCTCCGGTTTTGTCCGCTTTCTGACATTGACAACAGCACTGTCTTTTTTACGGGTAAACCCGGCCATTAAACCATCATTACTGTCTGACGTGCGGACAATAGTCTTCCGGTCTCTTTTCTCCTTTGGCTCTTGTACCAAAGGTTCATCATGGAAGATAACCTCTGTTTTTCTAATGATACGTGGGGCACTTTTTCTTGTATTGGCCTCTGATAAGTCAGGCTTAGCATCACCATTGCTCGGCGAACTATCCGCATCATCTTTGTCGCGCTGAACTACTCCTATATGTTTATATAGTCTTTGAAGTTCATCCTCCTCCAGGGTAGTCATATGACTCCTGGGAAAAATATTTATTTCATTAAGTTTTTCCATGAGCCTTTTGCTTGTTACATTCAGTTCCTTTGCCAGCTCATGAATTTTTGGTTTGTTCAAAAAAGCCACCCCCGTGTGCCGTATTATCATTATTCTTGTTTTGTTCAATCAGTTCTTTTATTCTCTCAGCAAAACCGTGATCTGTGACAGAAATAACTGAAAGATAGGATTTGCCCAGCATTTGACCCAGTTTATTCTTTTGTCCGAATTCAACGAGAGGAATCTTGCTGTTATGCAAAGCTGTATCCATCTTTTTTCTTGTGTTGTAAGAAGCATCTTCCGCAATAATTATCAAGTATGCTTTCCCTTTCTTCAGCGATATCTGCGTTGACCCTTCACCCGCCATAACGGCTCCGGCCTTCTTTGCTAATCCAATAAAAGAGTAAATTTTATCTTCCCACATAGCCCTCCAGTTGTTTATTTATTTCATCATAAACCGATTCCGGGATCTCACAGGAAAACTCACTGCTGAGACTCTTTGCTTTTCGTGCTTTATTAAAGCATTCTATGCTTTTACATATATAAGCGCCGCGTCCGTTTTTTTTTCCGGTGGGATCCACAAATATTTCTCCTTCATTGTTTTTAACAATTCTGAGAAGCTCTCGTTTATCCTTTTTTTCCCGGCATCCCACACATCGTCTCATAGGAATTTTTCTTGTTTTCATAATCTAACCCCTTAAATGGTTCTAAATTATCGTTAAACTTTTTCCTCCGGCTCAATTTCTGCTTCAGTCTCTTGTTCTGAAATTTCCTCATCCGGTACATCGGTATCTTCTACAGCATCAGCTTCCTGGTCATAATTTTTCTCTTCAGCTGCATCTAAATCTTCTTCCGCATTATATTCCTGTTCCGGTTCTGTGTCACCTGACACTTCTGTTACTTCGTCCAAATCAGCTTCGTATTCATCATCTTCATAAGATATGGAGTCCAGATTAAAGAGCTGAGATTCAATTTGATTCCTTAATTGCGACTCGCTCTTAATATCAATTTTCCAGCCTGTTAGTTTGGCTGCAAGTCTCGCATTTTGTCCTTCTTTACCTATGGCAAGCGACAACTGAAAATCCGGTACAACTACTCTTGCAACTTTATTCTCTTCATCTAAATCCACCTGCAGTACCTTAGCAGGACTTAGACTGGCGGCTATATATTCTTCATCACTCTGACTCCATTTAATAACATCAATCATTTCACCCCGCAACTCATCAACAATTGCCCTTATGCGGCCTCCTCTTTGCCCTACACAGGCTCCGACAGGATCCACATTTTCGTTACGGGAGAAAATGGAAATCTTTGTTCTTGAACCAGCTTCTCTTGCAATGGTCTTAATCTCAACAGTTCCATCTGCAATTTCAGGAACTTCCAGCTCCAACAGCCTTTTTACGAGGCCGGGATGAGTTCTGGATACATATATTTGGGGATTCTTATTTGTTTTTTTGACATTGATTACATATACTTTTATCCGATCATGGATATTGTATTTTTCCCCCGGTGTTTGTTCTGAAGGCGGCAAAACAGCCTCAGCCTTTCCTAAGTCGATAACCACATTTTTTCTGTCAAATCGGCTTACTACACCGTTTACAATATCTTCCTCCCGGTTTGCAAATTCGTCAAAGATAAGTCCTCGCTCAGCTTCGCGAATTCGTTGCATTACAACCTGCTTAGCTGTTTGAGCCGCAATGCGCCCGAATTTTTTCGGTGTAACTTCCACCTCAACTATGTCGCCTACTTCAAAATCAGGTCCGAATATTCGGGCCTGCTCAATAGACATTTCGGTAGCTGCATCAGTTACTTCATCAACTATTGTTTTTAAAGCGTAAACTCTAATTTGGCCTGTGTTTCTATCTATGGACACCTCTACGCTTTGGGCAGATCCAAAATTCTTTTTATACGCTGAAATTAACGCTTGTTCCAGTGCGTCGATTATAGTCTCCTTGTCAATGCCCTTCTCTTTTTCCAATTGGTCCAGGGCGTAAAGCAACTCAGCGCTCATCTTCAACTTACCTCCAGATTAAAATTTAAATACTTTCTTAGCTTTTGCGATATCCTTCAATTCAAATACATAGTTTATATCATTCTCGGTTTTGATGGTGAGATGTCCATCATTACAGGATACCAGCTCACCTTCAAATCGTTTGGTATTGTCAACAGCTTTATACAACCTTATTTCTATAATACTTCCGATGGCTCTTACAAAATCCTCCGGTTTCTTCAGAGGACGTTCAATCCCCGGTGAGGATACCTCTAAATAAAACTCATGGGTAATAGGATCCAATTCGTCAAGTTTCTTGTTTAAAGGCCTGCTTACATTTTCGCAATCATCCAGAGATACACCTTCCGGTTTATCAATATATACTCTTAGAAACCAGTTGCTGCCCTCCTTGACGAACTCCACATCAACCAGCTCACAGCCTGCATCTGAAACCAGGGGAAGCGCAATTTCCTTAACCAACTCTGATATGCTTTTTTTAGCCATCCATACCTCCCTATACAAACGCAAAGAGTGGGAAACACCCACTCTCTCATCAAAAATGCACTTAACCAAAGTTATTGTATCACATAAAACCATCACTGGCAACATGTTTTTTCAGTTATGATGGCTTTAAAACCTCCTCAAAGGTAAAAATATGGGGTATACTATTTTTATATTACACTATAGTTTATCCAACGGAGATTCGGTTTATGTCAGTTGTCGGGGTTATTGCAGAATATAATCCTCTGCATTTGGGGCATGTACATCACCTTAATTATGCCCGGAGTGCAACAAAAGCTCAAGGCCTGGTATGTGTTTTGAGCAGTAATTTTGTGCAGCGGGGAGAACCGGCAATTGTGTCAAAATGGGTTCGCACTCGTATGGCTTTAGTTTCTGGTGCTGATCTTGTCGTAGAGTTGCCTTCTGCTTTTTCCTGTGCTTCAGCTGAATATTTTGCTGCAGGGGCAGTAAGTATTCTCAATAACCTTGGCATAATTGACCATCTGTGCTTTGGAAGTGAGGAAGGCTGTATCGGGATTCTTGAAGCTGCAGCTGACCAATTTGTATGTGAAAACCAATCATTTAAAGAAAATCTTAAAACCCAACTAAGCAATGGGCATCCGTATGCACTGGCACGACAAAAAGCGTTAAAAGCAGTGCTCTTAAACAATGAGACAGATAGCCTACAAAAGCATTATGATAAAGCAAAGATTAATAATATTATAAGTGCTGTTAATAAGCCAAATAATATTTTGGGAATAGAATACATAAAAGCCCTTAAGCGTCTGAAAAGTACTATAAAACCCATGACCGCCAAAAGAATCGGGCAGGATTATAACAGCTTAGAACGTGCTGCCTCTTTCTCAAGCGCTACTTCAATCCGGCAATATATTCAGGAAAAAACTGCTATTGGTTTATCACATCAAGATGATGCATTTTTATTCAATAATATGGCCGAGCAATGTTTAGAGCTAATGTTTGCCGAATTTTCCTCAGGCAGAGGACCAGTATTTCCCGAGGCCTTTGAAAATATACTGCTTTATGCTTTCAGGACAAAGAGTATAAGTGAAATCCGTTCTCTTCCATATATTGAGGAAGGTCTGGAAAACCGCCTGAAACAGGCTGCTATGGAATCCACCTCTTATAATGAGTTTATAGCGAAGGTTGTGACTAAACGCTACCCTGCTTCACGTATTAAAAGAATCCTCATTTCAATGCTGACAGGTATGACCGAAGAATTTTTAGAAGAACTTAAATGTAATGGATATGCCCAATACATAAGAGTATTAGGCTTTAATGAAACCGGCAGGATACTTTTATCGGAAATAAAAAATAAAGCTCAGCTCCCCATAATAACAAAGCCGGCAAGCTATAACAACCTTGACAACAAACTTGCCGTAAAACTGTTTGAGCATGAGGTTAGATCCACCAACACATATGTATTAGGGTATCACGACACTAAATACAAAACCGGTAATCAGGAATATACCTGTTCACCAATATACCATAACGAGAATAAAAATCTCCCCACCACTTAGGTATTGGGTGGGGATTAATATCTCAGGTGGGGCATGACCGCCCTCAAATTTAGCCTTAAGCTGCGTTCTCGACGCCGTTTTCGGTGCTGAGCCCGGCTATCTCTGCCTGAATAAGTAATAAGATAGATGTCAACTGCAGTATTACTTGCGTAACAACAAATGAATCCTGTACCAAATTATCAATTTCCTCTTGATTATTACCTTCTGCAGTAAGTCTTACTATTTCTGCCTGAATTAATGATAGAATAAAGCTTAACTGTAATATTGCCTGTTCAACCTGAAAAAAAGCCGCAATTAATTCATCTAATTCTTGATTATTCATTTTTTCACCCCCCAGGTTGTCTGTCTTGTACATAATATGATATATACTCTTAATTAGCTCACTAGTAAATTAAAAAAAGACAATGGATTTGTTCTTCCATTGTCTTTTATACGTTTATCCTCTATCTCCTTTGTGCACCAAATTCCTTCTCCAGTCTTTTTAGGATTTTCTCCATGGCAATGTTTACATCCTCATCTTTTAAAGTTTTGTCCAAAGCTCTGAATGATAGTGAAAAGGCTACGCTTTTCATTCCGTCAGGTACCTGGGCACCTTTGTAAACATCAAAAATATTTACCTCTTCAAGGTATTCCCCGCCCTTTTGCTTAATGGTATCCAGCATCTGGGAAACATACAGTTCAGCATCTACTACAACAGCCAGGTCCCGGGTAATTGCCGGAAACTTCGGCAGCTGCCTGTATTGCTTTTCTGTTGTTGAAGCATCAATTAATACACCGACATCAGCCACAGCAACATAGGTTCTGTCGGGGCATTCATAGTTTTCAGCCACTTCTGGATGAACCTCACCCAGTATACCCCCGTAGACCATTTCCTTATTCTTGCTTCTGACAAAAAACTTGGCAGTACGGCCCGGATGGAAGCATGTTTCTTCCTTTTCCGGTCTGAATTCGTATTCTTTTATTCCCATAGCCTCCAGAAGCTCTTCCATTATTCCCTTCAGCTCATAAAAATCGCTTGTTCCACCATACAAGCCGATTGTCAAGGTTTCCCTCTCATCTGCCAACTCTTCTCCCTCAATCGGAATATAAACATAAGATAGTTCAAAAAGTGCTGCTTCAGGATTATTCCTGTTGTAATTTGTTGAAAGGGATTTTAGCATATCCGGGAGTGTTGTGGTTCGCATAAGGCTAAAGTCTTCACCCAGCGGATTAGAAATCACAACCGCATTACGAAGATAATGATCTTTTGCAAGATTTAGGGTGTCAAAAACCTTAGGGCTTGCAAAAGAAAGGGTGTATGCCTCATTCAGCCCACAGCCAATCATGGCGTTTCTGATTACATCCTCCATACTTTGTTTATATGTTTTTCTGCCCTGCATGGATTCCTTTCCCGATAACAGGCTGGGCTTGATTTTGTTATAACCATAAAATCTGGCAATTTCCTCGCATAAATCAGCCAATTCAACAATATCGTTGCGGAAGGAAGGAGGAATCAGGGTCATTTTCTTTTCATCCACTTCAAATTCCAGAGATTTAAAAATTCTTACCATTTCCGCTGTTTCAATCTCTGTTCCCAAAAAACTGTTGATTCTTTCTGGTTCAAATATGAATATTCGCTTTTCATATGGTTTGCAATTGCAATCTGCTATTCCCTTTACAATCTTGCCGGCTCCTAAAAGCTCAATTAACTCGGCGCAGCGGTTTAATGCAGGAATTGCGTTTTCAATATCCAGCCCTTTTTCAAAACGGATGGACGCCTCACTTCTAAGGCCCATTTTTTTACCAGTTTTACGAATGGAAGAACCATTAAAAGTGGCTGATTCCAGTAAAATAGTTTTGGTTTTATCGGTGATTTCTGAGTTTTCTCCGCCCATAACTCCGGCAACACCAATAGGGCGATTCGCATCGCATATTAAAAGCATATCTGAATCAAGGTTTCTGTCCTGGCCATCCAGAGTTCTGATGGTTTCTCCTTCGTAAGGTGTCCGTACAATAATTTTTTTCCCCTGAACCTGATCAAGGTCAAATGCGTGCATTGGCTGGCCATATTCAAGCATTACATAGTTTGTTATATCGACAATATTATTTATAGGTCTCATACCGGCAGCAGCAAGTCTTCTCTGCATCCATGCAGGAGATGGTTCGATTTTTACATCTTCAACTACTCTTGCAGCATATCTGTAACACAGCTCCGGATTCTTTATTTCTATAGTAATCAGGTCGTTGATATCACCGCCTGCTTCTTCTTTAACCTTTACTTCCGGAATTTTAAAAGTTTCGCCAAGGGTAGCAACAGTTTCTCTGGCTAAACCTATGATTGAAAGACAATCAGGTCTGTTGGAAGTGATCTCAAACTCCACCACTTTATCCAAATCCAGAGCTTCCTTCACATCCATTCCCAATTCCGGAGTTCCATTAAATACATATACACCGTAATCAGGTGCATCAGGAAGGTAATCCTTAGTCAGGCTGAGTTCATCAATAGAACACATCATTCCGTAGCTTTCCACCCCACGAAGTTTAGTCGGTTTGATTTCGCCGCCGGGCAGCTTCGCACCGACAAGAGCAAGCGGGATATAATCGCCTTCCTTTACATTTGGTGCTCCTGTTACTATCTGCAAAACTTCACTGCCGGTATCCACCTTGCAAATACGCAGCTTATCAGCATCAGGGTGTTTTTCCATAGAAACAATTTTCCCAACCACAACCTTCTCAATGTCCTTGCCCATGTCCTCCACGCCTTCAACTTTAGAACCGGAAAGGGTCATTGCTTCGGTATATTCTCTTATAGGAACATTTATTTTAACATAATCACTTAACCATTTTACAGGTACCTTCATCTTTTATCTCCTCCTTTAAAACTGCCTCAGAAAACGAATATCGTTTTCAAACAGCAATCTCATATCGTCAATACCGAATTTACCCATTGTAATACGTTCCACTCCCATACCAAAGGCAAAGCCTGAGTATATATCAGGATCTATATTACACTCTCTCAGCACATTGGGATGAACCATCCCGGCCCCGAGAATCTCAACCCAGCCTTCACCTTTGCAAATTCTGCATCCTGTGCCGCCGCAGCCCCAGCAGGAAACATCTACTTCGGCAGATGGCTCAGTAAACGGAAAATGGTGAGGCCTTAACCGGACTCTCGTATCCTTTCCGAATACAGATTTTGCAAATGCCTGAAGAGTTCCTACCAAATCTCCCATTGTTACACCCTTATCCACAACAAGGCCTTCTACTTGATGAAAGACAGGTGAATGGGTGGCATCTACCGCATCGGATCTGTAAACGCGACCGGGACATATTATTCTTATTGGAGGCTTATTATTCTGCATATGTCTTATTTGTACAGGCGATGTATGGGTTCTTAATACCACATTCTCGCTTATATAAAATGTATCCTGTGTATCCCTGGCAGGATGATTCTTAGGAATATTAAGAGCCTCAAAGTTATTGTAATCCAATTCAATTTCAGGACCCTCTGCTATCTCATATCCCATGCCCAGAAAAATTTCCTTAATTTCATCCAGAACTAATGTAAGCGGGTGTTTCTTGCCGATTGGTCTGATTTTCCCGGGCAAAGTTACGTCAATAACTTCATTTTTAAGCCTTTTATTCCGCTCCTCCCGGACAAGCCGTGTCCTGGTATTTGCGATACTTTCCTCAAGAGTATTCCTGACTTCATTTGCCATTTGTCCGATTACAGGACGTTCCTCGGCACTTAATGCACCCATGCCCTTTAGAATCTGTGTCAGCTTACCTTTCTTGCCTAAATAAGCTACTTTTAAATCTTCAAGCTCCCTAATTTCAGAGATTTGGGCTAGTTTATCCAGAGCTTGTTTCTGAATTGCTTCTAATTGTTGTTTCATTGTGCTTATAACACCTCGTTTTCATTTAATAAATGTCCAATTGACATGAAAAAACGCCCTGTCATAGGACAAAGCGTCAGCCTGCGGTACCACCTATGTTCATGTAAGCACTTAATTATGCCTTACATGCACTTGTGCGCTGTAACGGGCTTACCCGGCCATCCCTACTTTATTTTCAGGCGGCTGCTCCAGAGGGAAATTCAGCAAATTGCTTTCAAATTGGTGTTTCCAACCCATGACACCAACTCTCTGTTTGAAGAGGCAAAAGCTTACTTAATCTCTTTCATCACATACTATGAATTATTAGTATATTATAACCAACATGACGATTATGTTCAAGTAATTAAGGAAACTTTACAGTTTAAAGATCCATTTTATACCCGCTGTATTAGTGTTCCAGTATCCTTATAAAAATATCGTGGGAACACCTCCGATAAACAACTCTATTTATTCATTGTATCCAAATCATACGGTGTTTCCTGGTAGACATAGTAATTAAGCCAGTTTGCGTACAGCAAGTTAGCATGGCTTCTCCAATTGACCATGGGAGGCTTACTGGGATCATCATCAGTAAAATAGTTTTTTGGTATGTCTATATCAAGACCTTTTTTAATATCTCTGAAATATTCATCCTTTAAAGTGTCGGCATCATATTCTGAATGACCTGTTACAAAAATTTGTTTTCCGTCTTTTGAACATACAATATATACCCCTGACTCGGGAGATTCGGACAAAATTTTAAGACTGTCTATTTTCTCGATATCCTCTTTTCTAACCTCCGTATGACGGGATTGAGGCACATAAAAAACATCATCAAATCCTCTGAACAGCTTCACATATTTTTCATTTACAGTGTGCGGAAAAACACCGAACATCTTTTTCTCCAAAGGATACTTTTTTATTCCGTAGTGATGGTAAAGACCTGCCTGAGCTCCCCAGCAAATATGAAAGGTAGAAAACACATTGGTAACACTCCAATCCATAAGATCTTTCAGTTCTTCCCAATAATCCACCTCTTCGAACTCCATTGTCTCTACCGGAGCACCTGTAATTATCAGTCCGTCAAACTTTTGTTCCTTAACATTATCGAAGCTTTTATAAAAAAGACTCAAATGTTCGGCCGGAGTATTCTTTGATATATAAGTTTTAGGGTGCAAAAGCTGAACATCCACCTGTAACGGCGAATTTCCTATAAGCCTTAAGATTTGTGTTTCGGTTACTATCTTTGTAGGCATAAGGTTCATAATAGCAATTTTTAAAGGCCTGATATCCTGCGATCTTGCTCTTTCTTCGCTCATAACAAAAATGTTTTCGTTTTGAAGCGTCTCAAAGGCAGGCAAATTATTTGGTATATTAATCGGCATATTCTTTGCTCCTTAAAACTCATACACTCTACAACAGAAAAAAATGAGCAGACCTGTAAGCCGGGTTCTGTCTTGAATGATCATCTATCTACGCCTTGTATTGCTACAAGGCTTTAGCCACCTCTAAGAAACAGGCGGGCAGCCTTATGGTTTCTTTTCACGGTGTTGCTCCAGGTGGGGTTTACATAGCGCCCTTCGTTGCCGTCGGGCCGGTGAGCTCTTACCTCACCTTTCCATCCTTACCATGCCAGGGGTTAGAGGCGGGAAACAAGATGCAAATATCACTGCTTCCAACATCTAACCTCTGGCATGGCGGTTTATTTCTGTTGCACTTTCCTTAAAGTCGCCTTCACCGGGTGTTATCCGGCACCTTTGCCCTGTGGAGCCCGGACTTTCCTCGTACGAGGCTTTTCAGCACATCGTCCGCGACCATCCGGCCTACTCATTTTATCCGTATCATGATATTTTACAATAATAAATATACATAGTCAATTGTAAAAAACGGTTATACTATTAATGGGAAAAAGCAGCTATTGCTGCTTTTTGTATCTTATTATTATCTTGTTGTCTGCTTTGCTACCAGACAGGTTGCCCCATACTTTTCTCTTAACTTAGGTTTCTCAATTTTTCCGGTTGGATTTCGTGGTACTTTGTCAAATATTACTTCTCTCGGGCGTTTATACCGTGGGAGCGTAAGGCAAAACTCTTCAATATCTTCTTTACTGCAGCTATGTCCTGGCTTTAATTCTATTATAGCAGCAGCTATCTCTCCAAGCCGGGCATCCGGCAATCCTATCACCGCAGCGTCTTTTATTGAATCATGGGTGCGCAGGAAATCCTCAATCTGAACCGGATATATGTTTTCGCCACCACTGATTATTACATCCTTTTTCCTGTCTACCAAATAGATAAAACCATCCTCATCCATTTTAGCCATATCTCCTGTCAAAAGCCAATCTCCCTTTAAGACAGCCTCGGTAGCCTTTGGATCATTGTAATAACATTTCATTACTCCGGGTCCTTTTACACAAAGCTCTCCTACCTCGCCCTGCGGAACAAGTTCACCTTTATCATCTATAATTTTAACTTCCCAATCATATCCCGGAATTCCTATTGCACCTACTTTGTGGATATTCTCCACTCCTAAATGAACACAGCCCGGGCCTGTTGATTCACTTAGACCGTAATTCGTATCGTATTCATGGTGAGGGAAGTATTTCTTCCAGCGGTGAATAAGGCTTGGAGGTACAGGCTGAGCTCCTATATGCATAAGTCTCCATTGGGAAAGCTCATAGTCCTCTAATTTAACCTCTCCGCTTTCTATGGCATCCAATATATCCTGTGCCCACGGTACTAAAAGCCATACTATGGTTATTTTCTCTTCAGACACAGTTCTTAAAATCCAGTCGGGCTTTATTCCTCTTAAAATAACAGCCTTGCTGCCTGCTAAAAGGCTTCCAAACCAGTGCATTTTTGCACCTGTATGATAAAGTGGCGGTATACAAAGGAAATTATCCTCCCTTGTTTGCCCGTGATGTTTAGCCTCTGTAACGCATGCCGACATCAGGCTTCTGTGGTTATGTAAAATGGCTTTGGGAAACCCTGTAGTACCTGATGAAAAATAGATGGCGGCATCGTCCTCATCAGTTATTTGAATATCTGGGGCTTCTGAAGAACAATTTGCAGTAAGGCGGTCATAGCTCTCTGCAAATGAGGGACGGCCTTCTCCTGCATATAGTAAAGTCTTTATCTTTGGAATCTCGTCATAAATACTTTCTAATCGTCCAATAAATTCGGGACCGAAAATAAGTGCAATTGAATCTGATAAATCCAGGCAATACTTGATTTCTTCAGCAGAATAGCGGAAATTGAGCGGAACTGCTATAGCTCCGGTTTTTAAAATCCCGAAATAAATAGGGAGCCATTCCAGACAATTCATTAGTAAAATTGCAACCTTATCGCCTTTTTTTATCCCTCTCTTAATCAGAAGGTTGGCAAGTCGGTTAGCTTTTTCGTCAAAAACACGCCATGTCATGTCTCTCCGGTATTCGCCGGCCGGATTGTTTTCGATAAGCTCATATTCGCGCCAGATAACATTGTGGCTGTTTTGTAAATCCAGGTTGATTTCGCTAAGACATTTTTCCTGTCCGTATAATACAGAATTTCTGGACAGCAATTCAGTAATTGGCATTTTCATATCCTCCCGTTCTACAAGACATAAATATTTTAATTTAATAAAACCGTGCTACGGTGCTACGGAATGAATAAAATCTACCCCTTATTATAGAATTATACATTATATAAATCAACCTTTATTTCTAACTCTTTATAAAAAAAGCTTTTTATTTGCACAAAAAACTGCCCGCTAAAACAAAAACATTTCCCGGGCAGTTGATATTGATATTTTAAATAAATCGCTTATTTTTACGCTTTCTTATTAATTTTAACCCATTCTGCAAATGATTCCATAATACTTTTTAGATATTCTAAAGTAGACTCATTTTTTATATTGCCGGACTCATCCATATAATCTGCAATATCCCCTATATATGCTTCAGGTTGCTGCATGGCAGGAACATTCAAAAACACAAGGGCTTGACGAATCTGATGATTGGCCCCAAATCCCCCCAGCGCCCCGGGTGACACACTGATTACTGCACCGGGTTTCCCATCCCATATGCTTTCTCCGTAAGGTCTTGAGCCCACATCCAGTGCATTTTTTATAACCGCAGGCATAGTTCTGTTATACTCGGGTGTAATAAATAAAAAACCTTCGTACTTTTTCATATTCTTCCGGAATTCAGTATACTCTGAAGGAGGATTACCCTCATCATCATAATCCTGATTATACAGCGGAAGGTTCCCAATCTCTACGTTCTCTAAATCTATACTGCCAGGAGCAACCTCCTTAAGCGTCTTCAAAAGTTTTTTGGAAAAGGACTCCTTGCGAAGGCTTCCTATTAATACTCCTATTTTTATAGACATAATTAGCACCATCCTTCCTCTTAATTTCTTGCTAATTTCTCTTATTATTTCAGTATTATTTTAATTTACCCATATTGTGAATATTCATAACATAAAATTATTTTGCTGCGCCTGTTAAATTCAATTATCATACTGGAAGTTATAATTTAAAGGAATACTGCTGATGTATCCTGGAAACCTTTCCATGCCTTAATTGTTTGATTCCCGACAATCGTGGTAGAATAGTATATAAATTTATAAATATACAGATTTAATTAATACTATAAAATCGGGGGCACATCAGGATGGGATACCAAAGATTTAACACAAGCAAAACCAAGCCTTTAGATATTATAATTTTTATAGCAAATATTCTTGCTGTCATTACAGGAATTATTTATCTCCTATATGGCTCAGACAGCATATATTGGAATATCTATGGTGTTTATATGTTAATGGTTCTGTTCTGTAATGCGGTCTATGCTTTCTTTGATTGCAAATATGATTTAAAAGGCTATTTATATCTGGGCATATCTATACTTTTTATGCTGCTGATTCCGGTTTTCAACCTCCTGGTTTCCTTATGGCCTGTCCATCAAAGTTCACGCAGCATGATTTCCTGTATAGCCATGTTGTTACTATATGCGTTTGGCGGTTTTTTGGCTGCTCATAATATTTTCAGGAAGAAAACCGATGTCGAATTACTGCTTGCCCAAATAGCAGCCAAATATGAGCCAGAGCCAAAAATACGTAAAGTAATGCGTATTTCATTAATATTAGTTTTGACACTATTTATGCTTATTGGACTTTTTATTGCATATAGTATATTATTTTCTAACAATCTTTGGGAAACTCAAATTTTTATTTCTGCTTTTGCACTTTTTTATGTGTTTTTGTTTTTAAGTGCCGGATTACTTGTAACTAAGTTGCTTAACAAAAGCAAAAGAACTTATGTTAGAATAGCATATTTATTATTAACTGCCGTTATTTCAATAAGCTGCCTTGCTCCCATAATCTCACTTCCCGTTCTTATCAAAGAGGCTGACATCAGTTATCGCCATGCTTTTGGAAATGAATATAAAACTCTTCCGGATTATAAAAATCCATACTTTAGAAAAATTACTTTTTCAATCCCCGAGTACTTTTTCGGAACAGTTACCAGGGACTATACCGTAAGGCAAGACATCCTTTTTTATTCCGGAAAAAAGGGTATCGATAAAGATTTAAAACTTTATTTTGATGTGTATTCATCCAGCCAGGATGGAGACATGCTTCCGGGAGGTAATTCAGTTTTAATAAGGATTCATGGCGGCGGATGGAAAAGCGGTGACAAAGGACTGATGAATAATGCTCAGATGAATAAATACTTTGCCAGCCAGGGCTATGTAGTTTTTGATATCCAGTACGGGTTAAATGGCAGTGACACGGCACCTTCCGATAACATTTCGGAGCAACGTTACCGTAATTTTACCCTGGATGATATAGTACGACATATAAACATATTTCTAAAATACCTCGCTGATAACCATGAGGAGTTTAATGCCAATATTGATTCTGTATTTATATCAGGAGTATCTGCAGGCGGAAATTTGGCTTTGTCTTCAGGATTGACTTATACAAACAATAAATTGAAAATCAATGGGATTATACCTTTTTATCCTGCCAACGCTCTGGCAGAAAGTATGGGAGTTGCAGGATCAGAAGTTTTGTCAGACCCTGCACTGAATGTTGATGAACTCTCGCCACCCTGCCTTATATTTCAAGGCACTCATGACGGATTGGTGAATTCTGCAATCACTGAACAACTGCTTGAAGAATACCAAAATAGCGGCAACACGGAATGTGCCATAATCTATATGCTTTATGGAGGGCATTCCAGTGATATCTATTTCTCAGGCTATTACAACCAGATATTTCTTTATTACATGGAACGTTTTATGTTTCAATACAGATGAAAAAAAGAATTACTTATCATAATATGATAAAATATAAATAAACATGCGTTTAGAAGGTGCAAATAAATGAAAATACGTTTTTTAGGAGCAAGTACATCAGTTACAGGATCATGTCATTTGATAACAACCAACAATCATAAGTTCTTATTGGATTGCGGGCTGTTTCAGGGCAGCGACGAAATGGACGAATTAAATGCCAAAGAATTTGATTTTAATCCTGCCGAGATCGAGTTTTTAATTCTTAGCCATGCACATATTGACCATAGCGGAAGAATTCCGTTACTTGTAAAGAGAGGCTTTAAAGGCAAAATATACTGCACCGATGCCACTGCCGATTTATTGGATGTTATGCTAAAGGACAGTGCATCAATACAAGAAAGAGAAACCGAATGGAAAAACCGTAAGAATCAGAGGGCAGGCAAACCCCTTGTTGAGCCTCTATATACTATGGCAGACGCTGAGGCTACTCTGGATAATGTAGTTCCTATTCTTTACAATCAGCTTATTGAATTGAACGAATCGGTTAAGGTTGTTTTTAATGATGCCGGACATATTCTTGGTTCATCAATAGTTGAGCTGTTTATTACAGAAAATGACGAGGTCTCAAAAATTGTTTATTCCGGTGACTTAGGCGTAAGGGGACGTCCCATTTTACGTGATCCCACAATTATAAAGAAAGCGGATTACGTTATTATGGAGACCACCTACGGAAACCGTATCCATGAAAAAAACTCAGACAGTATAGAAAGACTCATTGATATAGTCTTAAAGACAACCCGAAGAGGCGGAAATGTTATAATTCCATCCTTCGCCGTAGGCAGAACCCAGGAATTGATTTATGAGTTTAACCGTTTTTACGAGGAACACTCCGAGTATAAGGATGAACTAAAAAATATAATGGTTTATGTAGACAGTCCCATGGCCATTTCTGCAACAGAAGTATTCAGAAGAAACGCTCAGGTTTTCGATGATGAAACGCGCGATTACATTCTGCGGGGTGATCACCCTCTGGATTTTCCGAACCTGGTGTTCACAAGAACTGCTGAAGAGTCAGTAGCTCTTAATACAAATCCCAATCCCAAGGTGATTATTTCTTCCAGTGGCATGTGTGAAGCTGGCAGGATTAAACACCATTTAAAACATAACCTTTGGAATCCTAAATCCAGTATTGTATTTGTCGGCTACCAGGCAAAGGGAACCTTGGGATACTCAATATTGAACGGGGATAAAAGGGTTACCATCTTTGGAGAAAAGATTCATGTAGAAGCCGAAATTCATAATTTGGAAGGCTTTTCAGGTCATGCAGATAAAAACGGTTTATTGGAATGGCTGGCCGGATTCAAGCAACGGCCTAAACAAATTTTCCTGGTCCACGGCGAGGAAGACTCAAAAAAAGAATTTGCCAATGAAGTTAAATCAATATTGGGGTATGACTGCACCATTGTCGAAGGTGACACAGAATTCACCCTGACCAAACACGATGTTGTCAGTGTTGATGAGATGAAGAAGGAGCTTGTTTCTCCTGAGGCCTTATTCGAAATTAAAAAGAATATTTCATCAGTACATAATGCTTTGGAATATATTTTGTATAACACTCATCTGGCAATGGGGGCAGATCTCACACCGGAACAAATAACCGAGATCAATAATCTTATAATCAGCCTTGAGAAGAACACCTATAATTTAGGATCGGTAATGTCCCTAAAGCCGGAGGGTTAACTGATTATTTTGCTGAACAACCCTCCTATATTGCCGTAATAAACATAATTTGCTCTATTATCAAATGGCGTTTTGGTCTTATTTATCAATATCAGCTTATTGCCTCTGTAGTAATTTACCAGCCCGGCTGACGGATAAACCGTTAATGAGGTACCGCCTATAATAAATATGTCTGAATTCATTATGTAATTTACGGCATCTTCAAGGATCTGATTGTTTAAAGATTCCTGATACAGAACCACATCAGGCTTTACAATGCCATTACACTTTTTACATAAGGGAATTTTCTCTGACTCTGTTATATAATCCAAATCATAAAAACTGCCGCATTTCATGCAATAGTTTCTGTGTACCGAACCATGAAGTTCCAGGACATTCTTGCTTCCCGCCATTTGGTGTAATCCGTCGATATTCTGAGTTATAACTGCTTTCAGCTTGCCGGCCTCTTCAAGTTTTGCCAGCGCAATATGTGCAGCATTAGGCTTCGCATCTTTATAAATCATTTTACTTTTGTAAAACTTATAGAATTCTTCGGTATGTTCATTGAAAAAGCTGTGAGATAAGATTTCCTCGGGAGCGTAGATGCTTTTTAAATTTTCACTGTATAGACCGTTTGCGCTCCTGAAATCAGGTATATTACTCTCGGTTGACACCCCAGCACCACCGAAAAATACGATATTATCAGAGTTGTCCAGAAGTTCTTTGAAAGTATTGACATCCATTTTTTTCATCTCCCTTCTGGTTACATTATATCATTCATTTGTTTTACGTGGGAAATGAAGGCTGCACCCGGCTATTGATGACATCCTGAGCGTCAGCGAAGGATCTTTTTGCGCTAAACAAGGAAGCGGCTGTAGACTGCTGCGATTTAGCGCTCCATCTCCAACATCCAGTTTCTAGTCGCGCTCGCTCCGCAATCCATGCTCCGCTTTAAATCGCAGCAGCCACGCCGCTTAATTACGTTTGTTCAAGCTATCATCATAAGCGCAGCGGTAGCCGCCTTTATGTCATCCTGAGCGTCAGCGAAGGATCTTAAACGTCACACATAAGATTCTTCATTCGGCTTCGCTACATTCAGAATGACGCTACTTTGCTTTAGCCCCCAGGTATGCCGCTTTGACCCCTTCATCGGCCAGTAGCTCAGCACCGGTACCCGAAAGGGTAATACGACCGGTTTCAAGCACATAACCTATATCGGCTACTTTTAATGCCATGTTTGCATTCTGCTCAATAAGCAGAATAGTCACGCCTTGCTTATTTATTTCCTGTATTATCTCAAAAATATTCCGGACTATAAGAGGCGCCAATCCCAAAGACGGTTCATCCATCATCATTAGCTTAGGACGGCTCATAAGCGCTCTTCCCACCGCCAGCATCTGTTGTTCTCCCCCTGAAAGCGTTCCGCCATGCTGCCAGGACCTCTCTTTTAAGCGTGGAAAAAGATCAAATACCAAGTTCAAATCATCAGTAAGATCATCTTTACGAAGATATGCACCAATTTTAAGGTTTTCCAGCACAGTTAAATCCGGAAAAATTTTTCTTCCCTCCGGAACCATGGTAATACCATGGGATACAATATCTGCTGCTCCTTTACCAGTTATGTCCTCACCCAAAAATTCTATATTCCCGCTTTGTGGCTTAACAAGACCGGCAATTGTTCTAAGTGTAGTACTCTTCCCTGCTCCGTTTGCACCTATCAGCGTAACAATACTTTTTTCGGGGACGGTAAAAGATATACCCTTAACTGCTTCAATTCCGCCATAGTTTACTTTTAAATTATTAATTCTAAGCATCATCGGCCACCCCCAGATATGCATCGATAACACGTTGATTCCTTTGTACCTCACTCGGTGTGCCGTGTGCTATGAGTTTTCCAAAGTCCAGAACATAAATCCTGTCAGAAATTTGCATTACCAAATCCATGTGATGTTCTATCATGAAAACTGTGAGGTCGTATTTATTCTTAATCTTAACAATAAACTCTGCAAGCTCTTGCGTCTCCTGCGGATTCATACCTGCTGCAGGTTCATCCAAAAGCAAAAGTTTTGGTTCTGTCGCTAAAGCTCTGGATATTTCAAGCCGCCGTTGCAAGCCATATGGCAGACTGCTTGCCAAATCATCCTTGTATTGAAGCAGATCCTGCTCCTCCAATAAAGCCATACTTTCCTCTACTGCCCGTTTTTCCTCACGCCAATTCAGTCTTAAGGTTGCTGTAAGAACATTTTGCTTTGCTCTCATATGTTTTGCAACAAGTACATTTTCAAATACTGTGAGGCTGTCAAATAGCCTGATATTCTGAAAAGTACGGGCAATACCAAGTTTTGTAATTCTATCAGGTGTAGGGGTTATTCTCTTTAATTTCTCTTTGCCTTTTTCCCCTAAGTATAGTTTCTTCATTTTCCCTTGCGGATGATTAGATACTATTGTTTGCCCGCAGAAGCTGACACTTCCGTATGTCGGTTCATACACTCCTGTTATGCAGTTGAATGCTGTAGTTTTGCCCGCCCCGTTAGGCCCTATTAAAGCAACTATCTCGCCTTCATTAACATCAATTGTCAGGTTATATAATGCGACTACACCGCCAAACTGCATGGTTAATTTTTCTGTATGTAATATATTCTCTGCCATTTATGTCGCCTCCTCCTTACTGCCTTTTCTGAATAGTTTTTTAAAGAACCGGAGTAAGGCATCAATAGAGATTTCATTTGTTCCCATAATTCCCTGACTATAAAACAGGACAATAATCATAATAATAATGGAAAATACAACTTTTCTGAAACCTGATGCCAATAGCGGTATTCTGAAGCTGCCGATATATGTTTCGCTGTCTAAAAATCTCAGCCACCATTCACTGCAGGCAATGAATAAAAATGAAGATAAAACGCTTCCGGTAACTGAGCCAATACCTCCGATAACGACAATAAGAAGAATCTCATATGTCATTGCCGCCTTGAAAGGGGCAGCCTGTACTGTTGTCTGGTACATTGCCAGAAGGGCTCCTCCCACTCCCGCAAAAAATGAACTGATTGTGAAAGACAGTTGTTTATGCTTGGCCAGATTTATTCCCATGGCTTCGGCTGCAACCTCATCGTCCCGTATTGCCTTAAAAGCCCGGCCATATGAAGAATTAATAAGTAAAACAATTATTGTTATACAAATACTGGAAACAACAAAAGGATATAAGGTAGAAGAGAACACAGGGAATCTCCGCAGCAGATTCGAGCCGTTAGTAACAGGCCCAAGTTTATCCCACTGGAAAAAGGCGCGAATTATTTCTGCAAATCCTAATGTGGCAATTGCCAGGTAGTCACTTTTCAATCTCAGAACCGGAAGTCCTATAAGATATGCAAATAATGCCGCAGCCAGTCCGGCCATTATAAGGGCTACAGGAACAGGAACTGTGAAATTAATAATTCCGCCGTCAAAATACTGGTATACAGCAGCCCTGGCTTCCAGAGGAATTGTAAATATCCCATATATGTATGCACCAATAAGCATAAATCCTGCTTGTCCCAATGAAAAAAGACCGGTAAAACCATTGCACAGATTCATGGACACTGCTACCAGAGCATAAATGGCTCCCTTTTTTAAAACCACAAACAGCATGGATGAAACCGGCAACACCTGCTCCAAAACCAGGATAATCGCATAAAGTGAAGCTAAAAGTGTAAACCCAATCCAATTCTTTTTTATAAAACCTAGACTATTAGAAAATATGTTTGCTTTTTCAGTGGGAGTGATTACTCCATTAATGTTTCTATTCTTTTCATTCATATCACTCACCTATACCTTATCTGTAGATTTCTCACCGAATAGCCCGGTTGGCTTTGCGACAAGAATGATTATCAGCAATGCAAAAGTGAAGGCATCGGAAAATGTTGTCCATCCGAACATCCTAATGATATTCTCACATATGCCTATTATAAACGCTCCAATGACAGCACCGGGTATGCTTCCGATACCGCCGAACACCGCAGCTACAAAGGCTTTTAATCCCGGCATCGCACCTGCGATTGGTGTAACCGTGGCGTAGTTTGTAAAGTAGAGCAGAGAACCTATGGCCGCAAGAAATGAGCCTATAATAAATGTAAAGCTTATTACTGAATTTATTTTTACTCCCATGAGCTGGCTGGTTTCAAAGTCCTTTGCCATAGCTCTCATTGCCATACCAATCTTCGTATATTTAATTAATATAACCAAAGCTATTACTAAAACAATTGTGAGAATGGGTGTAATTACAGTAACTATTTTTGTAGTTGCAGTACCTATAGAAATAGATTCACTAATCCATGGTATTGTAGGGTATTGTTTTGCTAAACCGCTTGTTATATACCATGCACAGTTTTGCAGTAAGTAAGACACTCCAATAGCACTAATCATAATTGACATTCGCGGTGCTGTTCGAAGAGGTTTGTATGCCATGCGTTCTACTGCAAAACCTAATAATACTGTAATTATGATGGTCAGAGGGATAGATATATACAGGGGCAAAGTAGCTGAAAGGTATACCATTGCAAAACCCGCAACCATAAAAATATCGCCATGAGCAAAATTTATTAACCTGAGTATTCCATATACCATGGTATACCCTATGGCAATTAAAGCGTACTGTCCTCCCACCGATATGCCTGCCAATATGTAAGGGAGATTTGTGTTTAAGAATTCCATCAGAACCTCCGTTATTGTAGCTGTTTCTAAAAGAAATGATTACCTGAAGAAAATAATACTTTCATGGTAACTTTAATTTTCGCCTATTAATAATATTATGGGCGGGAGCATAAGCCCCCGCTTCTTATATTTAAGATAGCTATCTATTTTACACTCTGTATTGCTACAAAGTTCCAGGAACCATCAGAAGTGTTGGCACTCTTTATAAAAGCTACATCACGGATAGCATCACCTATATCATCAAAGGCAATGTCACCGGTAACTCCGGTATATGTAACGCCCCAAAGAGCATCATTGATTTTTTGGGGGTCCGGGCTTCCAGCTGCTTCTATAGCTTTAACAGCAACCATATAAGCATCGTAACCCAACGCTGAAACAGCTGCTACTATGTCATTACCGCCGTTATTTTTTAATTTTTCCGGGTTATCGTTAAGCCACTTTTTAAAATCAGTTACAAATTTTGAGCCTGCCGCTGAGTCATCGCCTTCATCAAAGAAGGTTGATACATAGATTTTACTGTCAGAACCCTTTGCAGCATCCAGAATTACTGAGCTGTCCCATGTATCGCCGGCCAGGAGGGGAATCTTAATACCTTGTGAAACAGCCTGCCCGATAATCAAAGAAGCAGCTTCTGTAGAGGTAGGAGCAAATATAACATCGGCCTTTTCGTTAACAGCAGTAGTAAGGTATGCTGTAAAATCACTGTTGCCTTCCTGGAATGTTTCTTCTACAACAGTTCCGCCCAGATTTTCAAATGCTATTTTAAAGTAGTTCCCCAGGCCCACAGAGTAGTCATCACCAAGTTTCGTCAATATGTATGCTTTCTTTGCCTTGAATTCATCTACTGCAAAATTTGCAAGAACTGTCCCCTGGAATGGATCAAGATAACAAACACGGAAATAGTGTGTGTTTCCTTCTGTAACCTGTGGGTTTGTACAAGAAGCACCAATAACAGGAATTCCGGCATTTCCAAAAACATCACTTGCAGCTATTGAAACGCCAGAGCCATAAGAACCAATAACAACTGAACATTTTGCACTAACTAATTTTGCAGCCGCTGAAGGGCCTTTGTCATTGGAAGACTCATTATCAACGATTTCAAGTTTCAAGTCATATTTCTTTCCGCCGATTTCCACCGAGTTCAGAACAGAATTAGCATATTCTATCCCAAGAACTTCCTGTTTTCCCCCGGCGCCATTGTCACCGGAAGAAGGCTCATAGACACCAATTTTGATTACGTTTCCTGACGTGCCACCGCCACAGCCTGAAAGAATCATTAGTACCATACAAAGGGCTAGTATAATTGTTATAGCTCTCTTCATTCCTAGATTTCCTCCTCGAATCAAAATTTCCAGCTTCAAAAAAACCATAATAGAAGCATGTTTAATAGTCATTGTACTCCATTTTACCATTAAATACAATTATTATAATGGTTTTTTTCGATATGATTTTTGTCTTTATTTCAGTAAACGAACATAAGCTGCAGGAGTGTTACCTTGCAGCTTATAAAATATAACAAAAAAGACCAACTACTATTGGAAAATCATATTCTTAAAATGAAAAGACCAGTGGGACAAGTTACTTGTCACGGTGTGATTATTCAATCCGTATCGTGTTATTTTTGGGGATTACAATACTTTGGATAAAAACTCTTTAGTTCTGGAATTGCGGGGATTGGTAAAAATCTCTTCAGGAGTGTTTTCTTCTACTATCATACCTTCATCCATAAATAAAACCCGCGTAGCTACCTCCCTGGCAAAACCCATTTCATGGGTAACAATAACCATGGTCATTCCTTCATCAGCCAATTGTTTAATTAAATCCAATACCTCTCCTACCATTTCAGGGTCTAAGGCAGATGTAGGTTCATCAAAAAGCATCACCTTCGGGTTCATGGCCAAAGCACGTATTATTGCAATTCTTTGCTTCTGTCCGCCTGAAAGAGTAGAAGGAAAAACATCAGCTTTTTCCTCTAATCCTATTCTTTTTAAAAGACGCATGGCATTAGCTCTTACTTCTTCCTTAATCTGTGCCTTGGTTGTATTTATCTCATATAAAGGTTTTTTATTACTGGTAAATACATTTCTCAGTTTAATAAAAAAGTTTTTAATTTTATTTTTACGAAGTTCAGAAATTCCGATATGCAAAGGCGCCAACATTATATTATCAATTACGGTTTTATTATTAAACAGATTAAACTGCTGAAAGACCATCCCCATATGACGGCGATGAATATTGATGTCAACCTTCATGTCTGCAATATTAACGCCCTGGAAAATAATCTGCCCGCTTGTGGGATCCTCCAAACAA
>DUNT01000079.1 GCA_012839205.1 Clostridiaceae bacterium
CCTTTATGTCATCCTGAGCGTCAGCGAAGGATCTTAAACGTCAACGCCAAAGATTCTTCATTACGCTTCGCTCCATTCAGAATGACACGAGGGGCCCAGAATGACATCTTTGTTCACATTATTCTTACATTCTGACATACCTATTGTACAACCGTTGTCACCCGCATTCGGGTTTCTCTTTCCCATACCTCAACCAATATACCGCCGCTATTAACAGTCTGATATATTTTGGAACCCTGGTCGGCAATACGTTCTATTGTTTCAGGGCTTGGATGACCATATCTGTTTCTGCCCACTGAAATAACTGACATATTTGGTTCTGCCGCCTCAACAAAGTTCTTATCCGACGAATATTTTGAGCCGTGATGAGCAACTTTAAGCAGATTACAGTTTAGATCCTTATTGTTTTCCAATATTATCTTCTCGGACGTAATACCTATATCCCCGGTAAAAAGCGCACTAAACTCCCCATAATCCAGCCTTACAACCAGCGATAACTCATTGGCATTAGTGGTTGAATCCCTCGGCATTAGTTTATTATCCTTCAAAGGATATAGTGCTTTTAAAGTTAATCCATCCTCTTCATACAGGATATCATCCTCCTTCATATACAATACAGGAATACCCTTTTCTATTGCATAATCAGTGAGATATCCCATTTCAGTGTCATTGGCATCAGCCACAATCAGCTTTTTTACATTTACCTTGTCAATTACTGTTTTTAATCCGCCAATGTGATCCATATGCCCGTGTGAGGCAATCATCATATCTATCTCAGTCATGTTAAGGTTATACAATAACGGCACTACTATTCGTTCTCCCGCATAGGAGCCTTCCTGATCATTTATACTCCCTCCACCATCCAGAATAATATTCTTTCCTGAAGGTGTTCTGATAATGGTGCAGTCCCCCTGTCCCACATCTGCAAAATGTATTTGCATGGCTTTGTTGGGAATGCTGATAAAAAGAATTACAATTCCACATAAGACCATTAATGACGCAAATACCGGTTTAGCCACTTCTTTAGCAAGTTTTGGATGACAATACTTAAGATAGAGAAGAATCAAATAGTATATTAATACCAGAAAAATACTTGGGGTTGCTATGTTAATCTCTGCCCAGGGTATTGATGCCATTGTCTCTGTTATAAACAGCATAATATTAATCAAAATACTCAGTATAAATCCGAATACCTTTGCAGCCGGTAGAAGAATGTTCCCTATAATAACAAGAATGGCTCCCAATACGGTAATTATACCTGTTAAAGGCACAATGAGCAGATTTGTAAACACCGATATTATTGAAAAAGTATTAAAGCAATATGCTATTACCGGAATAACACCTAATTGGGCGGCTATTGTGCCGGCTAAAGTGTCTCTTATTATTTTTGGTATTTTCACAGGCAACCTGCAAAAGACCGGCTTGTAGAAGATGACCAGCGACAGTGTGGCCGCAAAAGACAATATAAAGCCCAAATCAAACAACATAAAGCTGTTATTAACCAGTATAATTATTGAAGATGCCGCCAGGGAACAGTAAATATCGGCTTTTCGCCACAAAAATATGCCGGTTAATGTAATTCCTGCCATAATAGCAGCCCTGACTACTGAAGCCTCCATACCAGTGGCAAACACATAAAACAACATACTGGGAAATGCCAAGGCTGATGCCCACCTGGGATTAAAGCCTGCTTTTTTCAAAAACCAAAGAAATGGTGCCAATAAGAATGCAATGTTTGCACCTGAAACAGCCATAACATGCGAAAGACCTGCTCTCCGAAAATCTTCCTCCATCTCTTCGGGCATTTCTGCTGTATATCCTATTAACATTCCGGCCAGTATTGAAGATGAATTTGCAGGTGTACTCATATTCAAAGTATTTAATATATTATTCCTGAGCTTATACCCGGTTTCCTTAAGCCATGAAGCTCTGTTGTCCCCAAGAATAGTGAGGGCTTTTTCCTGTATGCTCAACGTTCCTGAGATACCTCGTGAAGCCAGGAATTTTCTATAATTGAATCCTCCAAAATTACGTCTGCCCGGTGGAATCCTGATTTCTCCTGTTATATTCACTACAGAGCCATACTTAAGGTCAGCAATTGGGTCGTTACTGTAAATAGTCGCCTGAATTCTAATATTTCTTTTTTCCCTAACAGCTGTACCGTCAATTGATTCAACATTCAAAATGAAGCGGGTTTTCCCATTATCAAATTCCGGTTCGTTATGTAATGCCCCATTAACAGAAACGCTTCTGCCTTCCCATTTCTTGCATGAATTATCATAGTAGCTTTTATTAATACTGTGTAAAATGTATCCTGAAAAGAGAAAAGGAATGGCAAGCAAAACAAAAACTGAAGATTGTTTTCTCGTTGGGCGGTAAATAAGTATAAAAGTCAATAAACTTATTATTAGCGATATTAATCCCCAGATTTGAAATTTATTAACATCTGCAAGTATAATGCCCCATATCAGAGCTATGGCGGATACCGCCAACGGTCTTTTCATATAAACCTCTACTGTTATAAAATTTTCTTCATGATAGCTGCCTGATTAGTTCCAAAATGACGCAATAACTGTTCCAGCTCCGGGTCATGTGAAAAACCCGCCTTCTTCCAGAATGAAAGCCCCTGTTTGTTTTCATATGAAACTGATGCTAAACATGCAACAGCTCCATACTCAGATTGTACCAGATTAAGCAGCTTTGTAAGTGCATGTGTGCCAAATCCTTTGCTTTGATAAGCCGGGTCAATAAGATATATACTGATCCAAAGTACAATGTTCATGTTTACATCTCTTAAATATCCATAAATAAAGCCTATGGGTGCTCTATTTCTATTATTATAAATCATGAAGTTTATTATCGAAGAATCTGCAGACTCCTTAAACTTTTGCATAGTATGCGAAAATTCTTTGAAGCCGGTGGCATAACCAAGACAATCATGCATACCATACCATTTTTCCAGTATTGCCATATCCTTCTCTTCAGGTGTTTTAAATCCAATATCAATATTATTAATAACCATATACCCTCTTTGTTTCAAACAATATTATATAACAATAAGAATTACGGTTTTATTAAAAGAAGAAGTGTTCTATAGTCAAGGATTCGGATATACCAGGTACCATTCCTGCCATCCGTTATAAATATTGTTCCACTTTGGATCTCTTTCACCTCTGATGTAATTGTGGTATAGCACAGCCCCGTATTTCCTGTACAAAGGTAATATAACATTGTTTGCACTGCTTATATTGAGGCTTTCCTTAATAGATTCCATGGCTTCATTCATAGTCGCATAAATTGGTATGCGACATCCCAGAAGCATCATGTCAAATTTTCCGCTGTTTATAAGGGCTTGCTGTTTACTAATGTCAGCGGTTTGTGCATCCACCTTAATCCCTATCCCGGCTAAAGCTTCGGTCAGCCATTCACTAGTGTATTCCCGATCAGCATTAAGGCCATTATATACAAGTGAAAGCTCAACAGGCACCTTAACATTATTTTTATATGTGTAAAGATAATCTCTGTCGTAATTATAGAAAAAGCCTAAATCAATCAGAATATTTATTGTTGCATTTTTATTCATCTTATCTTCAGAAAAACTTCCTTCAAATCCTATAGCAGATTCTCCTCTATTTATGGGATTTTCCTTCTCATATCTGCTTAAGTATTCGATCAGTGCTGCTCTAAAACCTTCTTGCTCTATTGGAGAAGAAGGTTCAGCACCCTCAGGTGATATTACTAAAAATTCAAGAATATTACTGACATATTTATTAAAGAATATATCGGATCTCTTGGAATAGCTGTCCAAATCTCCTTCCTCCAGCCATGCAATATCTATTTGTTGTCTTTGGAAGGCCTGCATCATTTGTGATTTGTCTGAGTAAAGTTTAAAAGTTATACCATCAAGCCATATGGGATGAGAAATGCCATCCTCTGCCTCCAGGAACCACCAGGAATCATTTCGCAGAAATGATATTGCATCGCTGCTGTAAGAGTCATATTTGAACGGACCAGTACCAACTAACCTCATGGAATCTTTATGCCCCTCTATAGGCCAATCTTCAAAGACATGCTTTGGTATTATAGGGAAAGTTAGTCTTTCGATAAAATCTGAATCAGCTTTATTCAATATAAGTCTGAAGCTCAGTCTTGTTAAGGTTTTGATATCTTCTATATTTGAAACATTATCATAGTAAAGGGATTTTTCTCCGGCATTTTTTATGGTTTCCAGAGTAAATGCCACATCATCAGAGCTAAGGGGGGTACTGTCATGAAATATAATGTTGTCCCTTAATTCTATATCAAGAATTAATCCATCCTGGCTAAACTTGTAGCTATCTGCAAGACCCTTCTTTATCAGTCCGTATTGGTCTTCATAAAACAGACTGTCAAATACAAATGTTGAAAGCTGCCTGACGTATGGATCCTGTGTAGTCAATGGGTTAAAAGTTTCAGGACTGACCATAAACAGCTTAAGAATCCCTCCCTGCGAAGGCCCCACATCCTCATAAATAACCTTAACCGCTCCGTCGTCAATCCCGGTAATCGGCTCATGTTGTGGATTTTGCAGTTGTTGGCTGCACCCGCTGATAACAAATGATATTATTAAAATAACCATGGATAAGCTATGTACTCTTTTCATTTTAACCTCTTCTCATTAAAAAGGCTGCTCCGGTCCCTGTTTGATTTTGGCTTCCGCGATGAGAAAAGAAAACATCAGAATGACATTTTGTGCAAACCCGGCAGCCGGAAACTTTTTCTTCTGAAACTCCCTGTTTTATTAAATTCCGTATTATAATCCTCTCTAAATCTATAATCCACTTGTCTGCTCTTTTTGTAATATAGTTTTCAGACCAGGCATATGCAGATTGAAAAGCCTCAGCCACATCTTTGTCAACCTCAAAGCAACATGTTTTTATGTGAGGACCAAATGCTATGTAAACATTTTCGGGAGAACAGCCATAAGACTCCTTCATAATCCTGATCGTCTCGCCTCCAATATCTAAGAGTGTTCCTCTCCAACCGGAATGAGATAGTCCCATCACCCTATTATACGGATCATAGAAATATATCGGTACACAATCGGCATAATAGGTCACAAGCATTAAGCAGGGTTCCTGTGTTACTAATCCATCAATGTTGTCATAGCTTCTTTCCCGGACAATCCCCATTCCTGAATGCTCTTTTCCCACTTTAAGAATCTTTTTATCATGTACCTGATGTGAGAGTACCATGTTATTCAATGGTACTCCCAGCTCATGACTTAAAATTTCATAATTCTTTTTCACATTGCTTTCAGAATCAGATCTGTTAAAGTTTAGATTCAAGGTAGCATAATCACCGGTACTGACCCCGCCAAACCGCGTTGTAAAGCCATGGATCAAGTCTGGGAAGTCATATAACGCAGGAATACCTATAAAAGGCCTCTTGTATTTTCTCGCCTTTTCAATACATCTGTTATCCAGTAATAATCCCACAAGAACCTCCAAAACTATTTTATCCTTTTTGATTATACCATAAAAATACTGCAAAACGGGCCAGCTCGTTTTGCCCGGGATAGATTTCGGCAGACAGGTTTTATGTCCACATTATTCAATAGCCTCTGATTGTCTTAACATTGATTCTATAAATACTCCATATCCTCGCATAGGATCATTTATAAACACATGGGTTACTGCACCAATTAAACGGCCATCCTGGATAATAGGACTTCCGCTCATACCCTGTACAATCCCTCCGGTACTGTCTAAAAGCCTTTTGTCAGTTATCTGTATAATCATATTCTTTGTACTGTCTAAGTCGTTTCTGGCTATACGTTGTATCTCAATCTCGTATTCCTCAACCCGGTCACCATTAATGCAAGTCAAAATTGTCGCACGCCCAAGTCTTACAGTACTATGAGAACCAATACTGTACAATTTCCCCAGTTTATCTTTGTTTATATCACTGCCAATTCTTCCATAGATGCCAAATTCACAGTTTAATTCAATATCACCCAATATATCGGAAGCATTTAAAAAATCGCCTTCCAATTCTCCGGGAGCACCTTTGATACCTTTCTTAATTCCTTTGATACTTGATCTCATAAGAGTACCTGAGCCTACCCGCAAAAGAGAGCCTGTATCTATGTCATTAATTCCATGGCCTAAAGCGCCGTAAACATTATTTTTATGATTAATGAAAGTAAGGGTGCCTATGCCTGCAGAACTGTCCCTGACCCACACACCAATCCGATACTCATCATCCTCACCCGATTTTATTGGTGTTATTGTAGTCCTATGTTCAGTATCCTGTCTCCTATAGATTATGTCCAGCGGCTTACCACCGGAATTCTTTACCACCCTGGTCAAATCTGATATGTTTTTCAAATCCTGGCCTCCGGCTTTAATAAGTACATCTCCGGCAAGTAAGCCTGCGGTTTCAGCAGGTAATACTTTTGTACCATCATCCAGAAATACTCCAGAAATATTTATAATAATTATTCCATTGGTTTTCAATTTTATACCGATAGGAGCACCACTGGCAATAACTTTTTGTTTCTCTATTGAACGTACTTCTACTGTTTTGACAGGAATAATTCCTAACATACTGAGGCCTAGCTCGGCTTCCCCTTCCTCGGTTGCCATTATGCTATACGGCTTTTCAAATGCAGAGATAGAGGTATCCCGGCTATCGCTCACCTTTAAAATGCTGCTTTGTGAGTGAATCTGCAAAAACAAAGGAGACCTGAGGGATATTTTATAATCTTCTCCGGCCAAAAGAGTTATACTCCCGGGTAATACAAACAGAGTAATTGTATAGGATACCAAGACCATAAGTAATAAAACAAATATGATAAATTTGGGTCTCAGGATTTTTTTCAGCAAATAAATCACACTCCATATGCAATGTTACAATCATAAGTTAACCTGCATATGGAACTCTTATGCTTTTCAAAAAATCCTTATTGTGTCATACACTGGATAAAAAAGGTACTTATACACCCAGCCAGTTCACTGTTTTTTTAGTGTCAAATATACAATTACTCTTTAAAAAGTCATCCGAATATGTTTTTGAACACATCATGGGATGACGGGACTCATAAAATTTACCACTGAAAATATAGTTTTTAAATGTCTGGGCATTTTTTCCCCATAAAAACCAAATAAGCTCCGGACGGTTCTTTGATAGCCATAACAGCAGTTTTTTTGTAAATTCATACCATATTTCTGTATGACTGAGGGGTTTCCCCGGATATACGGTAAAACATGTATTAAGAAAAAGAACGCCCTGATTCTCCAGGCTTTCGAATAAGTCATGAGGGCTGGCAATTTTAAACCTACCTTCTTTTATTTCATTCAAAATAACGGAGAATTTTGGAATATCATCGTAGTCATCTATACTCTTATAAACTTTATAAATTAGTCTGATTATGTTCTTCAGAGAGACCTGCCGGAATGGTTCATCCCATGCATTTAAGCCTCCTACTTCAAAAGCACGGCCTGTTGCTTTCCCCTTTTCCGGATAAGGATCCTGACCCAGAATTACTATTTTTAAAGCATTGGTATCAGTTTCAAGAAAACGAAGAACTCTGTGCCTTTCGGGGGAAAAACTATCATCCAGTTTTTTTTCTATTACATTTACCATTGGTAAAGTTTCTGATAAAAAATCGTTCCAGGACTGATGAACCTTTTTGGGCAGTAGACTCATATTATTCTCCTCTTCAGTAAACATAATAATTAAGCTACGGGCTGTATTGCTTAGCTTTAAGTAAAAGCGGTATTTGGATAATCAGGAGTTTAGTATACGTTTCAGCTCCTCAATCTGATCTCTGAGTACAGCCGCCTGCTCAAATTCAAGCTCTCTTGCGGCTTTTCGCATATCTTTTGTAAGACTATCGATCATAGCCTTTAAAGTGCTCTTGTCCAGGTTTTCTGCTCCTGTCTTCCTGCTTTTCTTATATATATCGGCATCCTCAGCAGTTTTTGTAGCTTCTATAACGTTGTGGACTGCCTTTTGGATAGAACGGGGAGTGATGTTATGCTCTTTATTGTATTGCTCCTGAATTTTACGGCGGCGGTTGGTTTCGCCAAGTGCTTTCTCCATAGCAGTCGTGATAGTATCAGCATACATAATAACTCTACCCTCAACATTTCTGGCAGCTCTTCCAATAGTCTGTATAAGAGATGTTTCTGATCTTAAAAAACCCTGCTTGTCAGCGTCCAGAATGGCTACCAGAGCAACCTCAGGTAAATCCAGACCTTCCCTTAAGAGGTTTATCCCTACCAGCACATCAAATTCACCCATACGAAGATCTCTGATTATTTCAAGCCGCTCAAGGGTATCAATATCCGAATGAAGGTATTTTACCCTTATACCCATATCGTCCATATATTTTGTAAGATCCTCTGCCATCTTTTTGGTTAGTGTGGTTACTAAAGTTCTGAAACCTTTTTTTGTGGTTTCACCAATTTCATAGAGAAGATCATCGATTTGCCCTTTGACGGGTTTTACAGTAATTGTTGGATCAACAAGGCCCGTAGGTCTGATAATCTGTTCCACTATCTTTGTTGAAAGATTTTTCTCATAATTTGCAGGAGTTGCACTTACATATATTACTTGATTCGTTCTCTCTTTGAACTCATCAAATGTTAACGGCCGGTTATCAAAAGCAGATGGTAACCTGAAGCCGTATTCAACCAAAGACTCTTTTCTTGAACGATCTCCCTGATACATGGCTCCAATCTGGGGTACGGTAACATGCGATTCATCTATTACCAACAGAAAATCCTCCGGGAAATAATCAATCAAGGTATATGGCGCACTTCCCGGCTCCCGCCCGCTAATATGCCTGGAATAGTTCTCAATACCCTGACAGAAGCCTATTTCCCGCATCATTTCGATATCGTATCTGGTTCGCTGTTCGATTCTTTGGGCTTCCACCAGCTTACCATTATCCTCGAAATATTTAATTCGTTCTTCCAGCTCAGCTTCGATAGTTTTAATAGCTCTTTCCATCTTTTCTCTTTTTGTGGAAAAGTGTGATGCAGGAAAGACTGCGATATGGGATCTTAAGCCTTTAACCTCCCCAGTCAGTACATCTATCTCAGTTATCCTCTCTATCTCATCGCCAAAGAATTCAACCCTTAAAGCCGTATTGGAGGAAGAAGGCGGAAATATATCCAGAACATCGCCCATGGCACGAAAGGTTCCTCGTTTAAAATCGAACTGGTTGCGGTTGTATTGGATATCAACCAGTTTCCGGATAATTTCATCTCTGTCCCTTATCATGCCTGGACGTAAGGAAATCATTAAATCAGTATAATCCTCCGGATCTCCCAAACCATAAATACAGGATACACTGGCTACAATTATTACATCCCTTCTCTCAAAAAGGGCAGCTGTTGCCGAGTGCCTGAGTTTATCAATTTCATCATTAATGGAAGAATCCTTTTCTATATAAGTGTCAGTTGAGGGAATATATGCTTCAGGCTGGTAGTAGTCGTAATAACTGACGAAATACTCAACAGCATTATCGGGGAAAAAATCGGTAAACTCATTGCATAATTGAGCTGCAAGGGTTTTGTTATGTGCCAGTACCAGCGTTGGTTTTTGTACCCTTTCAATCACATTGGCAATTGTGTAGGTTTTTCCCGAGCCGGTAACACCAAGTAATGTCTGATGTTTGCTTCCTTGTTTTATTAAATCTGTAAGGGTATCTATTGCCTTTGGCTGATCTCCCGTAGGTTTATAATTGGATTTTAATTTGAATTCAGGGATATTATTCACCTCCGTAACCAAAAAAGATATACATCATTTCCGGCCTCAAAGCTGGAAAAATTCCGAATAAAATACTGATTTCACTTAACACGGAAATAGGAAAAGGCTATACATGCTTACAAACATGTATAGCCTTAGTTTTCAATATATCAAAGACTACAGTAAGAAAACAAGTACCACAGAAACTATAACAAACAAAATTGCAATCCAACCAGTATATTTACTAAGGATTTGTTCATATGCACGGCCCTTATTCTTTCCAAAAAAAGTTTCTGCGCCACCAGCGATAGCACCGCTCATTCCAGCAGAGCGACCAGACTGCAAAAGTACAACTGCAATTATTGCAAGACAAATAATTAAATAAATAATATTAACAATGATTGCCCAAACACTCATACCTATATCCTCCAATTCGTTTATACAGCGCTAATATTGTAGCATATTGAAGCCTTTAAAGCAAGAAAAATTAGAGACGCTGTTGAAGCTCTGCTTTCTCCTTTTCAAAACCGGGCTTTCCAAGAAGCGCGAACATATTCTTTTTATAAGCCTCAACTCCCGGTTGGTCAAAAGGATTCACCCCCAACAAGTATCCGCTTATTCCACAGGCTTTTTCGAAAAAGTAAACCATATAACCGAACCAGTAAGCATTCATTTCGGGTATGTTTATTATAAGATTCGGTACACCGCCATCATTGTGTGCTATAATTGTTCCTTGCATGGCCATCTTATTTACGAAATCCATCTCTTTGCCTGCAAGGTAATTCAGGTTGTCCAAATCATCATCAGTGCTGGTTATTTTTATTGATTTCCTGCTGTTTTCGATATTGATAACAGTTTCAAAAATGTTTCGAAGCCCGTCTTGTATATACTGGCCCATGGAATGAAGATCAGTTGAAAAATCCACACCCGCAGGAAATATACCTTTTTGGTCCTTGCCTTCACTTTCTCCAAAAAGCTGTTTCCACCATTCTGTTACAAAATGCATAGATGGCTCATAATTAACCAGAATTTCTGTAGTCTTGCCTTTTCTGTACAGACAATTTCTTACCGCTGCATATTTATAACAATCGTTTTCCATAAAAGACTTCCTGCATTCTAAATAAGCATCACCGGCACCATTCATCATTTCTTTTATATCTATTCCTGCTACAGCAATAGGCAACAGTCCTACGGCAGTCAGTACAGAATAGCGGCCACCTACATCATCAGGGATAACAAATGTCTCATATCCTTCTTTATCAGCAAGAGTTTTCAATGCTCCCTTATTCTTATCTGTTGTAGCATAAATGCGGCTTTGAGCACCTTTTTTGCCATACTTCTTTTCCATGTACTCTTTAAATACTCGAAATGCAATAGCAGGCTCGGTGGTTGTTCCTGACTTTGATATTACATTGACCGACAATTCCTTACCTTCAACGAGATCCAACAAATCAGCAAGATAGTCTGCACTAATATGATTACCAGCAAAATATATCTCAGGACCGTTTCGTTTATCATTGGGAAGCATATTGTAAAAAGTATGAGACAATGCCTCAATAGCTGCCCTGGCTCCTAAATATGAGCCGCCGATACCAATGACAATAAGTACATCGGAACTTTCCCTGATTCGTTGTGCTGCTTTAATAATACGTTCAAATTCTTCACGGTCATAGTTTTTTGGAAGCTCTACCCAGCCTGTGTAGTCCATGCCTGGACCAGTTTTATTTTCTAACATATCATGTGCACTGTTTATCTGGTTTTCTAAATATCTGATCTCGTCCTCATTTATAAATCCCAGAGCTTTTTTGTAATCAAATGTAATCTTCGACATCAGAACATCTCCTTGCTGCTTAAAATACACATTTTTCTAAAATATTGTACCATGTTTTCAGAGCATTTGCATTTAATTCTTAAATCTTTGATACCCATCTCCAAATAAGTTTATTATGATATTTTGAGGTCAATTTATAATAAATACTCCATTAATACGCCTATTTGAGAACGGCACTTTACTTTTTTAAGGGTTATTCTACCGCCCATGTCGGGCAGACTATAACAAAAGGTACAGCATTACACCGTACCCTTTCGTTTATGATATGTTTCGATAAAAAACTATCATTAAAGAACTGTTGATTTTGTGCTTGAACATTTAAGCTATAGGATGAACCCTGTTTTCATAATCCACCATATCAGGGTCAATCTTGTATTTTTGAGCCTTGCGGTACTCAAAGAACTTAGCAGCAACCTGTGGGAACATCGCGTAGGTCAATACGTCTTCATCCTGTTCAATGTATTCAGCAGCTTCCTTTCTGATTTTATCAAGTTCGTTGGGTATTAAATCAGCAGGTCTGCATGCAATACGCTCGTCATCACCGATAATCTTCTTGACCATTTCTTCCTTAATTGGTGCAGGTGTCTTTCCGTACTCGCCTTTTACAAGCCCCTTGGTTTCCTTGGGCACCATCTTATAGCGCTCGCCCATAACAACATTCAAAACTGCCTGTGTACCAACTATCTGACTGGTAGGCGTAACCAAAGGAGGATATCCCAAGTCTTCCCTTACTTTAGGCACTTCCCTCAGAACTTCCTGGAGCTGATCTTCTTTTCCGGCTTGTTTTAACTGTGAAACAAGATTTGAAAGCATTCCTCCGGGAACCTGGTAAATTAAAGCATTAACATCTACTCCCATAACCTTTGTATTCAGCAAACCGCTCGAAAGGTATTTCTCACGAAGGGAAATAAAATAAGAAGCTATTTCACTTAAAAGATTAATATCATAACCTGTATCATATGGCGTGCCTTGAAGAGTAGCCACCAGCGGCTCCTCCGGGGGCTGGGATGTTCCCATAGCCAATGGGGAAATAGCGCAGTCCACCACGTCGACTCCGGCTTCTATGCCCTTAAGATATGTCATTGAACCTACACCACTTGTATAGTGGGTATGCAGCTGAATAGGAACCTTAACATTTTCTTTCAAAGCTTTCACCAGTTCATATGATTGATAAGGAACTAACAGCCCTGCCATATCCTTAATACAAATGGAATCTGCTCCCATCTCCACAAAGGTCTTTGCATCCTTTACAAACTGTTCAAGGCTATGAAACGGACTGACGGTATATGAAAACGCCGCCTGGGCGTGACCGCCCTCTCTCTTGCAGGCCTTCATAGCCCGCTCCATATTTCTTGGATCATTTAATGCATCAAAAATACGGATAATATCTATACCATTAGCTATTGACTTCTGAACAAAATAGTCAACAACGTCATCTGCGTAATGCTTGTACCCTAACAGATTCTGGCCCCTTAAAAGCATTTGCAGTTTGGTATTCTTAGCTTTATCCCTGATTTTTCTGAGTCTATCCCAAGGATCTTCATTCAAAAATCTGACACTGGCATCGAAGGTTGCTCCACCCCAGCATTCCAGAGAGTGATAACCAACCTTATCCATCAGTTCGACAATTGGCAGTATATCATCTGTAGTCATTCTTGTAGCTATGAGGGACTGATGAGCATCTCTCAAGCTTGTATCTGTAATCTTTATTCCCATAATTTAATAAGCCCTCCCTCTAATTAGTTAAATGTCATCATGACATCTCCGCTGTTAACCTGCTGTCCTTTGGTTACATTAACCGAAGCAACAGTAGCATCGTGAGGGGAGAGAATTTCGTTCTCCATTTTCATGGCTTCTAAAATTATAACCAAGCTACCTTTTTGAACTGTATCTCCAACATTCACTTTAATGTCCAGAATTGTACCCGGCATAGGAGCTGTGAGTTTTATAGCTCCCTCAGATCCAGATGGTGCCGGTGCTGGTGCTGGAGCCGGTGCTGCCGCAGGAGCCGGAGCTGCCGGTGCTGCCGCTGGTGCAGCGGAAGCTGCTGGTGCAGGTGCTGGTGCAGGTGCCGCAGCGGCTTGAACAGGTCTTACAGCTGAAGCTGTACTTGAGGGTACTGCTCCTACTTCCTCTACTTCAACTTCGTAACTATTTCCATTAACATTTACAACAAACTTTCTCATATTTATAATCCTCCAATGATTTAACTGTATTGTTATTACTATTCCTTATAGTGGTATATTACCATGCTTTTTGGAAGGTCTGGCTTCCCGTTTTGATGCCAGCATATCCAAAGCACTTGCTATACGCTGACGTGTCGTAGCTGGTTCAATAACGTCATCAATATATCCCCTTGACGCTGCAATATACGGATTGGAAAATTTATCGCGGTACTCCTGAATCTTCTGCTTTCTGAATTCAATAGGATTTTGAGCTTCCCCAATTTCCTTTTTAAATATAATATTAGCAGCTCCTTCAGGACCCATAACGGCTATTTCCGCCGTAGGCCATGCCATAACCATATCAGCCCCCAAATGCTTGCTGTTCATGGCTATATAAGCACCGCCGTACGCTTTTCTGACTATAATATTTATTTTGGGAACCGTAGCTTCCGAGAAAGCGTACAATAACTTTGCACCATGGCGGATTATTCCATCATGCTCTTGTTTTACACCCGGAAGATATCCCGGAACATCAGTAAAGGTAACAAGGGGAATATTAAAAGCATCGCAGAAACGTATAAACCTGGCAGCCTTATCGGAAGCATCCACATCCAAAGCTCCGGCTGATACATTCGGCTGATTAGCTACTATTCCCACTGTTTTTCCACTGATGTGTGAAAATCCTACCAGAATATTCTTGGCAAAACCCTTATGGATTTCGAAAAACTCGGAATTATCTGTAATTTTAGTAATAATATCCAGCATATCATATGGTTTATTGGGATCATCAGGAATTATGGTATTAAGCTCTGCATTAATTCTGTTTACATCATCCTGAGATACGATATCCTCTGGATCACTTAAATTATTGTCAGGCAGATATGAAATAAGTTTCTTTAATTGTTCAAAGCAGCTATCCTCGTCCTGGCATTCAAAATGTGCAACACCACTTGTCGTACTATGGGTGTTTGCACCACCAAGGACATCAAATGTTACATCTTCTCCGGTTACAGCCTTTATAACCTGAGGTCCGGTAATAAACATGTGACTTGTTTTATCTACCATGAATACAAAGTCGGTTATGGCTGGAGAATACACTGCTCCACCTGCGCAAGGCCCTAATATTACAGATATTTGAGGGATGACTCCGGAAGCCATTGTGTTTCTGAAGAAAATATCACCAAAACCTCCCAATGCATCGATTCCCTCTTCGATACGGGCTCCTCCCGAATCATTGATACTTATAAAAGGGACTCCCATCTTCATAGCCATGTCCATAACTTTTGTAATTTTTTTTGCATGCATTTCGCCAAGTGAGCCACCAATTACAGTAAAATCCTGAGAAGATACAAATATGAGACGGCCGTCTACAGTACCATAACCGGTAATTACACCGTCTCCAGGGATCTTCTTATTTTGCATATCAAAATCAATACCCCTGGCTTCAACAAAGGCATCGATTTCCACAAAACTTCCTGCATCAAATAAAAGGGTAAGCCTCTCCCGTGCGGTTTTCTTTCCCGCATCATGTTGTTTTGCAATCCTTTTTTCACCACCGCCTTGTTTGAGTCGTTCTCTCCTTACGTGAAGATCATTCACTTTTTCAAAAGTCGCCATTTTTTCACCTCATAGAATGGTTGTATCTTATATCGTATTTATAATAAATTGTTAAATGGTTAACTAAATTATTACTTGGTCATAATTATACCTTAGTTTAACTTGCAGTGCAATATTTATTAGCCTGCATGAAGTATTGGATTATAAAAATTTCTCCGAATAACTTTACCCATATTCCATTATTTAATAACTATGAAATTTTACAAAATACTGAAAAATGATTCCTTTTGCCGAAATTAGTATATAAACCAGATAAAAGACATAAAATCTTTATAGATAATATTTTAGGAGGAATCTTTATGATCAAATGGGCAATAACCTTTTTTGTGTTGGCACTTATTGCCGGCTTATTGGGTTTCGGTCTGATAGCAAATTTATCATTTGGAATAGCAAAAGTTCTATTTTATATATTTATTGGCCTCTTTGTAGTCAGTCTAATTTTCGGAAGACGAATCACAAGATCAAGAACCTGGTAAATGATAAAAGATATAAAAACAAATCTCCTTTAATGCTTATAAAGGGCCTTATGATTTGTAAACCATTAATCATAAGGCCCCTCTTGCACCTTAAGGTCTTTCGAATTTTTTAATCAGTCGTAAGCCGCTTTTCGCCGGTAATTTCCTGTATAGGTTTTATATCCTGTGTCACTTCCAGAGTACCAAGGTATTTACCTTTTGAGTTTCTTACTGCATAATATCGAATCAATACATATCTTGGTCCCATACGAATCCAGAAATCTTCATGATCTTTTTTACCGGATATAAAATCCTCCACAATCTTTTCAACTACATGCACACTTGCTGGAGGATGACAATTGCTGACCTGCCTGCCGATTACAGTCTTGGGACGGGGAAAAATCCTTTCCTTGCCCATGGTAAAATATTTGACTACACCATCTTTATCAACAAAGGTCATATCAAAGGGTACTGTGTTTAATATAGCATTTACTTCTTCAGGCGACATGAATCCTGCGTCAAATTCAATATATCCCTCGTTAGAAGGTTCTTCGCCCTGGTCCAGTATCTTACCCTCAATATCCACCCTTGCAGGTTTCCATTTATCCTTGGGCTTTATAAGTGTAAAACCGAATTCCTTGCTTTCTTGTTGTATTTTAACCCACTCATCCTCAGATAAAGTATCCATAGCCATAGGAAAGAGAATATTCTCTTCTTTATAAATCATTTCATTTACACGTACCAGAGCTGCCTCTGCCTTTTCAATTATTTGCTCATTGTCAACCGAAACTGATTTCAATATTTCAATGACTTCTTTAATCTCCTGACGTATTTCATCATCAACACCCCACATAACTTTTGGCGGAGCGGTTATTCCGTATTTCTCCAGGTAGGGGAACAAAAGATTCTCTTTTCGCAGGTAATGCTTATCTATTTCCCATAACAATTCGAAGCCTTTTAAAATCTTTTTTGCATTCTTTTTTGATGCATCAGATTTATAGGTGTCAATATCCTTTTGGATGTCCTCGATAAGCTCACTTACAGCTTTATTCTCCTTAATGAAAGTATTGACAGGATGGCCCGGAGTCTCCTCAGGTTTTTCAGCTCTGTGGATCTCTTCTATTGAGCCCTTAAATACTTCAGCATGAACATCACAAAGACGCTGGATTTCTTCCACAGGCATTCCCTCAGCAATCAATGCGGCCTCCATCTCTGAGATTTCAGCAGTGGATACCCCTTGAATCAACTCTGCGAACTTCGCTTTTACATCGTCTACAGCCTTTCCGTCATGAAGCTCCTTGATAATCTCCTTTAGAACTTTTTGTCGATGCTCCCGATTATTAATAAGTTCACTCATTTTCAGTACCTCCTGTTATTACGGTGAAGCCCTTAGCTTCAAACTCTTTAATGACTGAATCCAAGTTGATTTTTTTCATTGATGCCCCTTTTGGTATTGTCATATATCTTCCCACTGTGTTTACCATCAGAGGGTCTGATATGCTTTCGAATCCAATATTTTTCATAATATCAGCTATTTCAGGATATTGTTTAATTAATTCGTATACTGATTTATTCATATCAAGAACCTTGGCCATACACATCATCCTTTTAAATAATCTAAAAGGCCTACAGCTAGTCTGCCTAATTTCTGATTAATTTAATCTCTGATACTCCATTTATTTCAAGATACATCAATAATAAATCATAATCTGTGACCGGGTTCACGATTTAAAAAGATTTGTTTACATGTCAAGTTGGCTTATTCTATCGATTTTTCCAGAGCTGTCCGATTCAGCAGCAGTACTTTTTTATTTCCTATCATTTCAATCAGGCCTTGGTCTTGCATTGAACTCATCTTTCTGCTGACGGTTTCTCTGGTGAGGCCAATATAATTGGCAATTCCCTCTCGGCTTAAAGGCAGGTCTATAATAATCCCCTGAGGGCTTTGTTTGCCAAATTTGTCAGCAAATTCGAGTAATACCGAGCTTACCCTCGCACCTACAGTACGGGTCCCCATAGTTTCAACTGCATTTTCCAGGCGATCAAGCCTTTGGCATAATACCTCCATCACCTTTAGCCCGATATCGGGATACTCCTTAACCAATTTCTGGAAATCATTCTTATGTATAATGCAAACATGAGTCTCTTCCAGAGCTTCAACTGCATAATTAGATGGCTGGTCTCTCAGAAGATTTTTTTCTCCGAAAAAATCCCCCTCAGAAAATATATATAGAATCTGTTCTCTACCGTCTATGGTATTTCTGAAAGCCTTCACCTGACCCTTGTTAACAATTACAAGATCATTCCTGACTTCACCTTCAAAAAGCAGTAATTCTCCCTTTTTGTATTCTTTATGAACAATAAGTTTTATAACCTGAAGTAATTGATCAGTGTCAAGTGAGGTAAATAAGGAAACACGCCCGGCACAAAGTTTGTGCTGACATGAATCACATGCGTAAAGAGATTTATCCATAGACAATTCATCCGTCCTGTATATCAAATTAAGTACTAAGATATTTTCACATTATAATATTATAACATAAGTTCAGGCATAGCAATAAATTGCTGTGTTAACTCATCTTTTTTGCGTTATTTCTTATATAATGCCAAACATTATGAATCCTACTGTATTTATGCTGAAATTGGCAAACATATGGACTAACCAGGAATTATATATATTGTTACTTTTTTTATTTAACCAATTGAAAAACAAGCCAGATATGAAAAGGCCCGAAATAGTAAGAATAAACAACCATGGGCTAAACCAATCGGCAAGAATTGCAACATGATAGAGGGAAAAAGCCAGTGCACTGATTATGTACGCAAGAACAGGGCGAAGAACTTTTTTTAATGATAAAAACCCGAATCCCCGGAAGAAAAACTCTTCCAGAAGAGAGTTAATAAAAGAAATATAAAGTGCAACAAATATAAAATTGTCTTTGTTTATATTGACGTTTTCGGACAGCACTTCAGCAATATTATCTAAATCAATAAAACCCGCAAAGGCAAGGTAGCTGCAAAAAACAAAGGCGTATACTGCAGCTCCCAATGCCAGCGAGACAACAATCTGCTTTCTTGAGCCAATGTGAAAAAAGTCTTTTATACTCAGATTCTTGTCAAAATAACTGTAAATAAGAGGAATCAAAGCAAAAGCCCCTATCTTCCAAAGGGATTTTATCAAATATCCATTGGATGAGTTTTCAACATGGTACATTATCAAACATGATACAATTAATAATGTGATAATCCCTGTTGCAGTTGCTTTTTCTTTGCTCAAAACAATCTCCTTATTTGCTCATACCTGTGTAGATAAGTATCGCATCTCTCAGAAATTCAGCCCTGCCCGGCTGTTCCTTATCATAATATAATGTAAATCTTTCATCGTCTACATACATTTGAGCAACTCCCGCATGTGCTTCCTTATTATAATGGCCCCAGCACAGGCTTATCCATTGTTTATGGAGCTCTGCGACTTTTTGACCCATGGAGCCTGCCGGGTCACCAGTTTTAAAGGCTTCGGTCAGGGCTTCATCAATCTGAACCGATAAAGTTTGTATTCTTTCATAATCCTCTTTGCTCATATTTTTCAGATGGGCATTTGATTTATCAACCACCTCATCGCCATATTTCTCTCTGACTTCCTTTCCGTATTTTTCTTCGTTTTCATCAATAAGTTTTTGCTTAAAGCCTTCAAATTTCTCTTGATCTGACATTTTGACTCTCCCTTCTGACATAGCAATTGATTTTTCAACATTAATTATTAATGTTTCCAACTGCTTCTTTTTTTCCAGAAGTCTAATATGGTGCTGTTTCAGTGCCTCGACTCTGTCAAAAGAAGGTGACAGGATGATATCTTTAATATTTTTCAAGCTCACTCCCAGCTCCCTGTAAAAAAGAATTTGCTGCAAGCGGTCAACCTCCTTTTGTCCGTATATCCGATAGCCTGATGAATTGATTCTTGCCGGCTTTAGAATCCCTATTTCATCATAATATCTAAGCGTGCGGGTACTGATTCCAGCCAGTTTCCCCAGTTTTTGCACCGTGTATTCCATATATGTCAACTCCCTTGTATATCTAATGTTACACCTTTACGTAACGTCAATGTCAACACCATAAAATTATTTTGTCAGGTATAAATGAAATAATCAAGAGTCCTTATGCCGTTTTGTCGTTTAAGAATAATACGAGCAAACATCTCACTTCTCACATCCCATCTCTCACATCACGTTATTGTCATCCTAAGCGCAGCGGGAGCCTTCTTTATGTCATCCTGAGCGTCAGCGAAGGATCTTAAACGTCAACGCATAAGATTCTTCATTTCGCTTCGCTCCATTCAGAATGACACAAGGGGGCCCAGAATGACATCTTTGTTCACATAATTCTTAATATGAGCTTGCGGAATATCAAGAGAGTCGCCGCCGCGGCAGCTAGGCAATTTTCTTAGTATCTGATATAGCTGTTAACTATTGCTCCAAGCAATCCCCAGGCAGTACCTAAAACCGAGCCTGCAATAACATCCCGGGGATAGTGCATACCCACATAAATACGCGTTATGCCTACCACCAGGGCAATAAAATAAAGAATCAGTGCCCCAATAATTCCCGGATTAAAATGTTGAAAAAGCATGGTGGCAAGGAAAAATGCCTGGCTGGTATGACCACTGGGAAACGAATGGCCTCTGGCCCTTTCCCCGACTATCCTGATGCCCTTTAGTCTTTTATATGGTCTTTTTCGGCGTATTAGTACTTTCATAAGCTCAACAATGAGCCACAATGTCAGAGTTCCAAGTATAAGTTCATAAGACAATAAACGGTCTGCCCATAAATGAAAAGCAATTGCCATGATAATTGCAAAAAAGCCGTGCCCTATCTGTGTTACTCCTAGCATAGACCAGTCAATCCATTGTGGCCGGTTTCCCCGTGTATTTAAAAATGTAAACACGTAGACATCAATAGTCTGGCCTTTTTCCCAAATCAGAGACAGTGCTGTGATACAGAATATCAAAACAAGACTGACCAATACCTTTTGTGCTTTAAGCTGAGCCCAGAATCGGTTTAATACACTGTCAGGAATAAGCACAAATGCTAAAGCCAATAAAATGATGGTGAGTATAACCCAATAAAAATAGTTTACGCGGCTTACCCAATTAATTAGTTTTTTCCAAATCCAATGAATTTGAAGCTCTGGGAGCCAAACTTCCTCCCATGTTCTATTTTCTTTGTATTTCACTAATATCACCCAGTTTTTCAGAAGTATCAGCCTTTTTTGATCCTGTCAGTATTGTTACAGCATGACGGCACATTCCGATTCTGACCGTTCTCTCTTTACATACTATACCATCAATCATGACAGGCATCGGAGGGTTAGTTTCAATAACCAGATTGCGTACCTTGTAGTGCTTAATACACGGGACGCCTGCTGCAGTTAACTCAGCTTTTTTAAGTATATAACTTACCATTAAATCAATCTTAGGGACATCAGTGCAAAATAGCACATCAAGCATCCCGTCGGTATAAGCGTCATCAGCTCCCACTCTATAGTTGCGCCCTATATATGGCATATTCGATACCAGCACCGCATGCCCTACATCTTGAATCTCATGCTTACTATCTAACAGAAGACTTATCTTTGATGGGTTTGATAAAGTAAGGGTTTTTACGAAGTCTCCAATTTTGGTTATGTCGCCATGCTGAATTTCATCACCCGATTGGAATAAAGCAGAAAATAAGCCTACTGAACAAATCTCCAGAAAAGGTATAGTTTTTTCACCACAGATTACCATTCCCATATCAATTTTCACACCTTTTCCTGTCCTTAATAATTCTACAGCCGATCGGATTTCGAATGGAATACCCAAACTTAATGCCACATTATTCTGGGTTCCAGTTGGGATTATCCCCATTACTGCGTTTTTACCCAACATTGCTCTGGCAACAGCTGATACTGTACCATCACCGCCACAAACTACGAACATACGAATGCCTTGCTCTATGGCATCCGAGATTACTCTGCCATAATCGGCATCAGCTTCGGTTAAGAAAGGTTCAGATGAAAATTTCCATGCCTGCAGCTCTTTAATTACGTCCATCAACTGTAACGATGATTTTTTTGCTACCCCTGAAGCAGGATTAAATATTAGTTTTACCCGCCTACTATGTTTGTTTGAGTATATTGAATTCATATTTTTCATCCCAGATAATTGTATTATGTCAGGTATTCTTAATAGCATCTCCTCATTAAATTTTTTTATTATTGCTGTGACAAATGAGTGAATTCTTGTAAATAGGAAATAATGTAATAATAATTCAGAAAATTCAGGAGGAGCTGTTTATGAAGAAGATTTTGAGTACAAAACTAATAATTTCAGTGTTTATTTTATTATCCGTTTTAGTAGCCGGATGCGGAAAAGTCACACCTTCACCAAATGTTACCAATACCCCTACGGCAACCGACGGTGCCACCGCAAGTCCTATCGGAAGTCCCGCAGGGAGTCCTGTTGCAACATCTGATCAGGATGTTAAAACCACCCCTTCAATGGTGAATACCAACGAGGCATTTGAAAAGGCTATCAGTAATGAAGGAACCTGGATAATCTGCCTATTGACCGATTTATCCTTTGATAAGGATCTGGTCCTGGAAGGGGAATTTACAAACGGCAAGAAGGACGCTGCCGGTAACGATGTAATTCAACGGAAAATTGCCTTGTATGAACAGGATGAAAACAGAAAGGTCACGGCAAGGTATACCTTAACTGCCCCCAAACTTACTATCAATAGTCCTGAAGCCAGAATTCAAAGCGGTACCTTCAAAGGAGATCTATATGTATCTTCAAAGAATTTTCAGCTGGTTGATACAACAGTCGAAGGAAATGTTTATTTTACCAACGAGGAAGCAAAATCTACCTTTAAAATGGACGAAGCCAGCAAAGTCACCGGTAAGCAGGAGCTAAAAAAACAATAATCAATTAGCAGCTTTTCGAAATGCGTGAACAGCATATCAGAAATACTCCCGCCGTGATTAATTACAGCGGGAGTATTCTCATTATCGGGCATAAAAACTCTATTCATAAATATATTTATCTCTGAAGTTATAGGCTTTCACCAGGAAGATAAATGTTTGCTGGCGCAGACAATCATCGTTGGGATTAAAATGGCCTTGTCCATCTCCGACAGTGATCTCATATTTAGCCATGAATTTAGCAGGGGTTATTGCATAGGCCGCAAAATCTTTCTGGTCCTTGAAATCCGGTTGCCCAAGGGTATCAATCACTATATTGGGATAACATGCCTTTAGAGTTCTTTCTATCATCGCCGCCATCTGCTGTCTCGTGAGCTTAGCGTCGGGTTCAAATTGTGTTCCATCTCCCGTTCCGTAAGTAATTTTTAGGCCAAACGCTTTTAATACTTCCGGGTTATCACAGTCTGTAAATGTCTTTCCTGATGGTATGGGCGCCGTTTTCCCTGTTACCTTTTCATAGAACTTTACAGCCATTTCAGCAAATTCCTGACGGGTAGTTGCAACAATCATTGATTTACCCTTTAATCTGTCAGTAATGATTCCCAAATCAGCTGCCTGCTCCATAAATGGAACTGCATATGCGCTTGTTTCACCATACTCTCTTGACTGCTGTGTTTCCTGCGGTGGCTCGGTTGTAGGTTCCGGTGCTGCCGCAGCAGATATTACCTTTACGAAAATAACAGCTTTAGTTAATTTTGAATCAATACCCTTGTAAAATACGTTTATATGGGTAGTTCCAATGCTTACACCGGTTATCACACCGGCACTGTCGACCTTTGCCACACTGTTATTACTGCTGGTAAAGGTTAAATCATTAAGTGAAACATCTTCCACATCACCCCATACGTTTCCATCTGAAGACATCTGCTTCTTGATGTTATCAATTGTCACGGTTTTACCCATCTCAACTTCCAGGGTTTCAGGACCTGTATATTGAATTCTGTATTGAGGTTTATATGAATAATTTGTTTTATTTAGAGCATTACCTAATAATGTGCCAAAAACATCAAGATAATTATATTCTCCTCTAAATCTGCTGACCGTAGCAGGTAAAGTC
>DUNT01000080.1 GCA_012839205.1 Clostridiaceae bacterium
AGAATACTTACAATAATGCTTCCTATAAGTGCTGCAGAACAAAAAGCGACACCATATTTAAAAACAGGCTTAACGAATGAATAGCTGATTACATCAGTGGCAACCTCCATGTGCCGTTTCTTGTACAGGTAGTAGGCCGATACCAGGAAGATAATGGCTGCAACTAAATATCCAATTGTGGCGGCTATATTTCCCTGATCGCTCCGGAATCCTCTGTAGAAATCTGACAGATAATAAAGCGGTGACCAGGCATCAAAGGTTCGGGATGAATAGTAGGATGAATACCCGAATAAAAAGTTATTTAAAATGCTTCTGATCACAGTTTCAAGGAAAAGCGCAAGGAAATTAAATATGTAATAGAAGATAGCCTGTGCAGCCAAATGCCCGGTAAACATACCGGCAAATACGGCGAAACTGTATAAAAGAAACGTCAGCACAAGATTTATACCAAACCATATCCATGAATATGGCGAATTTGGGATGCCTGTAACTGTTTCAAAAACAATCAATATTAAACTGTTAAAAATAAGTGGAAAACATACAATAAACAGCCCTGAAAGGTAATTGGTCACAAACAAAGTCGAACGGGTCACAGGCAAGGAGTGAATCATAGCTGTATTCTTTTGGAAATGCATATACGAAAACACTGCCAGTGCTGCAACCAGGGGATAAAACCCCAAGAATAAAACCATAACATCATTACTGTAAAAGAGCATTTTCCCTAAATCACTTAATATCTCAGAGCCATTGTTTCTGTTTATCTGTTCAGTTATTCTGCTTATGTAACTTATTACAAACAGAAACAGAAAAAATGTATAAGAAAATGTAATAAGCCAGAATCTCCTGATATTGTTTCTAAATATTCCACTATTAAAGTACGATGTTTTTAACGGCATAATCCATACCTCCAAGTTCATAGATAAAGATTTCTTCAAGAGAGAGAGGCAGCGCATCAACCAGCAAAGGGTCTAATGCATTGATTTGGGCTATGATTTTGTCACGGTTACCTCTGACAATAAGAATCCAAATCCGACCGCTTTGCTGCCGGTTCAGAATATCCAGTTTGTTGACTTCATCAGGAAGCCCCCCTTCAAAAGCCACCTGAAGTTTTATGATATTATTCTGAAGCTCTGTCAGACTACGTTCCAATATAATTTTTCCTTCATGCATGATACCTACATGATCGCAGACATCCTCAAGCTCACGCAAATTATGGGAAGAAACAAATACTGTCGTTCTTCTTTCAGCTACATCCTGCAACAATACGCTCCATACCTTTCGGCGCATTACAGGATCAAGTCCGTCCACCGGCTCATCCAATAACATAATATCGGGGCGAACACAGGAACCTAACCAAAAGGCAGCCTGCTTTTGCATGCCTCTGGAAAACCGTTTAAGATTCTTTTTCGGGTTAATTGGAAAGACCTCCTGGAGCTTTTGGAACCTGATTTCATCAAAACTTGGGTATATGGATTTATAATATTTTTTCATATCCAGTAAAGATGCCTGTGGGAAGAAATATATCTCATCAGGTATATAAAATATCCTTGATTTGACTGAAACATTTTCGTATACCGGCTGCCCATCTATGGTTGTAGAGCCGGAATCCGGAATAAAAACACCCGCCATATGCTTGATAAGTGTAGTTTTACCTGCACCGTTAGGTCCAACAAGCCCATAAACCGAGCCATTTTCTACTGTCGCATTTACACCGTTCAAGGCATAAAAACCATCAAAAGACTTTTTCAAATCTTTAATCTCTATCATACTTTATTTCCTCCTTGTGGTCTGGAGTTGGATATTGTATTTTGAACAACTTCAGTTATATTTTTTTCAGGAACACCTAAATATGAAAGTTCCCCCACTGTGGCTCTCAGAGTGGCATATAATTCTTCCAGACGTTTTGAATCAGCTTTTTTCGGCGAGGGTGCCACAAAATTACCCCTTCCGGATACCGTATAAATAAAGCCATCAGATTCCAAATCCTTATATGCCTTTTGTATCGTGTTTGGATTAATTGAAGTAGTCTGAGCCAGTTCTCTTACAGAAGGGAGCTTTTCATCCGGCTTAAGAGCACCGAAAATTATTAGTTGCTTGATTTTATCTTTTATCTGCTCGTAGATAGGTTTTGGATTTCTCAAGTCTATTGCTATTATAGGTATCACTCCTTTCGTTTAGTAGTACTATAGTATATTATGAAATAAGTGTACTATGAATGTTAGTACACTTATTATATAGTGGTTATTTTTGGTTGTCAACAACAATTTATTTATCTTGGCAACTGGCAATAGCTTATATTTGCCTTAAGCGGCAGGATACTATTTTTTATGTGTAACACCCTAAATTGTTGCTTATAGTACGGCCAATAATGTTGAGTTTTGAAATTTAGACAGTCTATTTAAATATATTGAGAATAGTTGAATATTATGGGTAAATAGAACTATGGAATATATGGTTTTTGGAGGACAAATGAAAAGAGATATTATCTTATGTGTAGACGATGAGGAAATGATGGTCGAAGCTTTAAAGATTGAACTTACAAATAATATATCCTCCGACATAATTATTGAAACAGCTACAAGCGCAGAAGAGGCACTAATGATAGTCAATGAATCTTTAGAGCAGGGGGACCATATTATATTGGTTATTTCCGATCAGAAAATGCCTGAAATGACGGGCGAAGTTCTTTTGGCAGAACTGGACAAGATAATTCCGCAGGCACTTAAAATTCTGCTGACAGGCTATACAGATTTGGATGCAATACAGTATGCCATTAACAATGCAAGTTTATTCAGGTACATACAAAAACCCTGGGAACAGGAGGATTTAATTCTTACCGTTAAACAAGCCATTGATAAATTCAACACAATGAGAGCTCTCGATGAAAAAACCAGACAGATTATGAAGATGAATGAGGAGCTGGAAGAAAAGGTTCAGGAGAGAACCATGCAATTAAGTGATGCAATAAAAGAATTGGAGACCTTTTCCTTTACAGTATCTCATGATCTTAAATCTCCGTTAAGGTCTATTGACTACTGTGCAAAATATATACTTGAGGATTACGCAGATATGCTAAGCCCGGAAGTATTAAAAATGCTCACTGATATTCGCAGCACTTGTGAGAATATGTTTATTCTTATTAATAAACTTCTGCTATATTCAATGACTGCCAATGCCCTTCCTGAATTGGCACCGGTAGATACTGACCAGTTATTCAGGCAGACATATGCCGAATTAATGAGCTCGGTTAAAAACAGGAAGATTGAATTCATTATAAAAGGAGTTCTTCCGACAGTAATGGCGGATTCCATTTTATTAAAGCAAGTTGTAAATAATATTTTATCTAATGCTATAAAGTTCACCCGCCTGAGAGAAAAAGCCGTTATAACCGTTGATTGTGAAGAAGATAAAAACAAGTATCGTTTTTCTGTCAGGGATAATGGTGTAGGTTTTGACATGAAATATGCTTCAAAGCTGTTTGGCATCTTTCAGAGAATGCATACCCAAAATGAGTATGAGGGATCAGGAATCGGATTGGCTACTGTAAAAAAGATTATTGATAAGCATGGTGGAGAGGTCAGTATAAATAGTGTGGAAGATGAAGGGACTGTTCTTAGTTTTACATTGCCAAAACAACCATAGAAGAAAGGGGCCGTAATAAATGGAAAAAATAATTATAGCCCTATTGATAATACTATTTATTTTTTCTGCTACTATAGGAGTATATATGCTCGACCGGGCTTTTATCCCGAGTAATGATGATACTTACCTGGAATTACTTAAATATCACAACAATCAGAAAAGATTTTTAACAGATAGTAGAGAAAAGCCGATAACTGTCGGGATTTATAACAGCGGTTATCTTTACCATGCAAGCCATGACCACGGTATTAATAAAGATATAGTTGAAGAATTATTCAAAAGAATGAAGCTGGACTATAAAATTGAAATACTGCCCCGGGTCAGAGTTTCATCGATGATTTCCGAGGGACTGCTTCATATGGGTGTTTCTACGGTAGAAACACCGGAACGAGCTGAATATTCGTATTTTGTTCCTTACTTTGCAGAGAAAAATGATGTTCTGGTACAAAGTGATGCCGGTATTTCAACAGAAGAAGAGCTGTTGCAGAATAAAAATATCAAGGTGGGAATAGTAAGGGGATATTACTATGGTGAACACTACACAAAGCTCATCAAAAAGCTGGAAAAGCAAAAAATGATTGTTGAGGCAAGGGATACCGAACACCTGTATAAAATGCTTGATGATGGCTGGATACAGGTAACCTTTAATTTATCAACAAGCTACCTTTTCTATATTGATTATTACAAAATGCAAGGGATTAATATTTACGACTGGGCTCCAGAAGAAGAGCCATTGGTAAGAAATCTCGCCTTCAGCAAAAAATGTTTTTCTCCCGCTGAAATTGAAAAATTTCGGCAGACCATCGATGAAATGATTGAAGATGGAACCATTTACAATATTTTCAAAAAGTATATCCCTGAAGATAATGCAAAAAGGATGTGTAAACAATAGTGGCGCAAAAAGCGAAGAACAGGTTCTTTATAAAAAGAAATGGGCTGGCACAGAAACTGTCCGTCATGGTTTTCTTAATAGGTATTTTAATATATATACCCAGTATAATCTTTGGCGCTGTCACAAACCTTAAGCGTATAAATACTGAGCTTACAGATTACAAGCGGGGAGTTGAAATGCGGGTTCAGAACGCATTTGAACCTGCTATATGGAATTATGATATAGAAAGTCTGAGAAAATTAATTACATTGGAGCTTAATAACGAAAATCTTAAATCTATAAGAGTAAGTACAGAAAAATTAAGTCTTATATGGTTGACTTCAGAAAAAGGTTTAGTAGTTGACGAAACAGTTGCTCCTGAGGGAAAATACATTGAAAAAAAGGTTGTTCCTGTTTTCCGGATGGATGAAAAAGAACGGGTAATTGCCTATGCAACTATTTGGTATGACAATTTTCCGGTAAGAGAACAGTACTTTAAACAGCTTATATATGATTTTTTGATAGTGGGTGCCATTCTTTTCGCAATCAGTGCTGCCGTGACAATATCAAGCTATATAAGACTTGTGCGTCCTCTTGAAGTAATAAGAAACAGCATAATTGAGGCAGGGAAAAGCGCTTCAGCCGGGAAGAAAAAGCTGGGGAAGGCCAGCTTTGCCAGGGCTTTCGCTGAGATAAAAGACATGGCCACGGACATGGAAGATATGTTTGAAGGAATAGAAGAAGCTAATCGGAAGATAAGAGAGAACGAAGCACAGTTCAGAGCTTTTTTTAATCAGGCAGGTGTCGGGGTTGTCCAGGTTGTTGCGCAAAGCGGTGATTTGGTGCTTGCAAATCAGCGGTATTGCGAAATTGTCGGTTATAGTGTAGAAGAATTAAAAAATATGACATACGCCGATATTACTCATAAGGATGATGTTAAAGAACAGAGAAAACTGACCGAAAAACTTATTTGTGGCGAATTAGAAAAATACAGGCTTGAAAAACGATATACTCATAAAAATGGCAGACTTGTCTGGGCAGATGTGACAGTTACACGCCTATGGGAAACAGGAGAAAGCCCCACATACATTTTAACAATAATCCAGGATATTACCGACCGTAAAATGGCTGAAGAAAAAATTATTAAGCTTAATAACGAGCTGGAAGAAAAGGTGGCTGAAAGAACCTGGGATCTGGAAAATGCAAATCATGAGCTGGAAGCAGCTATAGAAGATTTAAAATCTGCACAAGCCCAGTTGATAAATACAGAGAAAATGGCTGTGTTAGGTCGGCTGGTGGCAGGTATAGCTCACGAACTGAATACACCCCTTGGTATTATTAATTCTGCAGGCGGAACTATTGAAAGGATTCTGCGAAAAGAGTTGGATAATGTTATAGAGTTTTGTTGCCGGGCACATGATGATGAATACAGAACCTATTTAAGTTTAGTTCATAATAGCGCAGAACAACAGGATAATGCATATAAGCGCATATTGCGCAGAACATACTATAAAGCTGTTGAAGAAAAAGGTATCCGGACAGATGAAGAAATAATTGAAAAACTGGTGGATATAGGTTACAAAGGAGAAAAAGACGAGTTTATTGAACTGGTTAGCAACCCGAAAAACTTTACTGCTATTCAGGCTGCTTATAGTATAGCCATATTGCATAAATCGGTTGGAATGATAAGAGTATCTACTGAAAAAGCTTCCCAGGTCATATTGGCTTTAAAAACGTATTCACACAAGGATACCAATAAAACACCTGTTTCGTATGATGTAATCAAGGATATAGAGACAGTTCTGACATTGTACCATAATCAGATGAAATATGGTATAGAAATAATCAGAGAATACGAAAATGTACCTAATGTAATTTGTTTTCCTGATAAACTCCATCAAATATGGGTAAATATTATTAACAATGCTTTACATGCAATGAACTATAAAGGCACATTAAAAATCCGCATTTCAAACGACAACGAAAGGGTCAAAGTTTCTATTTCCAACAACGGGCCTCCTATCCCTGAGGACATCATTGATAAAATTTTCGAACCATTCTTCACAACAAAAATGTTGGGTGAGGGTACTGGCCTGGGCCTGGACATTGTTAAAAGATTAGTAGAAGAAATCGAAGGCGATATCAATGTAGAAACAAATCAAGATGAAACAACCTTTAATGTCTGGTTAAAAACTTGAGAAGGGTGAGTGTATGCAAAAGCGCAGTGCAATAGTTTGTGTTGATGATGATGAAATGATACTTATTTCACTTAAACAGGAACTTATAGCGCACTTCAACGGCAGATACAGGTATGAGTCAGCATTAAATGCTGAGGAAGCACTAGATTTAATTGATGAACTTGTAGCGGATAAAATCTACATAATTCTTGTAATTACCGACTGGCTGATGCCGGGAATGAACGGTGATGAATTTCTTATGAAAGTCCATGAGAAATACCCGGAGATACAAACCCTCGTTATAACAGGATATGCAGATATTCTAGCAGTTTCAAAGGCAAGACAAAGAATAAACTTAAGCGGCGTAATCACAAAACCTTGGAATTCTGACGAACTTATACAAAAAATTGAAACGGTTATAGGCAGCTAAAAATTTAATTAATAGGGGTATTCTATTGTATAAAGTATTGATTGTAGATGATCAGGAGATTCTCAGATACGATATAAAAAGAATGAAAGTCTGGAGTCAAACAAAGGACTTTGTTATTGCAGGCGAGGCTGAAAACGGCATGGACGCTTTAAAAAAGTTGCGTGCCTCCTCGTATGATCTGCTTATTACTGATATTAAAATGCCTGTTATAGACGGTATGGAACTATTAAAAACAGTATCTGAGGAAAAACTGTGTCCATGTGTTGTTCTTTTAAGTGACTATACTGAATTTGCTTATGCCAGGAAAGGACTGTTACACGGAGCTTTCGATTATCTGGGAAAACCGGTGGATAACCAGAAGATTTCTGAGCTTTTATCCCGGGTAAAAGTATTCCTCGACCAAAAAAGAAGAGAAAAGGAAAAAATCAGGCAATGGGAGGATTTAGCTGACAAAGCCTTTTTCCCGGATGATTATGTCAATCAGGTGGCAGTTTGCCTGATCAAAGCACAGGAGGATGCTCTCTCGGCAACAAATAACATGTTGGCAACAGTGGGGGCTGCTCTTGATTATGATCTAAAAAAAGCCGTAATAATTCTCGAAAATGCATCCAGTCAAATCATTTCAAGAGTATTGGATGAACATGGATGGATTAAACTTTATACTGATGTTGAAGGAATCAGGCAGCCAAGCTATTCAAGGTATCAAAGCTGGGATGAAATTCGTAAACAAATATACGATGGATGCAGCAAACTTCTTAATTTTCTAAAGAAATTTGTTATATGGAAGGAGATTGATACCTTTGTTAAAAGTGCCTGCTTAGAAGTTCTTTATAATATTGACAATAATATTTCAGTTAAGACTATTGCAGAAAATTTATTTATCAGTAAAGCATATTTGAGTGAAAGGTTTAAAAAAATTACCGGTATTTCTTTATCTGATTATATTTATATGGCCAAAATAGAGAGAGCAAAGTATTTATTAATCAGCACCTCATTAAAAAACTATGAAATTGCTGAGACGCTGGGTTATAAGGATCACGAATATTTCAGCAAAGTGTTTAAGAAAAGCACCGGGCTTTCTCCCACTGTATACAGAAAAGAAAATATAAGCAGTTGACGTTTTTAGGGGAAGACTACTGTTTTTTTACATTTATCATAAGGGCATTATTATGTAGAATAAACTTACATAGTAAGCTCTTTTTTTATAGGCTGTTTTTATTTTTCTAAATACTGGAAATGCATGTGTATAAGGATTATTATGAAAAGATTGTTAAAAGAATTACTGAACAGATTCCGAAAAGAGGACAGTATTAAAAGTCTTGATTATTATATATATCATGACAACCTAACCGGTTTACCCAACAAAACTTCACTTATGGAAGACCTGCCTCTTTACTTTAATTGCATAAAGGAGAATCCGGTGATTATTGCCATTGATATTAATCATTTTAAGCTTATCAGTGACAGTATGGGTCCAAACTTTGCAGATGAGCTTCTTCAAAATGTAGCGAGTCGGCTGAATAAAATCTTTGGCGCAGGAAATGTCTACAGAATTGATGAGGCTGAATACGTAGTTATTTATGACCATAATTCCGGTAAGGATTTGTCCGAATCTTTAACACTTGTTTTTAGTCAGCTTAAAAAGCCATATGAAATAAGAAGAAGCAAAATGTATATTAATGTGAGTATGGGGGTTGCCCCGTGCCGTAATGGTGAAAAAACCCCTCAGGAATACCTGGAATGTGCCCAAAGAGCTTTGGAAGATACTCAGAGAAGGGGAAGGAATGGTTTCCTCATATATAAAGAATATATGGACGAATTGGTCAAGGAAAAAATGCAGATTGAAAAGCTGCTGCACAAGGCAGTGGAAAACCGGGAATTTGAGGTATATTATCAGCCGCAGATGATATTGGAATCCGGAAAAATATCAGGTTTCGAAGCATTATTGAGATGGAACAGCCCGGAGCTGGGTTTTGTTTATCCTGACCAATTCATCAGGATTGCAGAAGAAAACCGTCTCATTATTCCTATTGGTGAATTTGTTTTAAAAAAGGCCTGCAGCTTTTTAAAAAAACTGCATAGAATAGGTTATAAGAATCTCAGTATTGCAGTAAATGTATCTAATGTTCAGCTCCTGAATGACGGCTTTATCAACGGCGTTTTGGACATTTTGGAGAAAACAGGCTTAAATCCTGACAAGCTGGTTCTGGAAATGACTGAGGAAATATTGACTGAATCATATGATATGGTTAAGGAAAAGCTGATAAGTTTAAAGCAAAAGGGTATAAAAATAGCCATGGATGATTTTGGCAAGAATTATTCAACGTTGGATGTTTTAAGCCGACTTCCCATAAACACATTAAAGATTGATAAAGTATTTATAGAGAACTTTTTGCAAGACAAGCCAAAACAATTAATTACCGATTTAATAATTAGTATAGGCAAAAAAATGGGGTTTGAAGTTTTGGCAGAGGGTGTGGAAACCAGGGAACAGTACGAATATTTAAAAAAATATGAAAATATAAAAGCCCAGGGATTCTATATCAGTAAGCCTGTGCCGATTGAACATGCTGAAAAAATTGTAAGAAAGTATGGTCCCAATATAATCAATTGGAAGCTGAGCTGTGACTACAGATAAGTATTCGCCATTTTGTCTGTATAGTGATAAAATTATGTTTGTGGAATATCATTTTACAACAAGATGGAGGGCCATTATAGATGAGCAGTTATAATCGGAATCCTTATCAATATAAAAAAAAGAACAATACATCCAAAAGAGTATTACTTTACAGTATTATAATTTTGTGTTGTGTTTTTATGTGGTTTGTTGGTAAAAGAATTAATAATGCCCCCGAGAATTCTCAGATAATATCTCCTGAACCCACTTCGCCAGTAATTACACCTACTCCTCAGCGGGTGTTAATACCGAAAGCAACCCTTGAAATAGACGGAATTAAATATGTGGTTCCTGGTACTCAAGACGCCAGGACTGCTTCAGCTTCATTGGACACATTGGAAGCTGGGTTTGGCAAAGGATCAGTAGCTTACTTTAATTTTGAAACCCCGCCAGACTCATACAACATTACACTTTACAGAGACAGCGAAGAGATTTTTACAGGTAAAACATCGGTGATTATGTCTCATGATATTCCAGCCGATGGCGAATATCAGGGAGTTTGCCAGGCTCTATGGAATCAGGGGGAATTTACAGGTAGTGCAAATTACTATTTTACTCTTTTAGCAGATTTTCCGCCGCAACCTGTAATATCTGCAACGGAGACAGACCCGGGAGAGCTTATAGTTTTGAAAATCAAACACCATAATCCGGAAGAGACAGTGAAAATTGAGACAGACCTTGATTTTAAGCCCAATATATTCCGTTATAAAGATGAGCACATAATTTTACTTCCGGTAAGCTATTATAATAAATATGATAATGTATACAGCTTTAAACTGATAATAGGAGATGAAACTTTTTCCTATGCCATTAAGGTTAACGATAAAGAGTTTGTTACCCAGCATTTAACCATAGATCCCAAAATTGCTGCCGAAACCCGAAATGACAAGAGCGCACAGGAGGTTAAAGAAAAGATTGATCCTCTAAGGCCGGTATGTGATGATGCAGCTTATTGGGAAGGCGGGTTTATAATGCCGGTGGAAGGAGGACGAGTAAGGGAATACGATTTTGGCAAGAGACGGCATGTAAACGGTTCTCCTACTTCCTACAGGCATAATGGGCTTGACATCGGACATGATTACGGAGTCCCTGTCATGGCATCAAACAGCGGAAGGGTTCTTATTGCCGATTACATGATAGGAACAGGCAACACCGTTATTATTGAGCATGGCTTTGGTCTAAAGACATGGTATTACCATATGGAAGAATTAAATGTCAATACAGGGGACATGGTAACAAAGGGTGATGTAATAGGAAAGGTGGGCTCTACAGGTTTTTCAACCGGGCCGCATCTGCACTTTTCTGCATCGGTTAATGAGGTGTATATTAATCCCATTACATTGATAAATGAGGGAATTCCGCTGATAACCAGTGAATAATGTTTAATTGTCAATTTTTATACTTGACAAATAGCGATATTCTTCATAAAATAGTGGTTGTTCTGTTAAGTGGTGAGTATAGCTCAGTTGGTTAGAGCGCCAGGTTGTGGCCCTGGAGGTCATGGGTTCGATTCCCATTATTCACCCCATTAAGTCTGGTGAATAGGGGTTGGAAATTGGGGTTAAAACCCGGTTTCCAACTTCGAAAGCTAGCTTTGACAGCAAAGCAACTGGACCTAGAAAATTTCTGGTAGTTCCCCTAAAAATTAAGTTTATTATTTTATGGAGAATTGCTTGACAAAGGATGGAATCCTCCTTATAATTGATGTTGCGCCTTTTATGGTGGGATGTCGCCAAGCGGTAAGGCACCAGACTTTGACTCTGGCATTCGTAGGTTCAAATCCTGCCATCCCAGCCAAACATGATCCACTAGCTCAGTCGGTAGAGCACTTGACTTTTAATCAAGGTGTCCGGAGTTCGATTCTCCGGTGGATCACCAAAACACCTGTAACCAGACGGTTACAGGTGCTTTTTAATACCCTAAAAAAGACACCTTGATTCGAAAAAGACACCTTGACTTTTAGACACCTTGATTTTGAACTCATGAATAATTTTTATTCGGAGGCAGAACATGGTTAGGAAAAAAAGCAGTATCTCAAGGAAGTTACAAAGAAAACATTATCAGGATTATGAAATTGAATTATTCGATTTGCAGACTATGAAGGAAGGCTTTCTTTTTGAACAGGACTGCAGAGGAAACTCAAGAGCAACTATTCAATACTATGATGGAAACATAAAAAGGTTTATAGCTTATCTTGAAGAGCAGGGTCTTGCTGCAGATACATCAAGTATTTCGAAAGAACAGATTCAAAAGTACATTCTTTATTTAAGGAACACAAAAAAGTGGGCTAAAACCGCTCACATTAAGTCCGGTGAGTATCTTGTATCCAAGAGCATCCAAACCTATATAA
>DUNT01000081.1 GCA_012839205.1 Clostridiaceae bacterium
CCCTTAAATGATATATTAAGAATATTTTCAACCCCATCTTCGGGAGAATTAATTCTTATTTTGGTGCTTAACGAATTGGTAAGCTCTTTTATTAAAATATCTCTAATCCTGCCACTGTTCTTTTGGTCCTGCTGCATACGTTCTGTTTTTATAGAAGCAGCAAGCCCAAATCCAGCAATGCATGGTACATTTACTGTACCTGAACGAAGTTTTCTTTCATGGCCACCGCCCATCATCAAAGGATGAATCCGGGTTCCTTTACGCATGTATAACATACCAACGCCTTTTGGACCATGTATTTTATGTGAGCTGAAGGAAATGAGATCAGCGCTTAAATCCATTGTATTTATAGGTATTTTCCCATATGCCTGAACAGCATCAACATGGAATATGGTGGCCTTATTATTAGATTTAATAATATGAGCGGCTTCACATACAGGCTCTATTGTCCCCAACTCATTGTTAACTGCCATTATATTAACCAGAATAGTATCCTTGCGCAGCTTTGCTCTAAGATCATCTAAAAGTATCCGGCCATATTTATCTACTTCCAGGTATTCAATCTGGTATCCAATCCTCTCTAACTCTTTCAGGGACTCTAATGCAGCAGAATGTTCAACAGGCGAGGACAGAATATGGTTGCCGGAGCGTTTTAATATCTCCGCAGCTCCTCTAAGTGCCATGTTAATGGATTCGGTACCTCCCGAAGTGAAAACCAGTTCCTCCGGTTTGGCTTTTATAGTTGAGGCAAGCTTGTCTCTTGTATCTTCCAGTAATCTTTCTGCTCTTAATCCCAGAGTATGCAATGAGGTAGAATTCCCAAACTCTTCAGACATAAGCCTGGCTATAAGCTCTATTACTTCTTTATAGGGTTGTGTTGTTGCACCATTATCAAAATATATCATGTTTGTACCTTTCATAATATGAGCTGAACCATCAAGTTTCTAAAATTCTTATTTCAAACCCTTTTTTTGTAATTTTCAAAAGCGCATACGTTGGCTTCGAAAAGCCCCGAGGATGCCCAATACTGCCAGGATTTACAAAGGCAATGTTGGTTCTGTATTCCTGGAGCGGACAATGAGTATGTCCGAATAGAACCAGATCGATATTATCTCTGACTGCTTTTTTTTCAAGCCGTTCAATGCCGCTTTTCACATTATATAAATGCCCATGGGTCATTAATATACGCTTGCCTTCAATTTCAAAAACTAATTCTGGTGGGGTATCATAAACAAAATCACAGTTTCCCGGTACCATCAATACATTTAAATCAGGGTGATTTACTTTTATTATATATGCATCCTTATAATTGTCTCCAAGATGTATTAATCCGTCAATCTGTGGGTATTGTTCAATTAATTTTTTTGCTGTAAATATATCGCCGTGTGTATCACTTATAACAAGAAATAACTTCATGTAGTTCTCCAATTCTTTAATGTCTCAGCTAATTGCCTGAATGCTTGTCCCCTATGGCTGATGCAGTTCTTAAGTTTGGAATCAATTTGTGCCATAGTTTTCTTATACTCCGGAATATAAAAGACCGGATCATATCCGAATCCGTTTTCACCCTCCGCTTTAAATGCTATTTTCCCCTCAATAGTGCCGGTAAATGTTCTTGATCCTGTATCGGTTACAAGAGAAACCGCACATTTAAAACGAGCCCAACGGTATTCTTCCGGTATACCGTTCATAAGTGCAAGTACCCCTTCATACCGCTGTTTATCGTTTTTACAGTCTAAGAATCTTGCAGAGTAAATACCCGGTGCAGAGTTTAAAAAATCAATTTCTAAACCGCTGTCATCGGCTACAGCCATATCACCGGTTATTTTATGCACAGCTATAGCTTTTATCAGGGAATTCTCTTCAAAGGTGTTTCCGTTCTCTTCAATTTCTATATCCAGTCCTGCTTCTTCAAGTGATAACACCTCATAGTTATAACCCTGCAAAAGGCTTTTTATTTCTTTTACTTTTCCTCTGTTCCTTGTGGCAATAATCAGCCTTCTCATTGCTTCTCCTTCGATAAAAGCACATTTTTTTGTATACTTATAATATTTTCGATACCCTTTTGAGCTAAGTCAAGCAAATTATCAAATACTTTCCGATCAAATGGACGTTCCTCTCCGGTTGCCTGAACTTCAATAATCTGGCCTGACGCTGTCATTATCACATTCATATCAACGGTTGCTTTAGAATCTTCGGCATAACACAAATCCAGAAGCTCTCTACCATCAACATATCCTACACTGATTGCCGCAACAAAATCCGTAATAGGTATTTCGCTAATAAGTTTATTGTTCACCAGAACGCTGCAAGCATCCATTAATGCAACAAATCCGCCTGTTATAGCGGCTGTCCTGGTACCTCCGTCAGCTTGAATAACATCACAATCAATTGTAATAGTTCTCTCACCCAGTAGTTTGAAATCAATAACAGACCTTAATGACCTGCCTATAAGCCTTTGAATTTCATTTGACCTGCCGTTTATTCTCAGGGCATTTCTGTCCCTGTTATTTCTTGTTAATGTGGCTCTGGGCAGCATATCATATTCAGCCGTAACCCAGCCTTCACCGGAGCCTTTTTTAAAAATAGGTACCTTTTCATCAACGCTTGCAGTACAAATAATCTTTGTATCTCCAAACTCAACTAAAACTGAGCCCTCTGCATATTTGGTATAGTCCCTTGTAATCTTGATGTTTCTTAATTCATCATTTTTTCTTCCGTCTACTCTTATTTTTTCCATAACAAAAAACACCATCCATATTTTATCTATAATATGTTATCACATGTATGGTGTGTTATCCAGAAAATAAAATACTTTATTTTAAACTTTAACAGAGTAACTTTTAGTGAAACTGCCACCCTAAGCCTTACCTTACTGTCATTCTAAGCGAAGAATCTTACCACCCCTATTTCATCGCTATGAATACACCATGTTGAACCTTTAGCCAATGTCATGCGTAAAGCGAAGAATCTTACCCCCTCTGTCATTCTGAGCAAAGCGAAGAATCTTCGTGTTTACGTGTAAGATCCTTCGACTCCGCTACGCTACGCTCAGGATGACAATGAGGGTATATTGCGCGGCTCTACGGATGACAAGGAGGGTATGTTACACGGCTCTACGGATGACAGTAAGGGTAATACGCAGCCCTCAGGATAACAATAAGGGAATTTAGGGTAACGAGAAACTATGTAATTCAAATTCCAGAGTCTAGTATCTGTATAATACTATTAGCTATTGACTCAGCCGCTTTTTGTATAAATGAATCAGTATTCAAAAGCGCCAAATCATCTGGATGCGACATACACGCAACTTCAGCAAGTATAGCCGGCATTCTGGTATCTCTCAGAACAACGGTATTCTGTCGCCCTTGTATGCCTATCTTTTCCGTTCCTAAGTCTTTTACCAGATTATCCAGCATAATTTGTGCTGATGGTTTCCCCCTATAGCTTGTGTAGTGATACAGTACCATAGATCCCTTCATTCCGGCAGGCATACTGTTATTATGGATGCTTACAAAAAGATATGCATTACGGTCATTGGCAAACTTGACTCTATCGTTAAGGCTAATGGTCTTATCGGTAGTTCGGGTAAGTTCGACATTTATCCCCTTGGATTTCAGTATTTTATCACATCTTAAAGCTATATCTAAATTATAATCCTTTTCAAGATACTTCCCAAAAACTGCTCCGGGATCAGCACCTCCATGACCAGGATCGATTACAACCAGCTTTGATGAAGTGGAATCCGATTTTCCTGTGCTTACCACAATGGCAAGCTCATCATTACCGGAGCCTGGAACAATCTCAAACTTTTTATTTGCATCTTTTTTATTGATACTTAAAAATGAACTCTTAGAAGTTGAAAATAACTCAATAGATTTAATTAGATCATCGTTTATATTCATAGTACCATTACCAAGGTTCACAATATTAGTTGGTATCATAAATGTAACGGTACCTTTGCTGCCGGTATCATCAACCACAATTTGGTCTTTGTATGTATTGTATTTATTTACTATTCCTGTTCCAGTCAATAGAAGAGCAGTTTTACCATCACCGTTACCTTTTTTAATATTGTTCGGCTGCGATTCCCCTCTTGATGGCGAGGTTGAAGGTGGCGGCTGAGTACTGGGTTTTGGTGAAGTTACAGGTGATGGCGAAGGCACAGGAGTAGTAACAGGTACTGAAGTATTCCCGGCCCTGATTGCAAATGTTGAATTCCCTCCCGACACAGAATGGGAATATGAAATGGTATTATTATACGGAATCCGTATTATTGTACTGTTTTGCTTGTTATTATAGTTTATAAGCACTCCGTAAATAATTGAGTTTCCATTTAAATACCCTTCTTTAAACCTGGTATCCTTTCCGGGTATAGTTATTTGCAGTATTTTTTCCCTTTCTCTCAGTTCAAATCTGGGGATATTGCCTTTATCAGCCTTTGTCAAGCTGATACCTTTAAGAGTAATGGTACAGGTATCTCCTTTCATGTCCAGGGATAAAGGTCCATTACTGTTTTTTGTATTTGTGGCAGGACTGTTGCCGCTGCCTTCGCTGGGTTTAGTAACCGGAGTCAGTGATACTGAAGGTTTTGTAGTTGTTGTTGGCGATGGTGCAGGCGTACTACTCGATGCCGGTGGCTTGGCCGCACCCGGTGTATTGTTGGATGATGAACTGTTGCCAAGAGTTAAGATAACAGCTTTACCGTCTGGTGAAGTTGAAAAAGCATAAACCGGTTTTTCTGTTGTTTCAACAACTACATTTGTTCTTTTGGGATCAGACATGTTTGCCAGACGTATTTGAACAACAGTGCCTTTATTTATATCAAATCTGATAGTTTTCGATACATTGGCATTTTCTATTTCAAAACATAATCTATAATTCTTAACAGCTCCTTCCGGCGCTATAAGATACTGTCTTATAATCTTTGTTGTAGAAGAGAATATACGGATTTCTTCAATATTATTATTTTGAGAATATGTAATCTTTGATATCGAGCCTCCGGTTGACATTTCTAAAACACCTGATGCCTGAGACTGAAAAGGTGTTATCAGAATAGAGATAATAATATAAAAAACAAGCCCGATTGACATGATTTTCTTCATTACCTGCACCTCTTAGTTTTTTCTTTAGTATCTAGTGTCTATTTTACCACCTTTTTGGCATATACAATTAAACAATAAGATTACAATTTTTTTCAATATCAACTTTCAAAATCATAATCAGGCTTTTTGGGGTGATCAGATTCACTGTAGGAGTAAAAACAACCACAATATTTTTGCATATAGTAGTGCTTACCCCTGGAAATCTCTCTTCCCCTTCTGTATAGTTCTCTAAAATCCTCATAATAGAATTCTATTCCGTACTTATCTGCTATTGCCTGTCCCATGTTTCTGATAAGCTCATGATTCTGATATGGGCTTATTAACAGACTTGTGGTAAAAGCATCAAAGGAATTATTTTTAGCAAATTTTGCAGCAGCATTTAATCTTATAGAGTAACAGGTATTACATCTGAGATCCTTATCTTTTCCAAGACTAATTCTCCAATACTCTAATTTATAATCATCATGGTAATTAACCTTAAAGTTATATTCATCAGAGAATTGGAGTACAGACAGTTTTCGCTTTTTATACTCTTCCAAAGGATGAATATTTGGATTATAGAAAAAGCCCTCAATTAAAATGTCGGAATCATTTCTAAGATTATCAACTATAGCAACGGTGCAGGGCGCACAACATATATGCATTAAGAGTTTCATATTTATCCTTTCTGGCAGAAAATCATTCCTTCTTTCAATTCATGGCCACAAGCATACTGTTGTGGTGTCATTCTTTTACAGGATTCAGCCTGAATCTCGCATATGAGCAAAGCACCGTCCCCTGTTTTGATCCACATATCGCAGGATAATAATTCAAGAATTGTTCCAGCAACAATATCAGGATCATTTATTTTTTCATTCAAATAATCAGGAATATCGGCAATTCTGGAACAACATATTTTGAACCTTTTACCACACATGGTGGAATAAGCTCCAGGCCAGGGATTAGTTCCTCGAATTCTGTTGTGTATTGCCAGGGAAGACTGGGACCAATCTATCAAACCTGTTTGTTTATCTATTTTTTGAGCGTAAGTAGCCTGACTTTCATCCTGTTTTGTTCTGGTTAATGTTCCGTTTTCCAGAGCTTTAATTGTTTTTATCAAGGTTTCGGCTCCAAGTTCTGACAATATGTCGTGTAGTTGTCCTGCTGTCATATCGATAGTAATTTCTGCTTCTTGCTGCAGCAAAATATCACCTGTATCCAGGCTTAATTCAGTAAACATTGTAGTAATACCGGTTTTTTCTTCCCCATTTATAATTGCCCATTGTATTGGAGCAGCTCCTCTGTATTTAGGCAGAAGTGAGGCATGAACATTTATAGTTCCATATTTGGGTATATCCAATAAACTCTGTGGCAGTATCTGGCCAAACGCACAGGTTACAATAAGATCAGGATTAATCTCAGCAATTTCCTGTATTACGTTTGGTTCCTTTGACAGTTTTAAAGGCTGGTAAACAGGTATATTGCTGGCAATTGCGTATTCCTTAACAGGAGGGGCCTGCAATACATGCCCTCTGCCTTTGGGTCGGTCTGTCTGTGTAACTGCTCCTACTACTTCATAACCATTATCTATTAATGCTTTTAATGAAGGCACAGCAAAATCAGGTGTGCCCATGAATAATATTTTCATTTATAACCTTCCCTTTTGTGAATCCTTCTCAAAGTTTGATTCTTCTATGACTATACTGAGACTTAATTAATCTTTTTCCTTCTCATCATTCTCATATTCAACAAATTCTATTACCTTTTCATCAAAAAGCACACCATCTAAATGATCCAATTCGTGAGATATGCAAATGGCTTTAATGCCTGTTCCTTCTGTATGAGTCTTTTCCCCGTCTCTGTTAAGGTACTCTACAACTACTCTTTGAGGACGTTTGACCTTACCGTATACTCCAGGTACGCTTAAACACCCTTCAACCTCGATCTGTTCGCCCTCAGATTCTATTATAACGGGATTAATAAGCTCAAGAAGCCCGTCTCCCACATCAATTACAGCTATCCTTTTCAGAATGCCTACTTGTGGGGCTGCCAGTCCTACTCCGTTGCCCTCATACATGGTTTCTGTCATATCATCCAGCAGCTCAAGTACTCGAGTGTTTATTTCTTTCACTTCCTTGCACCGCTTGTTTAATACTTCGTCTCCCTTTTTAACAATATTACGAATTGCCATATCTATACTCCTCAATACTCCTAAGATAATCACTGGCCATAATTCTAACTCATCAGTATTATACCATAAAGTTCAGCAAATCAATTGCTTTACGCCGTAGGCAGACGGCGTTACCGTATGCCGCATTATGTCAACACAGAAGATCCTTCGACTCCGCTAACGCGACCCCAGGATGACATCTTCGATAACGAGTAAAACTATTATACCATGCTGACCGGGTCGATATCCACACTTACATCAGCACTGCCGGTTTTACATTTAGGAAACATGTCTAATACATCATTCATAAGCTGAACCAATACATTAACGGATCTTGTTTTTACAATAATTCTCCATCTGTATCTGTTTCTTATTATAAATATCGGAGGCGGAAGCACCTCAGAGCATTCAAGTATTTTTTCCTTGTACTTATCAAGAATCTGACTTCTTAATGCAGCCAATGAATCCTTAGCATCATTCTGATTTTCACTTGACACAATAATAACACCTATATGACAAAACGGCGGTGAATTCATAATCTTACGCATTATTATTTCTTTTTGATAAAATGTCTCAAAATCCTGGTTCATAGCAGTTTGTATAGCATAATCGTCAATATTGTATGCCTGAAGAACTACACGTCCGGGCTTTTCTCCCCTGCCGGCCCTTCCTGAGGCCTGTGTTATCAGCTGAAAGGTTCTTTCGCTTGCCCTATAATCATTGGTAAACAGTGAGGCGTCAGCAGACAGGATGCCAACCAGAGTAACATCAGGAAAATCATGGCCCTTTGCCACCATTTGTGTTCCCAGCAAAATATCGGCTTCTTTATTCCTAAAAGCATTTAATAGCTTTTTATGCCCATGTTTTCCGCTTGTAGTGTCCGCATCCATACGCAATACGCTAAACATGGCAGGATGATTTTTAAGTTCTTCTTCAACCTTTTGCGTTCCTGTTCCAAATGCTTTAATTCTGTCACTTTGGCATTTGGGACATATACTTTGAATGGGCTCTGAATAGCCGCAATAGTGGCAAAATATTTGTCGGTCATGGGTATGTACAGTTAGAGATACACTGCAATTGGGGCATTTTAATGTATATCCGCAATCCCGACAAAGCATAAATGAGGCATATCCCCTCTTATTAAGAAAAAGGATGCTCTGCTCTTGATTATTTTTGTTTTTTACAAGTTCTTCTTCTAGTTTTCTGCTTAAAACATTTCTGTTACCTTCCTTCAATTCTTCCCTCAAATCCACTAAAACAGTTTGAGGCAAAGACATTGAATTTGGTCTGTTTTTCATAGTTAACAGAATTGTCTTTCCGCTTAACGCACGGTAGTAAGTCTCTACTGACGGAGTTGCAGAGCCTAAAACCAACAAAGCACTGTTTATATTACACCTTGCCCTGGCCACCTGCCGGGCATCGTACTTCGGAGTGTTTTCAGATTTATAAGTCAGCTCATGTTCTTCATCAATTATAATAATTCCTAAATTTGATAAAGGAGCAAAAACAGCCGAACGGACCCCGATTACCACATCTACTTCCCCTGCTTTAATTTTTCGCCACTGGTCAAATCGTTCTCCCTGGGATAACCTGCTGTGCTGAATAGCTATTTTATTTCCAAAACGGGCTCTAAAGCAGCTTATCATCTGGGGAGTAAGGGATATTTCCGGCACCAGCATTATTGCTGTTCTCTGTGTTTTTATTACTTCCTCAATGAGTCTTATATATATTTCAGTTTTTCCGCTTCCTGTTACACCATGAATAAGTATTTCATTAAGTTTGTTTTGGCTTAGCAGAGGTATTGATTCTTTCAGTACATTTGCCTGTTCATCAGTCGGAACCAGTTCTTTTGGTGTTTCGCATTCAAAGCTGTCAAACGGATTTCTTTCTACTTCTATTACGGTATATGATACCCATCCCTTTTTTGCCATATTTCGTATTGTTCCGTGAGATACTCCGGCAATCAGCAAAATGTCCTGCAGTGAACAAATTTCCTCTGTAAACAAAACTTCCATAATCCTTATGTGATGAATGCTCCTTACTTTTCCTTCATCCACAAGGGAATAGAACTCTTCTTTGGTTATAGAGGGAATTACTGCTTTCACTGTCTTTTCATTGACAGATTGTTCAAAAAAGTCTGTCTTCTTAACCAAACCTTTTTCTATCAAATATTCAATATCTTCAGAGCTTTTCTCAATCTTTCCAAACTCTTGCTCAGGTATACCATTCTTGCTTTTTAAAATTTTTTCCAAAATACTCTTTTGTGATGGACTCAGTTCAATTTCTGTTTTATCTTCATTGTCAGCTAAAGATTCGGTAACAAGCCAGCTTTGCCTTTTCAGGCTGATACCGGCAGGAATCATTAATCTTATGGCATCGCCCCAGGTACAAAAATATCTCGTTCTTATCCATTTAACCAGCTTTATCATCTCGGCAGACAGAAGAGGTGTTTCATCCACAATTTGGGATATTTGTTTTAGATTTTTACTCTCTTCACCTTCCCAAACCTCAATAATCCATCCCGATTTTAGTTGATTTTTACGCCCAAAAGGAACTATAACACGCATACCCGGTGCTGCTTTTTTTAATCCATCCGGTAATATTTTGTAGTGATATAACTTATCAAAACTCCGTGTCGCTTCGGAAAGAGCAACAGCTGCAAGTAACATAGTCAAATTCCTCCAGAAATAACATCAAGGCAGGATAAAGTATCCCGCCTTTTAATATTAACATCACCTGTTATCGAAATCAAAGCGATATTATTATGAATGTAGCAATACGGAAGGCTTGTTGCCATCCTGTCGGAGCGCAGCGAAGTTTAAGGAGCTTTAAGCTGACTAAGAAGATTCTTCGCTGCTGCTCCAGATGTATTAAGAGGTAATCAAAAAGGGATTTGTATAAAAATACAAATCCCTTGCAATCTTAACAGGAATACTCCTTGTAAACATATTCAGGAATACTACTGATATCTCCGCTAATAGAAAATACAAACTGGGTATCAAATTTATCTGATAAGAATTTAATTTGTTCGAAAAATCTTTCATATTGCTCTTCTTTTGAAACATAATTAGAAAGAGCATCGATATAAATGGCCTTAATATCATAATTCTGGGCAATCATGCCGCATATAAAGGATAATAATTGATCTAAATTTGAAATTGGAAATTCAGAAATATCTACATATCTGATTGGATGTTTAAGGTTAGTAATATGAGAAATACCGCGATTAATAAAAACAATGTCTCCGGTGCAATTCTCCAGTAATGCATTAGCGCCTGCTATCAGGTATTTTGTCTTACCTATGCCCTTGTTTCCATAAACAACCTTTATCATGGGTATCGTCCCCTTTCCTACTCGTTTTTATTATTTTTTTCCTTTACAACCTCCATTTTGGATACTGAGATTTCATATGCTATCCGTTCTTCAATTTCATCTTCGGATAACTTTTTCTGATAGGTACGGCTTTGAATACGTCCCCATATGCGAATATTGTCGCCTATTTCAAAGGTTCCGGCAAATCTTGCATTTCTTCCCCATGCAATACACGGAATATAGTCCGACTTATTGTAGGCTCTGTTTACCGCAAGCAGAATATCAGCAATCTCACGCCCAAACGGTGTTGTTCTGTACATGGGTTTTCTGCAAACAAACCCGTTTAAAAAAATTTGATTAGGATTTCTATTTGTCACCTCCTCATCCGACATTTCTATTTCTCTTGCAAAGACAGTAAGCATTAGTTTATGCCCACTGTTGCTGTTATAATTATTATAAGAGCGGAATTGTCCTTCAATGATAAGATAAAAACCTTCATCAATACTGTCGGGACTAACCAAACGCTCTGAAAACATTACTGGTATAACGTCATAGTTGTCACTCAACCGTGGTACTTGTATATATACTATGTAAAAACCTTCACCATATACCTCATGACTGAACTGCGGATTTGATATTACCTTCCCGACTAGACTTACACTGTTGTTTTCTAAAGCCGACATTCCTGACATTTAATACTCCAACCCCTCTCAACGTCTTTCGTATTTATCGAACATGCTACCTGATAATTATTATTCAGTATCAAGTTCGTTTAGAAGTTCTAATAATTAATAAAGTAAAACATTTGTAAAAAACCATTATGTTTATCGTCAAAGTATAAAATATCTATAATTGAATCATATATTATATTTCACCAAATTAACAGGGGGTTAAACATGTTTTTTATTATAATTTGCTTATTTATTTTGCTTTTATTATTTTTCATCTTTAATTTGCCTTCCGTCATAACGTATTCTATAATTACTTTTTAATAAAAGGTCTGAAACTTTTACACATTGAAAACCGTTAGAAGTCAGATTTTCAAGAATAGCAGGCAGCACTTCTTCTGTATACATTGTATCATTATGAAAAAGTATTATTGAACCATTTGATGTCTTTTGTGTCACTCGTTTGAATATATCTTCTTTTGTCATACTATTTTTCCAGTCAAGAGAATCAACATCCCATTGAATTGTTTGATATTTTAGGTTCCTGGCTACTTTAATTGTTGTTGAGTTGTACTCGCCATATGGAGGTCTGAACAGATTCGTTTTAAATCCTGTGATTTCTTCAAGTATTTTTGTGCAAAGCAATATCTCCTCTTCTACTTTGTTTTCTGGTATCTGAGCCATATGTGCATGTGAATACCCGTGATTTGCAATTTCATGGCCTCTATCAAAAATTAGTCTTACTGTGTCGGGATATTTTTTTGCCCATAGTCCGACTATAAAAAATGTTCCTTTAGCTTTATACTGTTCAAGAATATCAAGTATATTGGGTATATCATCTGCTCCCCATGCACAGTCAAAGGTTATGGCGCATTTTCTTTCTTCACATTCAACTGAATAAATCGGGATATTGTCATTGTACTGTTTTGAAGCCTGTGTTAAATATTCCCTTGCAGTTAGAATATTAATCATCAGAAGAATTATTATTAAAACTAAAAACAGTATTGGCGCCCAGTTTTTTGTGCGGATAATGAAAAGTTGCATAAAATTTTTCCGCCTTAAGAGCATGCTTCTGTTATGAATTTTATGCTTTTTTCATCTACTTATGCATAAGATGAAGGTACAATAATATGTTTGGTTTGATTATGAAATATACATATACTTGCCTGTAATATTTTTTTTAATAATACCCCTTAGTTCCAGATCCAATAATATTTCATGTAAATCCATTAAATTTATCTGCGTTTTCTCCGATAATTCTTCATCATATAGATCCTCAATTCTTAAAGCTGAAATAATCCTTCTTCCCCTTTCTCCCAGCCCTGTTGTCCTTATTTTTACTTTTCCTCTTTTTTTTCTTTCAAAAGGCACAGTTCCAAAACTCAGTTCGTCCATAATATCCTCAGCATTTAATACTATTTTTGCTCCATCTTTTATTAATCTGTTGGTACCAAAACTATTATAATTATTTATATTACCCGGTACTGCATACACATCCCGTCCTTGCTCCAAAGCAAAATTAGCAGTTATAAGAGAGCCGCTTTTTAAACCGGCCTCAACCACAAGAGTTCCCAGTGATATTCCGCTGATTATCCGATTTCTTGCAGGAAAGTTAAAGGTTGATGGAGGAATACCCGGAGGATATTCCGAAATTACTGCTCCTGATTTTATGATACGTTCCATAAGATTACTGTTTTCTGGAGGATAAACAATATCAACTCCACATCCTAAAACAGCAACTGTTTTCCCTCCTTCATCCAAAGCTCCGCTATGAGCTGCAGTATCTATTCCTCTGGCCATGCCGCTTACTATAACAAGGTCAGATAAAGCTAATTCAGATGCTATTTTGAATGCTGTTTCTATTCCATAACCTGAAGCCTTTCGTGAACCTACAATTGCCACTGCATTGGCTTTTGGTATGCTGCCACGGACATAAAGCACCAAAGGAGGATCAGGAATATATTTAAGCATTTCCGGGTACTCGTCATGAGAAATAGGTATTATTTTAATATCATTCATTGAACACATATCCATAGTATTTTTTATGTCTTGATTTAATTCATCACTATAAAGGTCCTTATAATGTTGTTCCGTGAACCCAGCCTTCAATAATACATCCTTTTCGGCTTCGAATACATTTTTGACACCACCTAATGTCATTATCAGGTCTATTCTATTTGTGGTTCTTAAATTGCTGATTCTGCTTAGTTTCAGCCAGTATTCCAGTTCTCTGTCCATAATTTCTCCTTAAACTCTCAATGCTCTGTCAAGAGCCCTATATTGTATTGCTTCTGATATATGTTTAGAATTGATGTCTTCACTAAGATCCATATCCGCAATGGTCCTTGCCACCTTTAAAATTCGGTCATAAGCCCTGGCACTAAGATTCAAAGAATCAAAGGCATTTCTCAAAATCTTTTTTCCTTTTGCATCCACTTTACAGAATTGTTTGATCATGGACCCTTTTAAGTGGGCATTACAATAGATACCATGTGTTTTGTAACGTTCCTGCTGTATTTTTCTGGTGCGGTTCACCCGCTTTTTTATTTCTTCTGATGATTCCTCAGCTTTTTCATTTTCTATCTCAGTGTATTTTAATGTGGGAACTTGAATATGTATATCGATTCTGTCCATCAATGGGCCTGACAGCCGGGATAAATAGTTTTCGGCGTCCCTAAATGAGCAGGTGCACTTTTTTGTAAAATCCCCATAATACCCGCATTTGCAGGGATTCGCAGCCGCTACCAGCATGAACTTGCAGGGATATGTTACAGAATAATTGACCCTTGATATATTTGTCACCCCATCCTCAATGGGCTGCCGTAATACATCTAAAGTTCTGCGAGGAAATTCAGGTATTTCGTCCAGAAACAGAACCCCGTTATGAGCCAGGCTCACTTCACCGGGTTTGGGATTGCTCCCTCCGCCTACAAGACTTGCTGCGCTGACTGTATGGTGAGGAGATCTGAATGGTCTTTCACGGATAAGTGCTGTTTTTTGATTAATGAGACCTGATACACTATAAATTTTAGTGATTTCCAGTGCTTCTTCAAAACTAAGATCAGGTAAAATGCCCGGAAGTCTTCTGGCAAGCATTGTTTTACCGGATCCGGGGCTCCCGATCATAATCAGATTATGTCCTCCACTGGCTGCTACTTCCAAAGCTCGTTTAGCGTTTTTTTGGCCTTTTACATCAGAGAAATCCTCACAATACATATGAAGTGATGGTATAAATACTTCTTCATATGCTTTGAATTGTACAGGATTCACACCGGTAAAATGCTCTGCAGCCTCTTTCAATGATTTAACCGGATATATTTTAAGTCCTTTTACAACAGAAACCTCATTGGCATTTTCCTCCGGCACCATTAGTTTCTTAAAACCCAGTTCCATTGCGGCAATTGCTTTGCACAGCATACCTGAAGAATGCCTTACACTGCCATCCAAAGCCAATTCTCCGGCTATCATATAATCATCGGTAGCTTTTTGCGGAATTATTCCTGATGATACAAGAATACTCAATGCCAAAGGAAGATCAAATCCAGAGCCTTCTTTTCTGGTATCTGCCGGAGCCAGATTTACTGTAATACGCTTAATAGGGTATTCGAAGCCTGAATTCTTAATTGCCGCTTTAACCCTTTCTCTGGCTTCTTTTACTGCAGTGTCGGCCAAACCAACAATGTCGAATACTGGAATTCCATTAGATATGTCTGATTCTACCTGGATGTGAAAACCATCTAATCCAATGAGCCCACAGGTAGATACTCTGCTGAACATAAAAACCTCCGAAAAAGAAAACTTGTTCGGAGTATATTCTAACATATGTTACATATATTGACAAGTAATATTCTTTTTACACATAATTATAATATATGCTTATATCTGTTTATGTCATATTTAGAATTCAGCAGCATGGCATAATCACCTGATAATACAAACCCCAGCCTCTCATATACCCGAGCTGCATTTTTATTATTGCAAAACAGATTCGGGATTTTATTATCTTTTAATATATCATCACATATACAGCTAACGACCAAAGAGGCCAAACCCTGATTACGATACTCATTTCTTGTCACAACTCCACCAATAGTAGCATATTTTGTTGATTCAATTGTTGTATAGGCTTGTGAAACAATAATACCGTTTTTTCTAAAAACAAAATACCGGCAAATTCCCATCTCCATACGCCGCCTGATACCTCTTTCAATTTCTTCTGAAGAATAATAAAATCTAGCAAAATCGGGTATGCTGAAAATAAGAGCTGCCAGTTCCTTGCAATCATCAAGTCGGGCCTTTTCAACCATTGGGCAAGGTTTCAACATCTTATTGGTTTTTAAAACCATATGAGTTGAAGTCTCCAGATACATCTCTTCAACAAATGAAGAAACCCCGCTTAATATATCTGTTTTTCCAAGAATAATCTCTGGTTTTATGAACGAAACAAAAGAGCCAAGCTCTTCTATATCTAAAACAGAACCCTCACAATAAATATAAAGGTTACTAAAGTGCTTCATTATTATTGCAAGGGTATTATTACTGCCATCGTTACAGAGCCAAACATTTTGAAAGTCTTTCTCAAAGCCATATTTTTCAATAAAGGACAAGAGAGTGGTATTAATACTGCCTCCCTTGTCCAGGTAATTTACCACAGCTTCGTAATTCTCTTGTGCAGCTCTTTTTATCATTTTATCCTCAATTTTCAATAAAACTTTTGTCTATCTTTCTTATATCGACCCCTGTCTTATCAAGATACATCTTTATCCTGTCAGTTTCAACAGCTCTTTTTATACTCATCTTAGTTGTTTTTGAAAGTTCTTCATATGTCAATAAAAAGTATCGCAGTATTTTATACTTAGGAATACCTTTATTCATTTCCTTTATAGCAGTTTTTAGCTCATCACCAATTTGCTCCTTTGTATACCCCTTTGTATCGAAATACTCTTTGTCAATAACAATCTTTGCGCAAACCTGAATATCGCCGTCAGGTGCTTTATTACCCCACACAAAGGATTCCTTGACCCCGGGTATAACGTTCAGCTGTACTTCATATTCCTCAGGAAATGCTTTCTTACCGTTTGTAAACACAATCATAGATTTTGCTCTTCCGGTAATTCTCAGATTGCCATTCTCGTCAATAACGCCTAAATCACCTGTTCGGAACCATCCGTCTTCTTCCATAACATTACTTGTCTCTTCCGGGTTTTCATAATATCCCAGCATTACATTTTCGCCTCTTGTAAGAATCTCACCCATCCCGTTTTCGTCCGGATTATCTATTGTTACTTCAACATCTTTTACAGGGATACCAACCGTACCCGGAGTGTTTTGATAAAATGATGTAACACTGATAACCGGGGAAGTTTCGGTCAACCCATAACCTTGTAAAAATGTAATTCCAAAGTTCTCAAAACCTTTTAAGATTTCTGAATTAATTGGAGCTGCGCCTGATACAAGCAGTCTTAAATCCGGCCCCAGTTTATCCAATACACTTTTAAACAGTTTTCTTCTTACATCTATACCCATCTTTAGCAAGAAGTTTGAAACCTTAGCAGCCTTCTTAACAAGAGCTGTCTTGCCCTGTTTTTCAATCGCATCCATAACCCTGCTGTAAATTGCTTCAAAAATTGCCGGAACCCCCACAAGTATAGTAACTTTAAATTCCCTGATATTTTGAACAAGATGTTTTATGCCTTCCGAATAAGATATGGTGATTCCGAAAAGTATCATAAACATTAATCCTATTGTATTTTCAAAGGTATGATGCAATGGCAGCAAAGAAAGATGTACATCATTGGGATAAAGCTCAATATGCGCTGATACAGATGCCACATTGCTGGCAATATTCTTATGGGACAACATAACACCTTTTGACGCCATTGTGGTACCTGATGTAAATAGAAGAATAGACATTTTTTCATTGTCTATGACTGCATCAGTAAATCTCTTATCCCCTTTATCAACTAATTCTGAACCCCTCTTTATCAGGGAGCTCATTAAGATAAACCTGGAATCATCCGGTGGTAAATTTATATCATCCATGCAAATAAAGAATTTTAGAGATGTTTTTTTCTTTGAGAAATCAATCATCATTTCATGGTAATTCCCGCTATAAAAAATTGCTTCCACTCTTCCTCTTACTACTAAGTTTTCAACTTCATTAGCAGGTAAATACTTATCCAGAGGCACCCCTACTCCTGTTCCGTTTATTATTGAAAAATATGCAACTCCCCATTCGTAGCGGTTTTCGGCAAAGACTGAAATAAAGCTGTCCTTAAGCCCCAGATCATGTAGTGCGGTTCCCAAAGCGTCAACATCATTATCAAGATCAATATATGTCTTTTCAATAAGTTTTCCGTCTCTCTTAAATCTGAATGCTGCTTTTGAACCATATTTAGTCCTGCTTCTTTTAACTAACTCTTTACAGTTGGAAACATAAACAGCCTCATAGTAGCCATGTCCTTTAACAATTCTCCTATCGTTATTATAAATAATCTCAAAACCTTTAGTCATATGAGATACCCCCATCTTTATAAGTTGATTATATTATATTATTATATTACCTGGTCATAATTATATTATAAAATTATATTTGTTTCAAGACATTTTTATAATACGAATGTTATTATAATGTCCTGAAAACTCTGTTGTTACAACAAAAAAGCTCTGATAAAGCCAACAGCTATACCAGAGCCCATTTCACATATATTTATTTAATTGTAGTATATAATTCGCATTCTTCTTACTTTTACATATTACCTTTATGCGGGAATGATTTCCAACCAGTATCCATCAGGATCCTCAATAAAATAAATTCCCATCTCCGGATTCTCATAACAGATACAGCCCATCTCTTTATGGAGCTTATATGCTGCTTCATAATCATCGGTGACAAAAGCAATGTGTGATTCATTATCTCCAAGGTCGTATTTTCCTTCTTTGTCACGCAAATATGTTAGCTCAATTTTCTGGGAATTATTATCATTTTCCAAAAAGATAAGAGTAAAACTTCCGTCATCGGCATCTTTCCTCCTGACTTCCCGGAGCCCTAAAGCGTTTTGATAAAAGGCAAGAGATTTTTCCAAATCCGTTACATTAATGTTGTAATGATCAATTCTAAAATTCATGATACTACCTCCAAATAGGTTTTTATACTTATTTTTAGTATATCAGACCAAACAGAAAAATTCACCATATAATCAATTTATAAAATGCCCTGTAGTTGTATTCCCCAGATAAACCAATTTAAAGACCAGGCTGCCTAGCTTGATTTTAAAAGATTTTTTTATACATCAAGATACAAAAAACAGCCCTATCACAGGCTGTTGATATTAATTCTATAATTATTATTGAATCAGGATAGTAAAATAAATAAAAATGAATTATTTTTGTCTTGCAACTTTTAATTCATAATTCCAAATAGCTTTCAAAAAGAAATATGCGCCGGATACTACAACTATTAATGCCAATGCTTCTAACATCATATTAAACGCACCTCCGTGTTTGTAAGTGTTGATAATTAAAAATTTATCAATCTCTGTTAATAGTTTAACACAAATTGATAATTTTTTAACATAGGCATATTGTACAAATATTTTGGAATAATTTTGTTTAGATTTTACATTTTAATGAAAACAACCTCTCTGCAGCTCAAAAAATTATTATTGCATTAAACACTCTCTGGTTCTGATAATTTTTAACATATTACCATAAAAAACTACTTATATTAAGATTTTTCGCCCTAACCAAGAATCTTTTATTAAACTTGTGATAAATAGCTTGACAAGAAGTAAACTTGCCGTTAGAATATTCATTGTTCGGTTTTTTCCCGAGCATTGGCCCCTTGGTCAAGCGGTTAAGACTCCGCCCTCTCACGGCGGCAACAGGGGTTCGAGTCCCCTAGGGGTCACCATTTTAATTATTAATGCTGGAGTAGCTCAGTTGGTAGAGCAGCTGACTTGTAATCAGCAGGTCGGGGGTTCAAGTCCGTCCTCCAGCTCCATATAAAAACCTTGAAGGCATTATGCTTTCAAGGTTTTTTGTTTTTCTCATTGTCTTTTTCTGCCCTTTTTCTTTTTGAAAGCACCAATATGCTTTAACAAATATTCATTATCCTTTACAGATTTAGTCCTTATAAGCTCCGGTTCTTTCTTTTCATTTCCTGAGTCATTTTTTCCACTTTCATCAATAATAATAAAATCTATCTGACGAGTTTCTAAGCTCACCTTAATAAGCTGAACATTTACTTTATCCCCTATACGATAAATCTTCCTGGTTCTTTCACCAATAAGGCAAAGTGCACGTTCATTATAGGTATAATAATCATCATCCATAGAACTTAGTCTAACCAATCCCTCTATGGTATTATCAAGCTCAACAAACAAACCAAACGCTGTAATACTGGATACTGTTCCCTGAAAATGTTCGCCGACTTTGTCCATCATAAATTCGGCCTTTTTTAAATCCTCACAGTCTCTTTCGGCATCCTGCGCTGCTCTTTCCCTTTCAGAACTATGTTGCGCTATACTGTGCAAAATATCTTTATAGTGTTCTATTCTATTGTCGCCCATCTTACCGTTTATTTGCTCTTTCATTATACGATGGATTATAAGGTCAGGATAGCGACGAATAGGTGCTGTAAAATGTGAATAATATTCGGCAGCAAGACCAAAATGCCAATCATGGGTATCGCTGTATCGGGCTTTTTGCAGAGAGCGCAGTATGGTCATGCTTATGGCCTTTTCTTCAGGCTTACCTTTTATCTGACTTAGTACATCTTGAATTGCTTTAGGATGTACATCCCTGTATCCCTTTAATCTATAACCGAAGGTTCCAAGAATAAGGTTCAAACTCTCCATTTTTTCAGGATCGGGATCTTCGTGTATTCTATAAACAAAAGGAATTCCTATCCAGAAGAAATGCTCAGAAACAACCTCATTGCAAAGCAGCATAAATTCCTCAATTATTTTATTTGCTATGGTCATTTCATAACGCTTAATATCGACTATTTTTCCGTTTTCATCCACTATTATCTTAGTCTCGTCAAAATTAAAATCAACAGAGCCCCTTTGCCTTCTTTTTTCTGCTAATATCAAGGCTAAAGTCTTCATGTTTTCGAAATCTGCCACATGTTCCTTATACCGTTCTTTAAGCTCAGCATCATTTTCCTCAAGAATTTTATAGACATCGGTATATGTCATACGTTTAGCTACATGAATTACGCTCTCAAATATCTCATGGTCAATAACATTACCCGAAGAATCAATATCAATTAATACACTGAAGGCCAAACGGTCTTCATCCGCATTTAAGCTGCATATATGATTCGAAAGTTCTTTAGGCAGCATCGGAATTACTCTGTCGGGGAAATACACGCTGGTACCGCGCTTTATAGCCTCTCTATCCAAATGTGAACCTTCTTTTACATAATGAGTTACATCTGCAATATGAACTCCTAATCTGAAGACACCGTCGGATAATACCTCAATTGATACTGCATCATCCAGATCTTTTGCATCTTCTCCGTCAATTGTAACCATCCTGAGTGTTCTTAAGTCCCTTCTGTTTTTTGTGTCTTTTTCTGAAACAGATGAAGGCAGAGACTGGGCTTCCTTAATCACCTCATCAGGAAATTCATACGGTATGTTGTACGCACGTATTATCGACATCACGTCAACACCTTTTTCGTGTTCATATCCCAGTATCTCAATAATACGCCCTTCTGCATTCCTGTTTTTTTCCGGCCACTTGATTAGCTCGACAACTACTTTATGCCCTTTTTCAGCACCGTTTATATAGTCCTTCGGTATAAAAATATCTCCGGAAAGTCTGGCATGATCAGGTGTGACAAATCCAAAATGTTCGCTTTTATCAAACTTTCCTACAATTGTCCTATTAACGCGTTCAATAATATTTATTATTTCTCCCTCTTGATGTCTGTCTTTGGAACTATGACGACTAAGCCTTGCAATTACTCTGTCCCCATGCATGGCTCCATTTATTGCATTAGCGGGTATATATAAATCCTCATCTCCAAAATCCGGCAATACAAAACCGAATCCTTTTGGATTACCCTGAAATTTCCCGACAATAAGCCCCATACGTTCAGGAACAGCATACCGTTCTTTTCTTGTTTTAATAATGAGACCTTCAGCTTCCATTTCATCAAGAAGTTTTTGCATGGACGCTCTGTCCCCTGCCGGTACATCTAACACAATAGCCAGTTCATCATATTTCAGCGGTTTGTATGAATGCTCCCGCATAAATGATAAAATACGGTTTTTTCTATCTTCCATTATTTCATTCATTCTTTTCTTCCTTTTGTCTAAAAATTAAGACGGCTTTAGCCGTCATTGTTTACAACTATATTATTTATCCTGTATTTAATAAGTATACTTTAATTTATTATTTACTAAAGTTCTAATTCATCACTTATTTCCTTTAATGCTTCTAAAGATATTTTTATGAATTCCTCGAGGGTTAAGCCAAGTTCGGTGCATGTAGCTATTTGTTCTCTGTCAGCGCCCCGGGCAAAAGCCTTTTGATGATATTTCTTCATCACAAACTCTTCATCAACATCTTTGAGTTTTTGGCTGGGTAAAATAAGCGCGCAAGCAATTATCAGACCAGACATCGGATCGGCACAATACAATGCCTTATCAATTTTTCGCCTTCTATCAACGTTATTTTGGGGATTATGGGCAAGAACAGCATAAACAACTGTATTATCAAAATTCAAAGCCTCAAGAATGTCAGCTCCCATTTTTCCGTGTTTTGTCATATCACCGTCGACTCTTTCATAATCTATGTCATGAACAAGTCCCGTAATTCCCCACATGCTTTCATGCTCATTTAAATGAATTGCCAGTTTTCGCATTATTGCTTCGACGGCTAAGCTGTGCTTAATCATATTTTTATTCTCTATCCTGAGTTTTAGTTCTTCCAGAGCCATATTGCGATCCAATCTGCAATTCCTCCTTTTATTTACTGTTTATTTAATTATAACAAAAACCACCAATGCTGCAAACAATATTAATGCGCTTTATTTTAGATAATTTGGATAAATTACTGGATTAATATATTAATTCTGCGTTGCATGACAAAGAATAATCAGGTAGAATACTTTTTACGGGCTAAACCATGCCGGTTCGCAATATCCTGGCAAGGTACCTTAATATAAACTACGGAGCCCCGGTTGCTTGGAATAATAACCGGTGTTTGTATATACAAGCAAATAAGGAGTAAAATGAAACTCTCTCCTAAATTTTTGGTTCAGGCAGCATTAATAGCTGCAATATACTCAGCCCTTACTATTGTATTAGGTTCGTTCGGGTACGGCCCTGTGCAATTTCGTATCGCCGAAGCATTAACGGTGCTTCCCGCTGTTATACCTGCTGCTATACCCGGATTGTTTATTGGCTGTATACTTGCAAACTTGTTTGGTGGATTTGGGATTATTGATATCGTTTTTGGAAGTCTTGCAACTCTTTTATCTGCTTTTTCGACATATTTATTAAAAAAACACCGCTTTTTATTTCCATTGCCTCCTGTAGTCTTTAATGCAGTAATAGTTGGATCCTATGTTTATTTACTATATGATAACAGCTATTCAATGGCACTTACTATGATGTTTATTGGTATATCCGAATTTATTATCTGTTACGGTTTAGGGCTGCCCCTTATATCTTTCATTAGGAAGAACATCGTCCTAAAAAGAGTCCTGGGATTCGATGACTGACAATATGGATTATTTTTCGGTATTGATAACATGAAAGATAAGATTCTTCGGCTCCAGTAATACTGTCGACTGGTACAATATTTTAGACAAAAAATCTCTACTTTTTAGTTACATCTTTTTAAATTTATTGTTATAGGAGACTTGTAGTTCAATGAACTATGTGGTCTTCTATAATTATAATAATCCCAAAAATAATTCATTATCATAATATATTGATTCACAGTATAGTTTTTCACAGGGCCTATTTCTGTTTTAATTGTTTTCCAAAATGTCTCTATGAAACAGTTATCAACAGCATAATGAGGTCGTGACATAGAATGCATAATTCCATATTCTTTTAAAATGTCTTGATATGCTTTACTAATAAATTGTGGACCACGATCTGTTAGCATCATATCAGGTATACCAAAATTCTCTATTGCATCTAATAGGGTCTCAATCGCTAGTTTAGATGATATTTTTGTAGAAATTCTAAAACCTACTATTACTCTGCTATTGATTGACTTTATTCCGCAAGTATATATTGTTTTTCCTTCTACCTTTTCTTCGGTAAAGTCTGTTGACCATATTTCTTTCTTCTTTTCTTCATCTGTTAATGTTACATAGATATTATCTTTAATGTATTTCTTAGTATTTACGCTTGTATAGACGTTCTTTAATTTTTTAATTTTGTATTTTGACCAAAGCCCATTTATTTTCATTATTCTAGAAATCTTCCACTCTGAAAAGCTAATTCCCTTTCTTTCTAAAAGTACTTTAAGAGTTCTTCGGCCAAATGAGCCATGATGCTCATGAAACATATTAATCACAGGTTGCATTTCTTCCTTGGTATATGCACTCTTAGGTGGATTGTTTTTTCTGTAATAGTATGAGGATCTGCTAATTTGTAATACTTTGCATACTTTGCAAACAGGGTATTCATTTAGAAATTTAAGTGCAAAATCTATTTTGTCTGCTTGTGTCGCGCAAAGTATGCTTCGGCTTTTTTTAATATTTCATTCTCCATTTCAACCTGTTTTAGCCGTTCTTTTAGTTTCCTAACTTCATCACCGGCAAGAACAGCTTTAGATTCAAATGCAGCTTCTCCGCCTTTTTTGTACTCATTAACCCAGCGACATAAGGTTTGTCTATCAATGTCATATTTCTCGCATATTTCCTTTGTCTTGTAGATATTGTTTAATTTTTTAGATACTACATCTAACTTAAATTCTTTTGTGTATGTTCTTCTTTTACTTTTTGGCATAATGATTTCTCCTTTACCTTAGTCATTTAAAGACCTGTCCAAAAACATTATACCATTTCCCTGC
>DUNT01000082.1 GCA_012839205.1 Clostridiaceae bacterium
GACATAAAAGGTGCACAGAATGACATAAAAGGTGCACAGAATGACATAAAAGGTGCACAGAATGACATAAGGAGGGCACAGAATGACACAGGATAAGTTTACCTTGTCCAATGTTTGAAGGTTAGTTCCGCTTCGAGAAAGCGCTTTATTTCACGGCGTCTGCGGAAGGGCTCAATAATATCAAGAAATAAAAGATGTACAGCCTCCCATGTAAAAACCCAGCCGCCAATCAACAGGCTTTCAAGCAAAACATCTGAGATTATTGATTCTTTAGTAACTTCCCGCAGTAAAGCATATGCAGTTAGCAATACAAGAGATGTAAAAAGCAGAATTGCCGAGATTTGAAAGAATCTTTTAGTTTTTCTGCTCTCTAAACGTTGTAAAGAATTATAGTAGTTCTTATAACTTATACGGATTTGTTCTTCCTTTTCGATGCTGATTTCGTCAGTATTCATGGTAAACACAATCTCAATCTTTTTACGCAAAGGGATATCCTCTGAGCATAAGTCAAGAAACTCCGCCAGCTCGGGATGTATATCTCGTTTTCTGAATACAGAATTATCCCACTCATGAAAAAACTCAAGATAGTCTTCCAGAGCAATGTCAATGATAATCCGACCTGTATCATTGTTTTTCCGATACAGTGTTTCATACTTATTTACTTTTTTCATAATATTACCTTCTGTTAAGAAGTGTTTACCCAAAATTCTTACAGATATTGTAACATAGTTTCATATTATTTAGTATGGTGACTTGCTGATGTTTTTCAAAAGCTTTACTTGTTTATAAGGTACAGTCCAAACATACAAATAAGTATGCCTGCGATTTTTGTTATAGTAATTACTTCTCGATAAATGAGAGCACCTACAAAAACCAGACAAATTGTAAGGATTATGCTGTGAACTATGTGCCCGCTACTGATTTGCCACCCTGCTTTATACATAAAAATTGAGCCTGCTTCAAGTCCTACGATTGCCAAACCTAAAACAAAACTGCTCCAGTTTATACCTTTCAATTCCTGCATAAAGCTGCTACTTTTGTTGATTGTAAAATACAAAACCAGTGATACTACGGCTCCAACGATATATGTAACTGTTAACGATGCAAATGGATTTATTGCAGCTGGAGTTTCTTTAGAACAAATATTATAGAAGATGTTGGATATAACAATCAGCGCTATCGGCCAAATCATAGCAAATCCCATAGTATTAAACACTCCTGAAAACAAAAATCCGGCAATCAGAACAACCTGACTGACGGTAGGTGCCCAGCCTTTATAATATGATAATTCAGTTGTAGTTAAAAAACAAGCATACTTATTAAGATTTAGATTTGCAGGGCATTATATTCAGAGATTCGATTCTCCAGGTCTGAATATTGTAGTCAAAGGTTTATAATGGTATGGTTAGTGTAAACAAAATTTATTACAGACAGGAGATATAAATAAATGCGAAAATTTTTGAGTTCATTATTTGTAATTATCATCCTTATTTTCACTTCTGCAGCATGTACAAGAATGGCCTCAAAACCTGCAGAATCAGACAATAGTGCAGAACCAACAGAAACAGCAACACCCGTTGCCAAACCAACACCTGACAGCAGCCCTGCCCCAAGTGCCAGTCCTGCTGAGATATATCCGATGTATGATGTCAGTAAAGTTATGTATAACACTGCTTTTAATGGTATAGATTCAAATCCACTGTATGAATATTTTACTGAAGAGGCTAACACAGAGCATACTGTTACATTGTCTGACGGCACTGTACATACTGTTCTCTATATCTATAATGATAAGGAAGCCTCAATATCAATAGATGGTAAGAAAACAATTATAAATGAAATGATTCCAATCGACCTGATATATGATAAGGTTGGAATATCTATTAACGAATTTGAAGGTTATGAGTGGATTGAAGTACATTATTTATACAGGGTTGCCCCCGATGGTATTTGTACCGGGATAGTTAGTCTGTCAGGTTCAGAAAGTGGATATCTGGACCCGTTTAATGAAAGAGTTAACTACGATATTGATGATTACTTAAATTTACTTGGCCAAAACGAAGAAATAATTACAAAGGAATTAGGCTATTACAGCGATTATGCGGATATTTATAAAGAAGAACTTCACAGATACTTATATGATCGGCTTAAGATATTTGCTTATGACGATGAGATCTGTGCTATAGCAGTATCAGGACAAAGAATGTTCGGAAGGACATGGGATACATTTACAGAGGACCAGGTTCATTTTAGCGAAATTGAAGAATTTCTCGGGCTTAATCTTGAAATCAGCAGTGTCCACACAGAGTATTTTGTGAATGCATTTAATGATCCGCTGGAATATATAAAAGCTGAATACGAGGATTATATTCTATATTTCAGGCTTTGGGGTAATAACAACGATGAAATCGGACTTATGGTTGTTACTCATAAAGACTTTGACGGTACCCTGGATGACGCACTTCTGGCAATGCTTAGCTAAGAATAAAAAGTCAGATAAAATGGTTGTACGAAAAACAATAAAAGTAATATCAAAGAACATATTAACCGCTTAAATATTAGCTTATAGGTTATGGAACTGTTAGTTCCGGCTGTTGACAATTTTATCATATTGAAGTAATATATAGCCACAAATGAATATAGCGTGTGTATTCGCACGAAAGTGCCGGGGCGGTAACGCACCGAGGGAATTCGGATGAGATTTCCGGGCTATCCCAATAACCGTGAAGCTGACGAATGAGCAATTAGCCACTGCGATATGCGGGAAGGCGCTCTGTAGGATGAAGCCAAGCCGGGAGACCTGCTTACACATTTATCCACTTGGGGGCGGGGCAAGCTATCTTTTTATCTTATATTGAATTCTATTTGCTTCCTATTTCCAGGGAGCTTTTTTATTTGCTCCTTTAGTGTATTCATTTGAAAATCTTAAGAAAGAGGTTTTCTAAGTATGAGAAACAGAAAAATTGTTACCTTGTTACTCAGTGTACTTATACTGTCAGTTCTCTTAATCGGCTGTACAAAAGCAAATGAATATGCACCAAAGGATACACCTAATCAAACACATGCGCCGAAGCCAAGTCAGGATTCCACAATTGAGCAGGAGGATACTTCCATTAAAGTCACAGATATGACAGGGCGTGAAATTATACTGGAAGAGCCGGCCACACGCATCGTTGCGCTTACTCCTTCTGACTGTGAAATTCTCTATGCTATCGGAGCAGGAGAAATGCTGGCGGGCCGGGGCGAATACTGCAATTATCCACCGGAAGTTCTGGATGTACCTGTTGTACAAACGGGAGCCAATACAAATCTGGAACAAATTATCGGCCTGAAACCACAGGTGTTGCTGATGAGCACTATGGATCAAACTGAAGAACAAGTAGAAACGCTTGAAGCAGCTGGAATCAAGGTAGTTGTTACCGATGCAAACGACATTGAGGGTGTGTATACTTCCATCTCCTTGATTGGAGCGCTTATGGACAGGGAGGCCGAGGCAGAAGCTGTTATTGCCTCTATGAAAAAAACATTTGCTGAAGTTTCCACAAAGACTAAAGATTTTAAAGACAAAACCGTATATTTTGAGGTTTCTCCCCTTGAATACGGACTGTGGACGGCAGGAAACGGTACCTTCATGAATGAAATTGC
>DUNT01000083.1 GCA_012839205.1 Clostridiaceae bacterium
GAGGCTTTTAATGTACATAGATATTCATTGTCATATTATACCGGGGGTTGATGACGGGGCCAAAGATGAAGCAATGTCTTTGGAGATGCTTAAAATCGCGCATGATTGCGGAACTCGTCATATCATTGCCACACCTCATTATTTCTTTGGAAATACCAGTTATGAGTTTGCTGACATTAAAGAAAAATGTGAACACCTAAATAACATTGCAAAAAATGCCGGACTTAATATAACCGTTTATCCCGGTTGTGAGGTATTCATAACTCCTGAGATAGTAGAATTGTATGATCAGGGGCTTATAGGGACCCTTGCAGGATCCTGCTACATGCTGATAGAATTTCCCAGGATGAGTATACCTCCCTATACCGATACCGTACTGTATCATCTTCAGCTGAAAGGAATCACTCCTGTTATTGCACATCCCGAACGTTATATAGAAATACAGCAGAAACCTGAATTGATGGGAGCCTACGTAGAAAGAGGCATCCTTTTACAGGCCAATTCAAGAAGCATTACGGGTATGTATGGCTTGAAAGCCAAAAGAACAGTGATGCGGCTTATTAAAGAAGGATGGGTACATTTTGTGGCATCAGATGCACACTCTGCTAACAGTTGTAATCCTGATTTGGCAAATGCGGCTGCAAGAATTGAAAAGAAGTTTGGGTTGAAGATGCGTGAAAACCTGTTTACACTAAATGCATTAAAAATATTTGAGCATTAGTTAATAATAGATTTTCTGATTAAACTATAACTGTTACTGTGATTAATCATCCGGTGACAGTTTTTTTACGCTTTTAAGGCGCTTACAGATTTAAGATAATTACAGCACAAAAACCCTGAGTTTCCTCAGGATTTCTTATGCCAATCATTATCTGTGTGATTTTTACTTATCGGTTGATTTGCTCTTTGTGGTTAATATCAATATAGCAGATAAAATACAAACTCCGCCGGCAATATAGAAAGCCTCTGCCGGTATACCACCCGTCTGGGGTAATGCTTCTGGAATTTCATCATCTTCTATATCGATAACTGGTGGCGATTCCGGTATCAGCTCCTCATCGAATGGTTTATACCGGTCATTGGTAACAATATCAGGACTCAGAGGAGCCAGCGGATCATCTATATCATCAGCTGAGAAAACCACTGTAGTTAACAAAAATAAAAACAATAAAATCAAGGACAGGAATAATATTCTTTTCATGTTTGTTCCCACCTTATATTACTAATATAACATATATACCCTAATTATACATTGCATAACATTTATATGCAATTAGCAAATTAAAAATCTGGCTGTTACTTTGCAGATTAGCAATTAATAATTCAGACGCTTCCTCTTTATAATCTTTTAAATCTACTTTGACAGGCGGTTTTAAATCAATGCATTTTTTTAGCAATTCATTTGCTGTTCTATAGTTACTATTTCCGATATAATATTTTGCTGCTTTTACATAGCTTCTGGCTAAAATCTTGTAGTTCATATCATAATAAGGTTGATATGATACAACCTTCACCGCATATTCAAGTGCCTCAATGGGCATATCAAGACTATTATATAATTCTATCAACAATCTGTTACTTTCAGGAAGGTATGGATTTTGGGAAATACTTCTCTTAGTCATATTTAAGGCAGCATCATACAAAACCTCTTTGTTTTTGTTGTTCTTGCTAACATCAGCAAATAAACGATATAGTTTGCCAAGCTCATACGAATATCTATAGTTATGTGGATCCAAACGTAGAGCCTCTTCGTAACAGGACAATGCTGCATGAAACTCGTTCTTTAATGTAAGGTCAAGCCCCTTTTTTGCATTAAAGGCTGCAAGAGCATAAATTGCGTTAACCAGTATCAGTATAGCGGCAATAATTGAGAAAAGGGGTGCTGCCCAGCTGTTTTTTACCTTTATCCTGTGTTTTGTATCTGGGGCTGCCAAAACAATCATAGCCCAAAGCAGAAGAGCCATTGATACAAAGGATAAGTCAAAATCGATGACAGAATGAACAACAAGGGCAATAAAACCTGATAAAAGTCCGGCAAGAACAATTCTTTTCTGTGAATTATCATTTCTAAGAATTCCACGGAGAATATAGAAAAATGACAGAATAATGGTGGAGGTAAAGGCCAGGAACCCAAAAATGCCTGATCCAACAAACACCTCTAAATAGTGATTATGCACGGCTCGGCTGATATAATAGGATTCCTGAACACCATAATGCAAAACCTCCCAGCCACCGCCGCCCACACCAAACAGCCAATTTTTTGAAATCAGTTTAAAGGCGTCTTGAAAGAATTCTGTACGTATGTAAACGCTTCTTTCGGACATATTCATTTTGAGAAATCGATCTATGATATTCTCCGGAAATAAAGCGATTATTCTATCCCATAAAAGGAATATGGAAGCAATTATTAAGCACACCGCCAGGAATTGAATAATCCTGCTTAATGCTTTGGGAGGGCTATGCTTTTTCATTATCTTTGAAAATAAGAGGATCACGCTTTCCTGTAAAATAGCTAAAAGAACTGCTGCCATGAAAGATATTATTAAGAGTTTGGTTAAAGTTTTTGCATCCCGGGATGCAGTCTGGTCTGAGACCTTCTGCATAAATAAAAATGCAGGGACAGCTGAGCAGAAAAATGAACCGAAAGTCTTAAACCGATACCCTTTTGCCTGAATTATAAAAAACAGAAAAATTGCAGAAAAACCGACTATATAGCCGCCTCGTGATCTGGTCAGAAGCATGGCAAGCAGAAGAATTGTATTTACACCTGACAAAAGTATTCTGTAAACGGGTTTGTCCCAAAGATACATCAGTGTCAGTGAGAAAATAATGGCCATTATATAGTAAACAGCTGCAGTGTTGGCATACTGAAATGTACCGCCTATCCGCCTGTTGTTCAGAGTATCATTTAAAAACCTGAAGGCCCCGGTAATGGCCTGAAGAGCTATCAGAGCATTTATGAAAGCACTCATAACCACAGGCGCCATTAAAGCAATACTAAACTCTTTTTTCTTATCCTGATAATAATCATACAATACAATTGCGAAAACAAAATAGCCGGTGACATGCATAAGAACTTCAAGATTACCACGCGGATTAACCGAATTAATAAAAGCCAGACCATAAGCTAAAATCAGTAAAGCACCAAAAATCAGAAGCCATTTGTTGTAGAATATGTCCTCTTTGTCTGTAAACTTGGTTATGAAATAGATAAAAGACAGCAGAGCCAATACTGCCAGAAATGCTGAGGCCTCCAAAGTAAAAAAAAGTCCCCTGAATAGCGGAGAAACTGCCGTGATAAGCATCATAAGGGTTACTATTATTTTTTTCATATTCCACCTGTTATAAGGAGAAAACTCCCTTAAAAATAAGGTAATTTATGTTAATCAAATAATATCATATTATGCGCAACGATGTCAAATGATGGAATATAAATATTTTATAGCAAGAATCAGCGTAGGCTGCTTTGACTCTTGGTTGCTTTACGGGTTCTGTGGTATAATGAAAACCTTAACAATATTGTAAAAATGATATCCAACCGGCAGCCGGGTGGGTGAATTGCAACCACAAAAAAGCCCGGTGTATACTAAGGGCTTTTGCAGGTTGATAAATAAAAATGTGGGAATATGGCGTGTCGCGATTTAATCTACGATAATGCTTTTTATCTCATTGATGAAGTTACCAGGGTTATCGCTGTGAATCTCTACTTTGATTGGCTTTGAGAGGTCGAGGCTAAAAATACCCATAATGGATTTTGCGTCAACAATATAACGGCCAGATGAAAGATCAACATCGAAATCATATTTGTTGACAATGTTAACAAAATCTTTCACGTCATTAATTGATTTAAGCATGATATTGAATGTATTCATGGATTTATTGCACCATCCTTCAATGAATTATTTATATAATACTGTGTAATAAATTATACCATAAATGAGTGCAGACAATAGCAGATATAGTATTGTTAATAATAATATAACAGACATTGGGAAGTGTTACAAATGAAACAAAGAAAAAAAGCTGCATTTATTACTTTGGGCTGTAAAGTAAATATAGCTGAGACTGAAGGAATGAAACTGCTTTTTCAGAAAGCTGATTACGAGATAGTTGAAGCCAGTGAACATGCAGATGTTTATGTTATAAACACATGTACCGTAACAGGTATGGGAGATAAGAAATCCAGACAGATGATAAGAAGGGCTCATACTTTGAATCCGGATGCCATTATAGCAGTGGTGGGATGCTTCGCTCAGGTTTCTCCCGAGGAAACATCAAAAATTGAGGGAGTTAACCTTGTTCTGGGAAATAATATGAAGCACCGAATTGTGGAGCTTGTAGAGAACACGCAAAAAGATGAAAAAAAGCAGTATGTAAATGAGAGAAAGACTCTTATGGAATATGAAGAATTGCCTGTTGAGGCCTATGAAGGCCATACCAGAGCTTTCTTAAAAGTCCAGGATGGCTGCGACCAATTCTGTTCTTATTGCATAATACCCTATGCCAGAGGACCTGTGCGCAGCAGAGATGCAAATGATGTGATCAAAGAGGCAAAGAGCTTTGCACTAAACGGTTTTAAGGAAATAGTGCTGACGGGTATACACCTTACCTCTTATAATGACATTAAAAATAATGAGAGCTTGCCCGGCCTTATAAGAGCAGTACACGATATTGAGGGAATCGAGAGAATACGTTTAGGTTCATTGGAGCCAATGTTTATTACTCATGAATTTATTGAGGAGATTAGTGTTCTGCCCAAGCTATGTCCCCATTTTCATCTTTCATTGCAAAGCGGTTGTGCAGAGACTCTAAAAAGAATGAACCGAAAATATACGCCGGAGTATTACCGGGAAATAGTTGAATTAATGCGGGAAAAGATACCTGATGTAACCTTTACCACTGATGTGATGGTAGGTTTCCCCGGAGAAACCGATGAGGAATTCTATAAGTCCTATGAATTCTGTAAGGAAATAGGCTTTTTATGGATACATGTGTTTAAGTATTCACCCAGGAAGGGTACCGCAGCTGCAAAGTTTCCTGACCAGGTTCAGCCTGATATAAAGGAAAGGCGAAGCAAACAGCTTATTGAATTGGCCAACCAGATGAGAAATAAAGTTTTTCAACAGTTTTTAGGGAGGCAAACTGACATTATCCTGGAGAAGCACATTGAAGGGAGCCCCGGTGACATGGAGGGTTTAACATCCAATTATATTCCCGTTGCCGTTAATGTAGAAAATATTAATCCCGGGGAAATAATCAGTGTACATCTTGAAACAATTGAGGGTGAGCGGATGAGAGGTGCAGTATCAAATATTACGGTTTGATGATATATCTTGATTTACGAATATGTATGTATTAATATTAGAATATACCTAAAATTCGGATGATATTCGAACAGGAAGCGGGTGCATTATGAATTCAGGTACAATGAAATTTGATTTTACCAAAGATAAATCAGACCAGGCCCGAGAGATTATGGTTAATGTTTACAGGGCGCTGCAGGAGAAGGGATATAATCCTATAAGTCAAATTGTAGGTTATATTATGTCGGGGGACCCTACTTATATAACCAGTCATAACAATGCCAGGATACTTATAAGGAAAATTGAGAGGGATGAGTTGCTGGAAGAAATTGTGCGATTCTATTTGAAGGATGCATAGACCATAGAATTAGCGCCTTGGAGGGCGCTTTTTTGTTGGAGCAGAAAAGATAGCTCAAAATTAAAGGACAGATCTATTTTAGTATCAGGAGAAGTACTATGGAATACAGACAACTGGGTCACACAGGCCTTACGGTTTCAAGACTTTGCTTTGGAGGGCTGGTGATTGGCCCCTTACAGAAGAATCTGAGTGTTGAGGAAGGCGGAGACGTTATTGCTGAAGCCTTACGGCTTGGCATTACATTTATAGATACCGCTGACTTATATGATACATATCAGCATATCAAAAGAGCAATGGATATAACCGGAATCAGGCCGGTTATTGCATCAAAATCTTACGCATATGACAAAGAGGGAGCAAAAAAGAGTGTCGACAGAGCATTGAGTGAGCTGGGTCTGGATGGCATAGACTGTTTTCTTATGCACGAGCAGGAAAGTGAACACACTATAAGAGGCCACCGGGAGGCTCTGGATTACTACCTGGACCTTAAGCGGCAGGGAGTAATTAAAGCAGTAGGAATTTCCACCCACCATATTGCCGCTGTCAAAGCTGCAGCAAATACTCCTGAAATTGATATTATTCACCCTATTACAAATATTAAAGGATTGGGTATTTGCGACGGGACAATGGAAGAAATGCTTGCAGCTATAAAAGAAGCCCATGACAACGGAAAAGCAATTTACGGGATGAAACCCTTCGGGGGAGGAAATCTTTTGTATTCCTTTAAAGAATGTCTGGAATTCGTTACAACAATACCGTATCTTCATTCAGTTGCTGTTGGTATGCAAAGCATTGAAGAGGTACGCATGAATGTGGAGCTCTTTAATGATTTGGAGAATGCAAGTGAAAAGATTCAAGATTATCAACCTGCTAATAAGAAAAAACTCCATGTTGATTTTTGGTGCGAAAAATGCGGCGAGTGCGTAAAGCGCTGTAAACAAAAGGCTCTCTTACTGAAAGACGATAAGGTTTCAGTAGATTATGATAAATGTGTATTGTGCGGATATTGTTCGTCCAGTTGCCCATCTTTTGCCTTAAAAATATATTAGACTCTTGCGTGCTGTATATTGATAGCAGTTATTTACTATGATATAATTTTCTGGTAGTTGGAGAATGCAGGGTGTGGATCCACTCAACTCTTACTAAAGAGGGGGGTGGTGTAATATGACTACTTTCGAAGCTATATCTCTTATGATAGGGTTTTCGATGTTTGTTCTGTCACTTATCTCCTTGATGATTGCTTTAAGCAGGAAAAACAAGGAATAGACCATAAATAGAAAAGTCACCCTGCAAACGCTACTTGCAGAGTGATTTTAATAATACTATTTCACTTTGTGAGCGGAACCGCATCTTGCGGCTCCAACTACTTTAATTTTATCACAATAATCTGGATTGTAAACTTATTTATTAAATATTTTTATTTAATTTTATATGTTTTAGCGGAAAAGATTCTTCGCTGCGCTCAGAATGACAATAGGTATTATTTTATTGTGTACCTGTTACATATATTCTCAGATATAAACAGCTGGCAGAAGGCCAGGAAGAAATATAAGCCCGATTAATTGAATTATCTTCGGAAATAGACTAAAAAGATCCGGAAATCACAGCCATAAAAGAGCAAAGTATAAAAAGGAGTAAATTAGCGGGGTTTTAGAAACTTCAGGATTCATATTGACAATAGTATAGGCATAAATTATAATTGATTCAATTAAATACAGTACAATCTTCAGGGCAGGGTTAGAGTCCCTACCGGCGGTAATGTGTAAAAACAACGAGCCCGCGAGCTATTTTTAGCATGATTCGGTGAGATTCCGGAGCCGACAGTATAGTCTGGATGGAAGAAGATTATGAGATTATTAACTATGGTTCCCTGAGCTTGCTTTGGGAACTTTTTTGATTCTTGCAGCCTCGGATTGTATTGTAAAAACAATTAAAATGGGCAAAAGCCCTTAAAGGAGTGTTGTTTTTATGAAGTTTGGGGTCAGAAAAATGTGTACTATGGCTATTCTAGCAGCATTATCACTGGTGTTGGTACTGCTTGTCCATTTTCCCATTATTCCTGCTGCACCCTGGCTGGAATATGATCCGGCCGACATCCCCATTTTAATTGGAGGATTTGTTTACGGTCCCATAGCAGGGTTACTTATTACTGTTGTAGCATCACTGATTCAGGCTATGACAGTAAGCGCAGCCAGCGGATGGGTTGGTTTTGTGATGCATGTGATTTCAACAGGAACCTTAGTCTTAGTTTCATCAATTATTTACAAGTTTAATAAAACACGCAAGGGAGCTTTCATAGCTTTGGTTGCAGGCTCTATTGCCATGACGGCAATTATGATTCCAGCCAATCTTTTCTTTACCGTAAGGTATTGGGGGCAACCTTATGAAGTGGTAAAGGCCAGTATTATACCCATTATTATTCCCTTCAATCTTATAAAATCCACAGGTAATTCTCTGATTGTATTCTTGATTTACAAGACTTTAAGAAAAATTATAAAATAGTGTACAGGCATAATTCTGATTGAAAATCAGTACAAATGTTGTTCAGAATAAAGTCTTAATTTTGTGTTTAAAATAACACAAAACACCGGGAGAATTGTAAGCAAATTCAACAGGCTGTATCTTTACAAGGAAGGCATATTAAGGTATGCTAGAATGTGGTTATTAATTTAACAATGATTGGAAGGGAGATTATTATATGAAACAATATTTAGAGATTGAAGATGTATTTGCACGCGAAATACTTGATTCCCGCGGGAATCCTACAGTTGAAGTTGAAGTTATTGTCGAAGGCGGCTTTATAGGACGCGCAGCAGTACCGTCAGGAGCATCAACAGGTGCTTATGAGGCCGTCGAGTTACGTGACGGCGATAAATCACGCTACCTGGGCAAGGGCGTATCAAAGGCAGTTGATAATGTTAATGATATCATTGCTGCAGAAATAATCGGAATGAATGTATTTGATCAGGTTCTTATTGACAGGACCATGATCGAATTGGATGGAACACCTAACAAAGCAAAATTAGGTGCAAACGCTATACTGGGTGTTTCTCTGGCAACTGCCAAAGCCGCTGCTGAAGCGTTGGGTCTTTCCCTTTATCAGTATATTGGTGGTACCAATTCCAAGGTTCTTCCTGTTCCTATGATGAATATTATCAATGGCGGCGAACATGCTGATAACTCTGTAACCATCCAGGAATTCATGGTCATGCCTGTTGGTGCCGATTCCTTTAAGCAAGCTCTTCAATGGTGTGCAGAAGTATTCCACAACCTAAAGAGCGTTTTAAAGAGCAAGGGCTATTCTACAGCTGTTGGTGATGAAGGTGGTTTTGCTCCCAACTTAAAATCCGATGAGGAAGCTATTCAGGTTATAATTGAAGCAATTGAAAAGGCAGGCTTTAAGCCCGGCGAACAATTCCGTATTGCTATAGATGCTGCAGCTACCGAAATGTATGAGAAAGCTAAGGCTAACGGCAAGGAAGGCCAATACTACTGGTGGAAAACAGATAAATATATGACTAAGGAAGAAATGGTTGGTTTCTGGGAAGATATGTGCAATAAGTACCCCATTGTCTCAGTTGAAGACGGCGTATCTGAAGATGACTGGGATGCCTGGAAACTGCTTACCGAAAAACTTGGCGATAAGGTTCAGCTGGTAGGCGATGATCTCTTTGTTACCAATACCGAGAGACTAAAGAAGGGTATTGAAATGGGAGTAGCCAACTCAATTCTTATAAAGGTCAACCAGATTGGTACTCTTACCGAAACTCTTGAAGCTATTGAAATGGCTAATCGTGCAGGCTATACAGCCGTTACCTCCCATCGTTCTGGTGAGACAGAAGATGCTACTATAGCCGATATAGCTGTAGCAACAAATTCAGGGCAGATTAAGACCGGTGCTCCTTCAAGAACTGACCGTGTTGCAAAATACAACCAGCTGTTAAGGATTGAGGAAGAACTTGGCGATGTTGCTGAATATCCCGGGCTTAACGCATGGTTCAATCTTAAGAATAAATAAGAGATATTATAATAAAATCAGACCGCTTACATTTTTGTAGGCGGTCTGATTTTCCCATTTTATTTCACAATTATTCTTCTGATATTCTTCTGAGGATTCAAAAGGATTTTTTATTATTTAATGATTAGGAATATACCAGCTATATTAAATGAACCTTTTGAAGTATCCGGCCCAATGAAAATAAAACAACTGCAAATACCGCGTATTGTATGCAACTTGATAGAATAAAGTTTATAATATCATACTCGTTGCCACTGAATGCTAATTGACCCTGGTTAATCATCTGAGAGATGTAACTGATGGACTTACTTGATGACCAAATAGCAAAAATCATTAGAAATCCAGCCAATACAAAAAGAATAATGCTTAAAATGGAGACGCTCTTTTTATTCATAATCCTCAGCCTTTCTGATTGTTTTTATAAACAATCAATCTCAGTATAATTCATTTTGCGATGAATTACCAGAAAAAGCGAGCCAAATAAATAAAATATTTTTACATTACTGCATATTATTGTTTTTTCAGTTTGGCCAATGCATCGGCAAGGGCTGAATTTATTGGTAAATCCTCATTCTGATTTTTCAGGAATTTCTGAACATCTCTTTTGTTTACTTTTTCGCTTTTTCTGTTGTTAAAGGCCGAAAGCTTTTCTCTGTAACCACACAGGCAGAAGAAGGTTTTATCGTTTCCTTCCCCTCGTATTTCCATCTTCTTGTGACATTCAGGGCATCTGGCATTTGAAAAGAAGGAAACACTCTTTCTAAAACCGCACTCGCGGTCAGAACATATCAGCATTCTCCCTTTTTTACCGTTAACCTCAAGAAGGAATTTGCCACAACTCTCACATCTTTCCCGGGTCATATTCTCGTGTTTATACACATGGGTACTTGAAATAACTGAGCCAACCAGTTTTTTGGCATGGTCTTTCATTTTGGATATAAAAACTGCTGAATCAGCCTTACCCTTACTTATTGAAGAAAGCTGCTGTTCCCATTTTGCTGTCAGGTCGGGAGATTTTAAATCCTCTGGAACCAGTTCAATTAGCTGAATTCCCTTTGATGTAGGTATGATTTCTTTACCATGTCTTTCAACATAGAAGTTGTCAAACAGTTTTTCAATTATATCGGCTCTTGTTGCCGGGGTTCCAAGTCCGCTTGTGCCTTCAATAACCTCACGAAGAGCTTTATTGTCCATATATTTCCCGGGATGTTCCATGGCAGAAAGAAGGGTGGCCTCAGTAAAGCGTTTGGGAGGGGAGGTCTTTCCGTTAATTGTCCGGACCTGTGTTATAGGAAGTGATAGGCCCAATTTTACCGGTGGCAAAGACTGATGCCTGTTTTTATCAACAGCATCATTATCATCGGTATCATCTATAGACTCTCCGTCGTAGATGCTTTTCCAGCCATAAGACTTAATTATACGGCCTCTGGCAGTAAACAATTCTCCTTCAATCTCATATTTTACCGTAGTCTGTTCATATTCAAAAGTTGGACTTAATACGGCCAAAAAGCGCTTTATTATCAAATCATAAATATTGCGCTCATCACTGTTTAATGAAGATAAATCCACATATTGCTCTGTGGGGATGATTGCGTGGTGGTCTGTGACCTTGCTGTTGTCCACCAAACGTTTTGTAATATTAGGTTTTGCTCGCAGTATAGCCTGTGCAGGTTTTTGATATGAGCTAACCGCTATGCTTTTAAGCCGTTCCTGGAGGGTTGGCACGATATCTTCGGTAAGATATCGCGAATCGGTTCTTGGGTATGTTACAAGCTTGTGATGTTCATATAGCCTTTGCATCAGCTGTAAGATTTTTTTTGCCGAATAGCCGTATTTTTTATTAGCATCCCTCTGTAGTTCTGTAAGGTCATATGCAAGAGGCGGAAGTTCTCTTTTGGCTTCTTTTGATACTTCTGTTATTGTGCCGGTCTTACCGGATACCCTGGCAACAATACTGTCGGCTTTGGCTTTATCGAATATGCGGGTTTGTCCGGTTTTTTTGTCCTGCCACAGAACAGAAAACCCCTTAAGATTTGCTTCAATTGTCCAGAAGTCTTTAGGGACAAATCGTTTTATTTCATTTTCACGCTGGACAATCATAGCAAGAGTGGGAGTTTGCACTCTCCCTGCAGATAGCTGAGCATTATATTTGCATGTCAGGGCACGGGTTACATTAATACCTATCAGCCAGTCTGCTTCAGCACGGCTTTGGGCTGAACGATAGAGATTATCATAATTGCTTGAAGGTTTTAAATTTTGAAAACCTTCAAGAATAGCCTTATCTGTTTGTGATGAAATCCATAGACGGCGGACCGGTTTTTTGAATCCTGCTTTCTCGATTATCCATCTGGCTACAAGCTCGCCTTCTCTTCCTGCGTCAGTGGCAATAACCAGTTCGCTGACATCTTTTCTATGAAGAAGGCTTCTTACAATACCAAATTGCTTTGAGGTCTCTTTAATAACCACAAGCTCAGTCTTCTTTGGGAGCATGGGTAAATCCTCGAGATTCCAGGTTTTATATTTCTGGTTATATACCTCAGGATCAGCCAGTGTTACCAGATGACCCAAAGCCCATGTCACGATATACCGCTGTCCTGATATGAAACCATTTCCGTTTTGTTTACATTTAAGTACCTTTGCTATATCTCTTGCCACAGAAGGCTTTTCTGCCAAAACTAAAATTTTACTCATAAATACCTGCCTTTTAACTATATTATTGTGTCTTAATAAAGTAGAATACTTTAACTAAATACTGCCGTGATTAATGCCAAGATAATATTTGTTTCTTTTATTATCAGGCTTATTTTTATAAGGGTCAAGGTTAATCTGGGCCTTATACCATATAAACAGAAGAATAAAGAAAGAAGCGGGTTTTCATTTACCCGCTTCTTTTAGTCTGTATCATATATGTTATTTATTCTTATTTATATTAAGCAGCTTTGACTTTTTTCTTCTCACCTATACTTAAGAGAAGGTTCAGAAGAATTCCGAAGATAGCGGCTCCGGCTACGCAGGGAACATCAATTCCAAAGAAAGGTATGTTTCCACCGAAGGCATATTGTCCGCCAAGACCTATTATCATTATTGTGGCAATAACCGCGATATTCTTTGAGCTGAACAAGTCAACCTTTTTCTCAACCATGATTGCGATACCCTGAGCAGCGATTGCACCGAATAAGTATACTTCAAGTCCGCC
>DUNT01000084.1 GCA_012839205.1 Clostridiaceae bacterium
ACTTTGATAGTATTTCAGCCGAGTATTTGGTAAATGCAGTTGAAAACAAGAGAGCTGACTCAATCAAGGAAGCCATAAATCTTTACGAGGAATACCTGCATCGCAGCAGGATGGAAGAATTGCAGAAGCTGCAGGCAGAGGCATCCCAGGAGGCAGCAAAGGCTCAGAAAGAAATAGCCAAGGCCGCCAAGGAACAAGTAAAGACTTCAAAAAAAATTGCAAGAAATACTCGGGCAACCACTCGTGCTGTTCGTTTAAACACATTTGTAAATTTGTTCAAGAAATAGAATTATTGTTTGCACAATAACAAAGTATAAGAGATTGCAGTTCTAAAATACAGATAAACAAAACGGCCTGTGAAAGAAAACAGGTCGTTTTTACTGAGTATTTAAAATCTTATTAAACAACCGGTGTTATTCCGATAGCGTGGTATACTAAAACTAAAGGGAAGTGAGTAATATGGCAGTATTCGAAAAGATTAAACAAGAAATAGTGGCAGATGCTATGAATGAATCCTATACAAAAAAGGGGATCTTACCCTTGTTCAAAGCATCTAAAAATGCTCGTATTGCCATAGTCGGGCAAGCCCCGGGCCGAAAAGCAGAAGGAACTCAGTTGTTTTGGAATGATTTAAGTGGAGACCGTCTTAGAGAATGGATGGGAATATCACGTCAAGAGTTTTATGAAACTGATTGTATTGCTCAGCTGCCTATGGATTTTTATTACCCGGGTAAGGCTAAAAACGGAGATCTGCCACCCCGAAAAGGATTCGCAGAAAAATGGCATCCGCTGTTACTGGAAGAAATGCCGAATATAAAAACCATACTTCTAGTTGGTAGTTATGCTCAAAAGTACTACCTCAATAAAAGAAGGGAGAAAAACTTAACTGAAACAGTAAGAAATTTCAAAACCTATCTTCCGGATTTTTTACCTTTGGTTCATCCTTCTCCACTAAATATAGGGTGGTTTAAACGAAATCCCTGGTTTGAAAACGAAGTATTACCGGTTTTAAGGGAAATAGTGAGAGAATCGCTTAGAAAAGCGTATTAGTGTTATATCTGTTGTTTAAAATCTTTATAGAGATTCTCAATTGATCTGTTATAGGTCCTTTCGCCGGATTTGGAAAAGAAGCACCCGGGCACTTCTCCGCTTTTCCGGTGATATGCGACGCATTCACAGCATTTGCCATGACGTGAACATGATATATATGTACAAGCACAATTAATAGTGTTATTACAAGCCATTTCTGATCCTCCGGTATATAAAATTGACATAATCATTATAGTAAAAAGCAAGATACGTTTCAACAAATAGGATTAATGCAAGAAACCTGCATACATTGAAAAACTATGCGCAAAAAATACGGGAAATATTTAATATCCTATTTCGAGTCAAACTACTATAAAACTTGCTGCTAAATGGGAAATATAGACTGTTTTGTAAGAAAATAATATAATTAAAGAACATATTAGTAGGCCTACTGATACAAGTATTACAATTTATAGACATTTTTACCCTAACTATGAGTAGGTTTCCTTAACCAGCATTTTATATTTGACTGCCAGGATGCTAATAATTACAAGTCCGCCTACTGTTTAATTATTGTAATTGAAACATGCAAAACTCCACTCAGGAGACTTAACAGGCTTATTCCGGTTTCAAGGTGAAGCAAACGGATTCTGGGTTTGCCATACTTTGTCATGCAAAGAAACTTTGAAATCTTTTAGAAGAACCAGTTAGTAAAAGTAAAAAGGAGTAATGGAAAATGAACAAACTCATTGGTAAACGACAATCAATTTCAGCTGTTTTCATTTTATGTGTTTTTTTGTGCAATATTATGTTTGCGTCTACTGTACCTGTGTATGCACAAAACTCAAGGGGTGACTATTATCAGGAGATTTATACCACACATCAGGGCAATCCTTTCTTACCACCGTGGGAGTATATACCCGATGCAGAACCCTATGTGTTTGAAGACCCGGATAATCCCGGCAAGTACCGTGTATATATATACGGTTCTCACGATATGATGGTATCAGGGTACTGTGGCTGGGATCTGGTGACATGGTCAGCTCCGGTGGAGGATTTGACCAAATGGCGGTATGATGGAGTCATATTCGAGTCCATCGCTGGCGGTGTAGCTGACGTACTCTACGCACCCGACGTTGAAGAAGTTGTGGATAAGATAACAGGAAAGAAAACCTATTACCTGTACCCCAATAACCAGTCGGGTCTGCGTATATCTCAGGTTGCCAAATCTGACAGGCCGGATGGTCCCTTTGAAACCATCAACTGGGCAGACGAGAATAAAATTGCTACAACAGGCCCTCTTGCGTTTGATCCGGCTGTTTTGGTGGATGACGACGGTAGAGTATACGGTTACTGGGGTATCCGTGGATCTGAGGGATGCGAGCTTGACCCGAATATGTATTCGCTTAAAGAGGGAACTGAAATCGTTAAAAGTGTAATTCCAACAGGAGATTCAGAATTCCGCTTTTTCGAAGCGTCATCAATACGAAAAATAAATGATACATATGTACTGGTATATGCCCGCTCAGGCAATTCAGGCGAGCCTTTTGGAACAGGCTTTGACCAGCTGGCTTATGCGTGGAGCAGTCCGAAATCCGGCGGAGGCCCCTTGGGTCCCTATACTTGGGGCGGCATTCTGGTGGATTCCGGAGGCGAAGCAATACCAAACGCAGAGGGTACCTCTTACTCAGCAGGTATGGCCAGCAGCAACACTCATGGTGGCCTCTTTGAGGTAGACGGGCAATGGTATATTACGTATCACAGAGCTAATAACGGCTTTGCACGGCAGACTATGGTCGAGCCAATCCAAATGGAATATGACGATGAAACCGGAGCGGTAAAATTCCTGCCAATGCCTGGCAGAAGCCAATACCCCATTGTCGAAGATTATCGTCGCAAGCCGGCTGCGGAAATGACATCCATGGGCTTTTTCATAGACGGTCTTGACCCCTACAGGAAGCATTCCGCTACTATTGCATGCTTCATGGCGGGTAACTTCCCCTCATCTGGTTGGGGAACAACCAGACCCAATATACGTGTGGCGCCCAGAAATGAGAGAGGCTTGCAAGGATATGAAAAAGGTATAAACAGCCTTGCCATACATTCTATAAGAAACAATGCCGTGATTGGCTATAAATATTTTAATTTCGACGGTACCGCCCCAGACGGCAAAACAACTCAACTCGAACTGGGCCTCCAACCGCTGGGCCAGGACGCAAAGATTGAAGTGTACTTAAGAGGACCTGAACTTGCCAACACCAATAACCTGGGTGAGAAGATTGGCGAGTTTGAGCTGACGTCCGACATGCCGCAGAACTATACTACGTTAAGAATACCGGTGCCCGGAGTTGACGAAGTTGACGGCTTGCAGGGTATATTCTTCAGATTTGTTGCGCCGACTGCCGAAAACAACAACCTCTGCGAGTTATGGGATTTGCAGTTTGTAATTGAAGATAAGATGCTTGAGGATAATTTTGACAGCGATCTTACAAACTGGTCGGTAAGCGGTGAGGTCAGCATTGACAGCGGTGATCTGATACTTTCCCAGGAAGGTTCCCAGGCCATTGGGAAAATAGGCGAAAGATGGGATAACTACTGCTTCGAAACCAATATCAAAGCACTTGACGGAACGCTGAATCTGCGTTTCCGCCAGAGTGACAGGAAAAACTATTACGAGTTGGCGGTATCCAATGATAAGTTGGAACTGTATTCATCATTGTATGGGGAAAAATCACTTTTACAGGCTGAAGATTTCAATGTAGGAGAAACTCCATTTAAGCTGACGGTGGACGCCGTTGAAGATGTATTGTCAGTACGTGTGGGCCCCACACTTGTCCTGACAACGAAAAATGACGACCATGAAATCGGTACTGTCGGGTTTGTGGCAGCGGCTGACTGTAATGCCGTCATTGAATCAGTGATGGTGGGTAAATCAGTCTATTCCCCGCAAGCTGTGTATGAGGAGCCAAGACCGATTCGCGACAGCCTCACCATTGATGGCAGTCCTATCCAGGGTTTCTCGTCCAGCACAAGAACTTATTTTGTGGAGGTGCCGCAGGATGCTGAAATCCCGCAGTTAGGAGCCTCTTCTGATTACGATGATGTCATGGTGACAGTAATACAGGCCGAGGGGGTTCCAGGAACCGCAATTGCACGGTTCCTGGATACTGAAGAGACAAGAACTTATTTTGTCAAGTTCATTCCCCCCGATGATGATATAATACGTACACAACAACCGTTTGCAAACTTAACTGAACTTCCCCCGGGCTGGAGATATTTCAATACCTCCGAGATTGCCATAAGCAATGTAGGCTTTGATTCTGAAGGTATAACCTTCACTGCCCCGGGAACTGTTGAGAGAGAGGATTATCCCTCAAATCCAGAAACGGCACAGTTCCCCCATATAGAACTGGTAGATCCTATTGCAGGAGACTGGGAGGTCACTGCGGAGTTTGAAAATATCAGTAGTGATGTAAGCGGTGGCAGCGGTGCTTATGGTGGATTTGGTTTTGGACTCATGACACCTGGTGGCGCATATGTAAAATTCATGCGCATGAGTGGCAATAGTATCCAGATGGCTGGAACAGGTATGAGCGAATTCAATGCGTCATTCCCGGGCACTACCTTGTGGCTGAGGTTAAGGAAAGTAGGAAATACCGTTACTGGCTACCGTTCCCTTGATGGTATAGAATGGACCCGTCACGGTGGTTATGTTCTGGATGACTCGTTTAATGATGCAAATATACAGCTGTTCGCAACCACAAATATGGGTACACGGGAGTTCTCTGTAAGAGCTAAGAATTTCTGGTCTGCAAACCTGGGTGAGCTTTCACAGGCACCATCCAGTCTGATAGACGTTGAAAAAGCGTTGCCGCTTATAGGCAAAAGCGTAGCAATACCGAAAGGCAGCTACGACAATAACGCAGCCAGAGCAGCTAAAGCGACGGAAGTGCTAAATGCGAGGGACGACCTTCAGGAGCTGGGTGTCACATGCGAGGTAACTCTGTCCGAAGATTCATACAAGCTATCTGTAACAAAAGATTCTTCTGATATGAACATTGAGCCGTTCACTGTTATTGAGATCGTTTGTGATTGGACAGACCTGCAAAATGCCATCAACCAGGCAGAGCTTCTAGCGGAGGATGATTACACATTCGCCAGCTGGAACAAACTGGATAACGCTTTGAAAATGGCGTCCAAACTTAACGAGGAATCTGACCCGGTGGCCATTAATAATGCATGTCTCAGGTTGAATGCTGCACTGGAAGCCCTGGAACAAATCGATGACGATTCAGTAACAGCAGTAATCTCCAGCCCGCTCTCAGTAAATCCCGGAGCGGCCTTTGAGGTAGGAATAGGAATAAATAATGTTGTCCAGAGTGTTTATGCAGAAGATATTAGCTTGTCTTATGATGCTGATGTATTTGAATATATAAGTGCAGATGGTGTAAACGACAATATTAAGATACTTAAAGAAGACAAATCAACAGCGGGTAAAGTAAGGCTTATTGCTGCCAATATTGGAGGCTTATCAGAAAGCGATAATGAGGTTCTCAATATAACTTTCAAAGTAAAGAGTGGAGTAGAGAACACCATAGGAAGTATTGCCGTAACCAGTGCGAAACTTGGTGTTGCGCCGGAAGGAACCGTAATAGAGGCCGGCTTGTCTTCCAGAAACATAGCTGTTGGCAGCAGCATACCGACTGTGGATAAGAGCGCACTTATAGCAGCAATAAATAGTGCCCAGACGCTGTATAACAGTGCAGAAGCAGGAACACAGCCCGGCCAGTACCCGCAGGAAGCCATAGATGCATTATATACGGCCATCAATGAAGCAAAGGATGTAAGAGATGACTCTGGTGCAACACAGTCCCAGGTAGACAGTGCTGTTATAACACTTAACAATGCAGTAGAAATCTTCAAGGCTTCGGTGATAAAGTCTGCAGATATCAATAATGACGGAGTAATAAATGTGGGTGACCTTGCGATTGTAGCCTATCACTACGGCAAGAAGCCTGAGAGTCCGGATTGGGACAAAGCAAAGATTGCAGATATGAATGGAGATAATATAATCGATATTTCAGATCTTGCATTTATTGCTAACAAAATAGAGGATTGAGGATTAATTCTATCCTTAATTAAACATAAATAATACACTTAGTCTGAATTGCTTTTATGCCCTGTCCCGGAAAGATAGAGAATTGATACATGGGATAGGGCATAAAAGCGTTTTTAATGTAATGACAGAACATTGAATTCAATTCCGGGGAAACTGGTATTTCTCATTGTATGTAAAAGCATAGCATGTCCTTTGACTTCAAACGGTATCTACGGTTACCCGAAAGACGAGGCGCTTGATGCGGCTTACATCGGCAATTGAAGATTTTCTTAAAGACCACGATCTTAACGTTACACTTGTGGTGTTTGATAAATCAGCACCCTTCTAAGCTAATTTTGTATTTATTTTATCCCTACAATAAAAGTCAAAACAAAATCGTTCGAGGTATTTCGACAATAAACACATCTTTTTTGAGATTATTATAAGGTAATTGGTAAAAGAGCATTATTATAAATAAAAGAAAAGAGAGATCCAGTAATTTTATGTAGAATTTTGATGATGAATAATTCGAATACGACAACATAAAGTGACGAATTGTGACAACGGTGCAATATAGAATAAATGTACGGAATATTTTGGGAACAATGAAATATTTTGTATTACAGGCACTTGGTAGAAACAGCAAGTGCAACCGACCAGCTGTTAAATATGATAGCAGTATTTTATTAAATGAAAATTGAGTTCATAAAATTATCACTAATTGTATTTGTTTTTAGGTATTTGTCGTAGGTTACAATTCTAGGTTTTTAAAGAGAGAATATAGGTGAATTTTCATGAAAAATAGGAAGATTTTAACAATCACCATACTAACTTTATCTTTTATTTTTATTCGACAAGCTGCCAGTTTTACCACAACCAAGATAGAAAATACAACTAAATTGAGTGTTTCCAATTCAGAGAATGCATTAATAGCAACTCCAAATGTTTTCGTGTTAGAGGTTACAAAAGAAATAAATACAACCACCAGAGTTATTATGTCTAAGGTATCCGATGAAGAAATACAAAGTTCAACAGAGGAAACCCAGGTGGTTCAGATTCTGCCAAACACATCAAACTATTACGTCAGAAACAATATGGATGAAATAATATATGTTGATGCATACCTTGATAAGGGTTTTTTAGGAAATGAAATTCAGGGTCTTAGAATTAAAAAACCGGAAACTAGTGCTATTATACCGGGTGAAATACAGGAAATCTCGTTTGATATAGATGAGTCTATTAGTAGTAATATTGTAGATATTCTACTTTTCGTCAGATGGACCAATGGCTCAGCCGTAATTAAAAACCAAATAACTGTCGATGTCAAAGAAGTCATTAAGCATGAATATATTAAAGAAATGCCGGATGCTAATGATATCCAATCAGAAAATACAGATATATAATACGAGGCCAGTGTATCTAATTGGAGAAGGGTAAGCTTTCATAAAAATAAAATAAGCGAGCGTTTTAGTTAGCAAAAGAACGGGGGGATCTATATTGAAGCGTAATCTCATTATTTTTGCGCGTATGAAAAAAACATATCGGATTTTAATATTCGGAATATTGATAATTACGCTAATACTGTCAATATTTTATTTTAATATGTCAATAAATCAACCGGCAGTGATTGATGAAAAAATTATCGAAAACTCAATTACAGAAATAATAGATTTTTCTTACCACGCTGTTGTAAATCCAAGTACACTTTATCCTAGAGGAGGAAGAGTGGTTCCCGATAATATAATCTTCACAAAGATTACTGATAAAATAATTATTAACATGAATTACAGCTTAGAATCAGAAGCAGCAATTAAGATAGATGGTAATAACAGGGTTAGCTTAAATATTGTTGCTAAGGATATGTGGAATATCGAAAAAGAATTAGTTCCTCTTCAGGTTGTCAAATCAGAGGGAAATCTGAATTCTATAATTCAAGACGAAATTTACATAGATGTTAAGGATGTGTTAACTCTTATTAAACAAGTTGAAGAGGAGACTCTGGTCAGGCCCTCCAATTATATGATGGTGGTCAGAACTGATATTAATGGTGATGTATTTAATTATAATGGAGACAGGATACATCAGCTTGCAGAAGCAGTAGAAATTCCATTTCAACTTGGAGATCAATATATTAGCTTTGCTGGGGACTCAAACTTATTGAACACAGTTAAGGAAAGCACTATAGAACAGAGTAACTTCATTCAAAATCACATTAACTTATTTGGAACACGGGTACCCATTACTAAGGTCAGACTTATTTCTGCATGTATAGGATTTGTAGCATTAGTTATCTTAACTGCTGGAGTGGCAGAGTTTACTGTATTAAGAAATAAAAACACAACTGAGGAAAGCTCCATCGATAAAAAATATAAAAGTAAAATCATTAGGGTATATGATAAAACTGCCTTTGATGGATTAGTACAGTTTAGACTGCCGGACATTAATTCAATAATACAAATTGCAGAAGAGAAGGAAGAGCCTGTCTTTAAGTATATTGATGATTGTGATCATAACATATATTACTACGTTTTAAACAATTTATTTGTCTATTACTATAGTATATCCATAAAACCTATAGAAAGTGCAGATAAAGCCAATGAAAACGAAGATGCGATTGCTATATAGCAAAATCATGAAGGGTCTAAAAATCGATGAAATACAAACTGAGGATCTTAAGATTATCTATGTTTATAGATATTTATCCTGGGCGCTTACTTCACTTGTATATTTAATAGGGCCACCTCGCTCTATTATTTACTTAAAACTGGGAGTGGTTATTTCGCTCTTTATTTGTTCTAAGATCGTTATTGATCTTATTATAAAGTTTAATTCGAACAAGGGAAGTCTAAGAGCCTTGCTATTGATTGAGACTCTCGGGATTGCTATACTCCTGCTTCCCACCGGAGGAATGGAAAGCCCTTTCATGTGGTATGCTTTAAATCCTATCCTAGTGGGAGCCAGATATCTGCCTCTCTATTTTTCATGGTTAAACTTAGTTTTTTATCTATCTGTGGGTACTGCTATGTCTTACATTTTCTTTAACTCACACAATAGTACAATAATAGAGATGCTTTGGCATCATTCCAGCCAGTTCCTGGTATTTGTGCTGATAACAATAGCTATGCAATTATTGGCTAATTTTACACGAAAGCTCCATGAGCAAACAATGACACTACTGGAGCAGAAAAAAACGATGGAGGAGATTAATAAAAAACTTCAACTATATAACAACCAAAAGCAGGAGTGTATGGAGTATATTATGTCATTGTATCAGATTATTGAGGCTTTTAATAACCATTCTGCCAGTGATGAATTGTTTAAAACCCTGGCTGTATATACCGCAAAGTTGACTAAAACTAATACCAGCTTTTTCTTGCTTTCTGAGACAAAAGCTGAACCTGACCTGCTTACTTCAAACAGAGAACTAAAGCCACATGAGAAGACCGAGATTTTAAACCTATTAAATAAATTCAACATGGGAGAAAGTAATACGAAGCTGAAAAAGGGGAGCAGTTTAATAGGCAAGTATTACCTGATTTCGCCTATACAATCAAACGGGAGATACTATGGAGTAGTAGGTATCCGGGTGAGTAATCCTAAGAACGATGAAAAACTGAGACATTGTTCAAGACTTATCGAATTCTTGTCGGAGTTTAGTGCTGTGACATTAGAACGGTTTAATCTGGAAGATATGGAAGATCAATTGCTGATAATGGAAGAACAAAATAGAATCGCTAATGAAATTCATGATAGTGTCACGCAAAGACTGTTTAGTATTAACTATTCTATTCATGGCCTTATGGAGAGACAGAAGACTTTATCTGGTGAAGAGCTGGGAGAGGTTTTAAGAGAAATTAAGGAATCATCTTGTCTTGCGCTGCAGGAACTAAGGAATTCTATTTATAAGCTAAGTTCAGCAAAAAAGGAAGAAAGGGCTTTTCAAATCGCTTTAAAATCTTATTTAGACAGTATTTCTAAGTTAAATGGTATTAATATACAGTTTAATTTTAACGGTGACGAAAATCTATTGTCATTACAAATTAAGAAGGCAATTAACAGAATTATTCGTGAGGCAGCCGGAAATGCTGTGCGCCATGGTAAGTGTAAAAATCTTCAAGTAGAACTGGAAATAGGGTATGAGTTGGTTAGATTAAAGATAATTGATGATGGCATTGGTTTTGAATTAGATGAGCTAAATCCGAAGAATTCAGGGCTGGGATTATATAATATGAATAGCCTGGTGAATTCTTTCAAGGGAAGTATTAAAATAAACAGCAAAGTTGGATCAGGTACTGAAATTGAAATTGCGATATCAAATGCAGGCACAATAGACGATGGAGGTTTAGCTGTATGAAGGTATTATTAATCGATGACCATCCATTAGTTAGAAAGGGGTTGGCTTCTGTTCTATCCCTTGAGAAGGATATTGAAATTGTTGGAGAAGCCGGAAATATGAAAGATGCGTTAAGAGCAATAGCAACACATAATCCGGATCTGGCTCTGGTGGATCTAAGGCTTGGAAATGATTATGGATTGGATATTATTGAGAAATGCAAAAATACATCATGTAAGTTTATCGTTCTTACCTCATCCAGTTCTGACAACGATTTTAAAAGAGCAGAAGAAGTAGGTGCTCTGGGTTATGTATTAAAAGAGGCTCTGCCGGAAGAGCTGCTATTTGCTGTGCGTTTGGTGTATAAGGGAAGAAAGTATTACGACCCGGGTCTAATGGAGTTACTGATGAAGACATCCTCTGAAAATGACTTGGCAGACGATTTGACGCCAAGAGAAAAAGAAGTTTTAATCGCACTGGGCCAAGGTTTATCGAATAGGGATATTGCAGAAAAGCTATATATCACTGAGTACACAGTTAAGAAACATGTCAGTCAAATACTGAGTAAGTTAGAATTAGCAGATAGAACACAAGCAGCATTATATGCTCATGCTAAAGGATACGTGAATCAAATATGGGTAAATGTCTAAGTATTCGGCGGCGTAATCGCCGAATTTCTTTTATTGTTTTTCTGCGCAATTTAGAATCTATTAATGGACAGAGCATTAGAGGGATTCCCGGAATAAGGGAAACTATAATCAATGCCAACCAAAAGCTTTTTGTAGCCAAACTATATATGAGCTTTGGAGGTAAAAAAGGATAAAACATACCGATAGATATGGTATCATTAAAATCCCCTTTCTCAGAAGCAATTAATTGAAATTCTGTTTTTATTGTTTCTCCAGGAGCTAAGGTAGTTAATGGGTGACTAAAGCTAAAATTCTCATTAGAGGTGGTAATTGTAGCTATAACAGGTAAGAAACCCTTATTACTTAGTTCGGATAATGGTTTTTGAATTTCATCTCCAACCCGAATAATGCCTATGTTGCTTCCCAATAATGCACCTTGGGATTTTTCAGATACTTGATACGGCACAACAATCCGCTGGCTGGTGGCTAGCATCGTTGCTAACATTATTATACTGATGGTAATACCCCCAAGAAAATAAACAAATTGCATAGTTAAGTTGTTCTTTTTCTTTTTTTTATTCTTCCTTTTATTAACAGCAAGTTCGCTGATACCTATTATTACAGCCAGCAATACAGCAATAAGAGGCATAGCATAAGGAGTGGTCTGGAATTTCTCCATCCAGAGAGGAAGGTATCCGATTAAAGGAATTTTAACAGGTTTATTATTTATAGTCACAACCCTGCTGACAATCCAATTACGTTGAATAGGGCCTGTTTCTCCTGTGGCCTGATCTGTATAATCATTAGCGTCGCCCTTTGTAATATATCCTGTAACTTCGTCACCTTCAATAATCCTATGAACGATCCAACCTTTGGTCGATAAACTGCCTTCTTCAACCTTAAATACTACAATATCTCCGATATTCAATGTATCTTTTTCTGAAAGACTTTTTATTAAAATCATATCGCTGCGTTGAAACACAGGGTACATGCTGTTGGATCGAACTGAAGAGAATAACATTGGCTTGTCCAAAATGGCTGAGCTGAAAGCTGCAGTAAGGACTATAGCGGCAATAACGTATAGAATTATATCAATAATCTTAGATAATTTCTTCATAATAAACATCCCCAATTTATTTTAGTGTAATTTATTAGGGAATGTAACCACCCAAATGGCTATGGAACTTGGTGCTTTAGTATACCGGTTAGGTGTTCTTTTGTATAATGTAATTCGCTAACTACAACGGTTTAAATTAAAATGATAGTGGCTGACTCAAATATGAAAAGATGATTTCTGCAAAATACAGAAATCATCTTTGTTCTTATGAACTACTACAATAATTTATGGAGATTTTAAATTATGCAGCCTCTACGTAAAGAATAATCTCCATGTTTTGTAATTGTTCATAAACATCATCATCAACACTGTCCGATACAGTTATTCTTACATCGTAATCCGGTGCTCCGTAATAACCTTGATTATCCCATGTTTTCTTATTTGTTATGTCAAACCAGGCGTGCCCAGGCGTCCATTGATGGAATGTGCTTCTCATTTCTATTTTAACACCATCAGGGACATTGGTTGCTTCAAAATATCTTTTAATAGGAGTATCAGAGTGGTTAGTTACTATGAATAAACTCTCCCATACATACTCGCTGTTCTTTTGCAAACCATACATTGCACCATTTTTACCGCGACCAAATTCAAATACTAAATTTCCGTCAACAATGCGAGCGGTATTCTCTTTGTTACCTACAGTATTTCCAGGGGACAGTGCTACTAATGCATCTTCTGTGTTAACGATCTTAATAGTTGCAGCATTTGTAACAGTGGCGCTGGTTAAGGCCATTGCGGCCATCAGGCTTGCCATAGCTAATAACGCTATAACAATGAGCAGACTTTTTTTCATAATCATTACCTCCAATACTGATTTTGTGTTCTGTTAACTCATTTAAGATAATTGTAAACCCTAAGAAAGGTTATTACTTCCCTCTTAAGAACACAATAATTCTAAAATTGGAATAATACGGCAATAATAATTTGTATAGTCTGTTATTATACTGTTGTTACCTTAATGGTCCCAATGTGTAATGGATGGTACACCAAAGGGTAGATTCCTCCATTAAGGTTTATAATAGAGTAATAGAATATCTAACGATAAAATCAAAGTTTATGATATTACCTTTTAATGATTAAGGCCCCTTTGTTGTGGTACATATAGAAAAAACAGTATTTATCTGCCATCGGGGCTGGAGGTTTATTAATGGAAAGAAAGATCAGTAAACAGGTTAGAGGGTATAGGACAAAGGACGGAGCGGGAGTGAGTCTGGTCAGGGTTTTAGGAAATGAAACTGTGCAGGAATATGATCCGATTTTAATGCTGGATTCCTTTGACAGTACAAATCCAGATGATTATATTGCGGGATTTCCCATGCATCCCCACAGGGGTATTGAGACAATCAGTTATGTGTACCGTGGGTTTATGACTCATAAGGACAGTTTAGGAAATGAGGACACAATTGGTAATGGAGAAGTTCAATGGATGACAGCAGGTTCCGGTATTATGCATGAAGAAAAACTGCCGGCTTCCGAACGGTTGCTTGGGGTACAGCTTTGGCTGAATCTTCCCGCAAAGGACAAAATGGCTCCTCCAGCTTATCGAAGCATCAAAAATTCGGAAATTGTGGAGATAGAGTCAGATTGGGGCAAACTAAGGCTTTTGGCGGGTGAGTTCAATGGTAGAAAAGGATTTATGAGCAAATATCTTCCGCTGGATTATTATGATTTACATCTTGACTGTGATGCATCGGTTAATTTACAAACAGAAAGAGATAGCTCTGTTATGTTGTTTACCCTTTTGGAGGACGTATATATCGGTGGTGAGCTGGTAAAGGAAAAGACAGCTGTTAAGCTAACCTCTGGAGATTGGGTAGAGATAAAGGCTACTGACCAAAAAGCCCAGGTTCTGTTTATAAGTTCAAGACGCCTTGATGAGCCGGTGGCCTGGGGCGGTCCTATTGTAATGAATACGAGGGAAGAATTGAAGACAGCGTTTGATGATTTAAAAAAAGGTACATTTATAAAAAACAAGATTTCTTACTGAAAATAAGCAGCATTACAAAAGTTTTTTTATGGGCATATTATCTTTATCCGGAATAATTTATTAAGGAGGGTTTTGTATGCAGAGAAAAACAGCCATTATTACAGGCGGCGGCAGTGGATTTGGAATAGAAGTAGCACTTCAATTAGCCAAGAAAGGAACAAATATCTCTATTGTAGATATATCCAAAGAAAGAGGAGAAGAGGCAGTTCGATTATGTAAAGAGCTGGGCAGTGATGCAATTTTTATTCAGGCAGATGTCAGCAAGATTGAGGATGTAAAAAAGTATGTAGACCAGACAGTTGACCGCTTTGGAAAAATCGATTTATTTTTTAACAATGCAGGAATTTCAGGATCTGGAGTTCGCACAATAGAATGTTCTATAGAAGAATTCAATAATATTGTTGACGTAAATCTAAAGGGTGTATTCTATGGATTAAAGTTTGTAATCAGTGAAATGCTTAAAACCGGAGGTGGAGTAATTGTTAATACTGCATCATTAGGCGGCCTGGTAGGGATACCTACCCTGGGTGTATATTCAGCAACAAAACATGCTGTTGTCGGGCTGACAAAAGCAATTGCAGGAGAGTACGGAAGGGAAAATATCAGAATAAATGCCATTGCTCCGGGCACCAATGAGACACCAATGGTAAAAGCATACCCTGAAGAAGCTATTGAAAAAATGGCCGAAGCAGTTCCAATGGGCAGATTAGGGCAGCCCCGTGAAGTGGCGGACGTAGTCACATTCTTGTTAAGCGAAGAATCTTCCTATATACATGGCGCAGTTATCTCGATTGATGGTGGAGCCGCTGCTTTATAATTCACCAGTAATAAATATTCAGACAGGTGTGTGAACCCAATTGACAAGAGGCAGTCATCATAATGTTGACTGCCTTATTAAAAAGCCCGGCACTTTATTCAATACTATAACAGGTCTTATCGTAACATGGTGAACGAAGCTATCGGCAGGGCTTTAACAGACATTGCAGGCTTTTATGAAATAAAAACAGGCTCCCCATAAGTTAGATTTTAGTCTTACTTATGGGGACAGTTCAGAGCATGTTTTTAAGAACCTTTCAATTATATCCTTTAGCAACCACTAAAAACTTATAATATGGAATATTCGGGCTTTATCTGTCTTATTTCACAAATACATTCACTTGCTCAATCATTTATTAAGTCCGTCAAGTACCGTTTTAATGAAAGATGCCATTCGTTTTATAAGAAGGCCTGCATATTCACCATTGATTGTTCCTCCCGGCACGGCATTATCTTTCCAGTACTGGGGTGATAGTATGAAACCTGCTTCAGCAAGAATATCAACAGCTTTATCATGTTCACTTCTTTCATCAACCCAGTCCAGGCCAAAGTATTTCAAAACCCCCTTGGCTATGACCACACCGATGGCCTCAATGTTTTCCAATATCCACTTTGCATCATCAGGCTGGTCATGGAAGGCTATTTCCAGTAATGCAGCCGGAGCAACAGTGGCAGCGAGCTCATACAAAGGTTTGCCGGGACCGAAGTGATCCTTGCCTTCCTTTACACCTCTCCCTTTGGTAGGAGTGATAGATTCCAGCTCTGCATAAACTGATCTGGCCAGACGCTCTCCTTCACCACCAAAATTATGACAATAAATCTCGCTGCCCCGAACCTTTCCGTTAAAAGCATTACTGTGAATTGCAAGATGTATTGTTGGTTTTTTAGCGTTACTGTCGGCTACTACCTGTTTCAAAGTCATGTCGGGTCTGTTTCTGAATACAGTAATTCCATGCCGTAATAGATGTTTTTGAGTTACGTCACATACTTCGTTCATTCTTTTTTCTTCAGTGCCATAGTTACCGTAGCCAATATTCTCTTCCTGAATGGAAGGACTTAAATATACACTTTTACTCATTTTTTCCTCCTTTCAGCCACTAACCAGGGAATGTTTTGATACAGTCATTCATTTTTCATTATCAGACCTGGGGTCTTTGTTGGAATCTTTACCATCACGCCCATGCAATTGTTTCAGGACTACCCTGAGCTTGTCTGGTATAGGAAGTCCAATATACGCGGCATTTTCCAGAACAGATACTCCTTCATTACTCAAGTAGAAGAAGATTACAGCAGTACGAAGAGCACCACTGCCTTCTGAACTGCCCAGTATGTGGGTGTCTAAAATGTGGGCTACACCTACCATAACAAAAATTAGAATTTTTTTAAGGATTCCTTTACCGCCAATTTCACTGGACAGCTTTTTATCCAGAATTGCACAGATTACCCCTGTTATATAATCAATGGCGACAAAGACCAACAGGGCATACAAAAATCTGTCCTGACTGCCTAAAAACCATCCAAGAAAAGCACCTATAGCGGCAAATGCAAGTTGTATCCAATTCCAAATATCTCTCATTAAAATCCCTCCGCTTTATAAATAATATATGTGTAGAAAAATATCCGTGTGAATTGTGGAAGTTCTGTGTACTTGGATGGCAGTCATACAGCTAAGTTCAGATTATGCAGTTGTGACACCATGTCGACTATTGCCGTTTACGCGGGGCATACCTTTGTAAAAACGTTGAATACTTTCAACGAAAATATCTGACAAGACAATGTTTTCAACTAATTTGTATTTCAGGAAAGAAAATAGTCTGATATGATAACTAAAATCAGACTTGCTATGTGCCTGTAATTAAAAAGCCGGTTAATATCTGTTGGTCTTCCGAATAAACTTAAACGGAGGGGTGAGACAATGCTGCCGGATTTTTATATTGGAAAATATACTTTTGATAATGAAGTATTGTATGAAGGCAATATTACCGAACCTTTAGAAACGGATTATGAGGTCAGGAAGATAGAGAATTGCTGCATTTATGATATTTCTTACCAGACAATAGAAAATATTGATACCATAGAGCAGGTGATTCTATTTACAATTGAGGTTTTTTGTGAGGTAAATTATAAGAATTCGCAAGAAGTCGGGACTATGTCCAGGAAAATTAATGCCGAGAAAAAACTTCTGATTTCCAAAAATATAATAGAAGGACAAATGCCTGCAATCTCCGATAAATATTATGTCATACAGCATATAGGCAATATCGTATTCTGCACTCAAACCATGAAGAACAAATCTTTTTACCTTACTATAGCTGCAGATGTTGAAGGAATATTCCTAAGGGAGCCCCACGATGATTTTTGGACTTGCAACAAGATTGATATGGCTCCACCTGCGGAAAACCAGGTCCAGGATTGGAAGCAGCTTCTTAATAGTATCAGCATTAAGGATATGGTGTCACTTTTTGAAAACTTTTTCCAGCTTGTAAAAGGCATTTGTAATGATGAACCTGACAATAAAGCAGATATAAAAGAACTGGAGCAGGAAAACATGAATCTGATGAATGAAATAAATGAACTAAAAAATAGAATAAACGACTTGAAAAGCGAAATCAACAGCCGAAGTTATATAATAAACGGTTTGTTAAAAATTATCAAACCCCTGTAATGAATGACAGGGGTTTGCTTGCAATGTAACAGACATTACTCTTCGCAAATATAATCTTCAGGTACCCCATAAACAATAACATCCTGGTCGATACCCAGTTTATCAATGATATCTTCGGTTACCGTCAGCTGGACTATTGTTGTCCATACAGATTCAGTCGAGCTGGTGCTTACCAGGAAGGTATCCAGAACATCCGTATCATAACGGAAGCATTTTAGCAGTATGTAGGACTGGAGACTGGGGTCTTCAAGATAGCAGTACTTTATATTGGGCTTAAACATTGAATATGGTATTGAAACAGTGTATTCAAAGCTTGTATAGTTATTTACACCTTCCGCAACTATGACGAGTGATTCATATGGTACAACTTGGTTCTGATGCTGCAGTAACGGAATTCCCGTAGTATCAATCACTGTAGAATCAACAAATGCTTTTGTTGTAGCAGGATTGTACTGAAGACGATTGGAGAGATTTCGCGGTAACGTTAGTACATCAAAAGTACCATTTTCATATTCAACCAGAAGAACCAGCTGGTACCTGTGGGTGACCCTGGATTTGCCTGCACATACCAGGGTGTTTCTTGGATAATCAGCTTCAATAACACGTTTACACAGCTTGACACAACTGACCGGGGAACCTAAAACAGGCTGTTCTGCCGGAATACTTCCATTATTTATAATGTAAATTCTAAAAGGTATCTTCTTGCCGGTTAACACCCCGGCGGTGTATTCTTCCTGCCATAAAGTATCGGTATCAGCAAGAACCTTTTTGCCCAGAACTTGCTTGGCAAATATGTCTACTTTATGCAGATCTGTAATATTAGCTATTTCTGACATAAGAACAACTCCTGTATTATGTTTGTCTTCTTCTTTATATTATGTAATTCGGGATATAGCTGCTACTTAAAAAATCTTGATAATTTACTTCCAGTTGTATTCTTGTGCCCTGG
>DUNT01000006.1 GCA_012839205.1 Clostridiaceae bacterium
GTTTGCACATGCAGCATTAGGTTTAGCCTGGCTTTCTCACCTTCTTGCCATTCCCACCAATATTATGTGGTCAAGTTTCTGGCCTGCCACCAGCTCGGTATCAACAATACTTTTTGAAGAAAGATCTCCCACATGGGCTGTGCCACGTTGCCTTGGTCTTGGGGACGTATCCCATCTTTACGCAGAAAACCTTCCGGTTAATCCGGTGGGACTGCCTGCTAATTTTTATTGATTTATTTCATTTAATAAATCGTACCCTATAGGTACAGCCTGATACATTATTCGCCGTGCTTAATACGCACATTTATGTTCATATTTATGTAAGCCAATAATCTGACCACCTCTCCGTTAGCCAATAAAAAAATGAGACCTTAGAAGATTTAAACGCTTTCATGGTCTCATTTATAAGTAGCGCGCCCAGCAGTGATCGAATCCACAGGGCCTTTATAGGCATGAAACCCTTGGGGCATTCCTGTGGTTTTCTGAATAAGTATTTTCTGTTTTATTAGTGCAGAAAAGAAGGTTGATAGCTATTCAGAAAGGGCATGTTTAATTATAATATGTTGTAGTGTATAAAAGAACAGGCTATAATTATGTTATTATCTCCACATCATGACAACAGAAAACTAACTTTTCATCTTTCATCTAGTCTATCAAATACATTTTTTATAGGAGAAAAGCCATGAAGAAATGCAAAAGAATTATAAATGCTTTATTATTTCTGGTTTCTATGGCGGCAGTTTTAAGCTACGGATCCATTACTACATTTTCTTCAGAAATATTACCTTACGATTATACAATAGCGGCAGGCAGCAGAGGATTAGGCTTTGTAAAGAATGACGGGACTCTTTGGGTTAGTGGGGACGGCTATAATATTGGAGTTAGCAGACCATTTAAATCACCACTGGACTTTAGAATAATGGTACCGGAAAAAGTGCTGGACGATGTTGTTTCTGTAGACATGGGTTTTTATAATACCTATGCAATAAAGAAGGATGGTTCCCTTTGGTTTGGTGATAATAAAGGGTTTATAAAAATGCTGGATGATGTTCTGTTAGTCAATTCTGAATCAGAAGAAACCGTTGCCATCAAAAAAGATAAAAGTCTTTGGTATTGGGGAGAACTTATTCCTACTGAGGATGGTAATTATAAAAGAAATATGACCCCACAAAAAAAATTTACAGATGCTATATATGCAATTGCTGCACCCGGTTACGGTATATGTGCAATAAAAAGTGATAAATCTCTTTGGATTAATGTACAAACAGCACCGAAAAAATTCATGGACGATGTTGTACTGATAGATTCAAATGGATGGGGAAGACACCCGGTTTATGGTGTATTGAAATCCGATGGCACGCTTTGGACATGGGGAAGGAACAGTTACGGCCAGCTTGGGGATGGAACAAATATAGATAGTGAAATCCCAAAGAAAGTTATGGATGATGTAGCCAGCTTTTCAATTGGAGAGAGCAGCATACTGGCATTAAAAAATGATGGTACTTTATGGTCCTGGGGCGATAACTATATGGGACAGCTGGGTAATGGGACGTATACCAAAAGCAATACTCCTCAAAAGATTATGGATAATATAATTTATGCGCACCATGAGGATTGCAGCTGTGTTGTTATTAAAAAAGATGGAAGTGTATGGAGCTGGGGAAATAACTCCGAGGGAAAATTAGGAGTGGGAGACAATATGATTAAGCCTTGGCCAACCAAAGTTAAAATAAGCAACGTAAAAATGCCGAGTAATATTATATCCGCGAAACCGACAATGGCTGAACCCACAGTATCAAGCGTATTTGTTGATGGAAAGAAAATAGATTTTGACGCATATTGTATCGATGGATATAACTATTTTAAGTTAAGAGATTTGGCGTATGTATTAAGTGGAAGCGCCAAGCAATTTGATGTCATTTGGAATAAAGAAAAAGGAATTGACCTGTCGTCCAACAAAGCGTATACGGTAGTCGGCGGTGAAATGTCAAAACGTGATACGAGTACAAGAAAAGCATTATTAAATACATCCAAGTTGTTTTGTGATGGTAAGGAAATAGCTATTAAAGCTTATGGAATAAACGGGTATAATTACTTCAAACTCCGTGATTTGGGTCGTCTTTTTGATTTCGGGGTTGTTTGGGATGGTGCAACAAACTCAATCCATATCAATACAAATGCAAGTTATAGTGAATAGTATAATTTGATACTGTTCTAAGCACTCCCGGGCTTATAATCATCAGTAGAATATGTTCTATAATACTAACTATAATAGTGTTTTCATAACAAGTTGCGTTTAAAATGCATAATAATTATATTATATTTAAGTCAGCCAATAAAAAATGAGACCCCATAAGTCTAAAATGCTTATGGCGTCTCATTTTTACTTGGTGCGCCCAGCAGAACTTGAATCCACAACCTTCTGGTCCGTAGCCAGACGCTCTATCCAGTTGAGCTATGGGCGCATATATTGCGCTTTCACTGTGTAAAAGGCGCATTTAATATAATAATACATACATCGGGAAAAATCAATACCAAATTCATCAAACCATAATAAAACCTGCAGGTTTTCTGTTTGCTATGCAATATGTATTAAAACATATCCCGCCTCCATAGTATTAAGGCAATAGCCAAAGATACTACCACTGAGCCGGCCAGTACATACAGCCACATAAACGGATTTGACTGCAGAGGAAAGCTAAAGTTCTGCCCGAAAAAACTGTAAACCATATTGGGAATAGACAGCACAATTGTCATTGCGGCCAGAAATTTCATAACCTCATTTTGGTTGTTGGAAATTATAGAAGCAAATGCATCCATTGTACCGCTTAGAATAGAGCTGTATATAGTAGCCATTTCAATAGCCTGCTTGTTTTCTATGATTGTATCCTCAAGAATATCCGCATCTTCCTCATACAGTTTAATGAATTTTCCGGTTAAAAGTCTTTCCATAACTGTTTCATTGGACTTTAAAGATGTATTAAAGTATACCAGACTCTTGCTTAAATCCAGCAGCTTATACAGTTCTTTATTACGCATTGATTTATGAAGCGATTTTTCAATCATTTCACTCTTCTTATCAATATGTTTCAGATATTTTAAATAGTCTGTGGAAACATAATACAGAATTTGCAGAATAAATCTTGTTTTCTTATACGTATAAAAATCTCTGATCTGTCCGTTTCTAAACCGCTCCAACACCGTAGACTGTCTGCTGCTGATTGTTATTATATAGTCATCCCTCACCAAAAGAAGCCCCATTGGCACTGTTTCAAATTTAATGGCCTGATCGTCCTCAAAAACATATGGAATATCTATAATGATAAGGGTCTGGTCTCCATCAACGTCAATACGTGGTTTTTCCTCATCGTCAAGCGCATCTCTCAAGAAATTCGGCTCAACATTAATAGTTTTTACCACCAATTCAATCTCTTCCTCGGTGGGAGCTACAAGATTAATCCAGCAGCCTTTTTCCACGACATCTAAACTTAAGAGCTCATGCCCTTCTGTCTGTGTCTTATAAATCTCCAGCATAAGGCTCACCTTCTTTCTATAATAATCACCCCTAAAAGAATCCATGCTAAAGCATGATTGACCGACTAAAAGTCTTGCTTACTTAGATATCCGAATATAATTCTCCAATATTGAAAAAATCCGCCGGAGCGGATAATATCATTATTTCCCATAATGATCACACTCCCATCATCGAGCTTTGGCACTATACGGCTTAGGTTTCAACCAGCTACATTAAACAAAACCTTAATTCGGCAATGTCTGTTTACCCATTGGAGTCTCTCGACTTTTCCGGGCAGCAGCGTTTTTCCGTATAGGAGCCTCACCTAATAGAGAACATCTTTACTTGTAATCATCTAAATTATAGACATTATTACAAGGTACGTCAACTAAAATGTTATGCTCTTTTGGGAGTGTTGTGCATTATTGTTAATATTTATTAATTTTTCCCCATTAAAGTTGTTAATTTTGTATTAAAGCAAGCCATCAATCCTGTCTTAGCGCTTTAATAACACTTAGCTTCATAGCTCTTCTTGAAGGCAGCAACCCTGCCACCAGGCTTGCTATCGGGGCAAAAGCCAGGGCTATTGCCGATAGCCAGACAGGTATGTATGAAGAGGCCAGCCTGACTTCACCTTCCGGAGTCCAAATTACCGAACTTCCCAGGTTTACATTAAATTTATTCAATAAAAAGGACAAAAGATAACTAAGGGCTACACCCAGGACTCCACCGAATACACCTATCCACCAGGCCTCCAGCATAAATAACCGCTTAATATCCTGGAGTCTTGCTCCTATTACCTTAATGATTCCAATTTCACGGGTACGCTCATAAATGGACATATACATGGTATTGGCAATGCCAATGGCCGCAATTATAAAGGACATTATGCCGATTCCCAGGAGTATCTGCCGCAATCCTGCCGACTGCTGCTTCATATCATCAAGGATTTGTATTGGGCTGTAGCACTCATAGCCAAATTCTTTTATTTTATCCATGACGTTAACAACCTCATCAATATCATCGCACTTTACAATTACACGCTCATATCCTTGGTCCTTACTGCCGCCCGATCCTCCCACAGCAGAAACCGAAACGCTCCCATAGCTATAAAATATACCTCCACCGCCGCCCGATGAGTTTCCGTTTTGTTTATTCCACTTTTCCATTTCCTTTCGGTATTCTTTCACAGTTTCAAATGGCATTATAATTGACCAATCAAACTCTGAGCCGCTTTGGCCTACCGTGCCCACTGCCTCAACTTTGACGGGCTTGGCTTTCACCTTCGGTTGTGAAACCCCCGGCTGCGGCTTTTCCCCATAATTCATGTCCCAGCTTATAGTTACCTTTTCCTCCATAAGATCAAAATCTTCAGGAGCAGGTTCCCAACGGTATCGGGATGCTTTCGGATTATAGAAATTCTGGGCGACATACTGACCAACCACCATATGGTTGGTGTCCCCTTCCTCTAAGGGACGGCCATTAATTATGGGAATATCGAGAAGCCTGAACATATCAGCCCTTATGCCAATGATATTGGCATAACTGACATATTTGTCGGCCATCATCTTAACATTAAGATACATTACGGGGGTGGCTCCCTGTACTCCCTTCATTGTTTCAAACTTAGCAATCATATTATCATCCAAAGTTGGGATATCATTTCCGTCCGGGGTCTTGCCACCCTGGTTATAATTATAGACCTGTATCTGCATTATATTACCCATCTGACTAACCTGAGTCATGAAATTTCTTTCCATGGCAATACCTAAAGAAAGCATAATAACAATGGCACAGCAGCCAATCATAACTCCCATAACTGTCAAAAAGGTACGAAGTTTGCGACGCCATAAATTTTTAATACTTAGAAAGAGCGTATCGGTCAGCTTCATTAAAACTCAAACTCCTTGTCTTTCTTACGTTTACGTCTTACCAATATAATTGTTACTACAACACCTGCAACCACAACACCGAGTATTATGTAGAACCATACACTTTTGAAAAAGCTCTTTTCAGTTGGTTCTTCCATGCCGGGCATTCCGGGGCCATCCACAGGAAAGTCATCCGGCGGCATCATCATTTCTATGACATTCATGGAGATTTCTTTTATAACTTCTTGTACTTCACCGCTGGCATTCTCATATTGGAATACTAACCTGCCGTTGGCCTGACCCATCATCATAGGGATAAGGTTTAGCTCAAAATACTCAACTCTGCCGGATTCAAAATTCCCAAAGTAATTACTCCTGGGCTGGGCATCAAAATCTCCTTCAACATTAAGCTTTACATTGTAAATATCGGTTTTCCCTAAATTGTACATTTCAAATCCAATATAAACCGGCTGACCCATAAAGGTTTCCGGAGGCACAGAAATCTCTGAGACCTCAAACCTGGATGGCTGGTATACGGGGATTCCGATAACCTCAGTGGCTGTGTGCTGGGTACCCAAATCATCCTCATATTCAAAAGTTATATTCATTGTATATGTTTTTGATTTAGCATCCGGAATGGTATAAAGGGTTACATCCCAGGTTGATGTTCCCTGGGGATTAATTTTGTCTATATAGAAGGTATTACTGCTGCCTACCGGTGTAAAGACGTTTCCTGTTTCACTGGAGCTTTCTGTCACAGAAAAACTTCCTTTAATGTTTCGAACCAATCTTGTACTGTGGGTATTTAAAAACTCCATGCTGAGATTGAAATTCTCTCCAGCCTTAACAAGGGTCGGCTCGGAATAGTAGCTTTTAATAATGATTTTGGGTATATTCTTGCCCTCTTCAGATCCTCCGGTAGAATCAGAGTCGACAAACACCGATATTGCCTGGGAAATTGTAATTCCATCTGCGTTATCAACAGGTTCAACACTAATAGTAATGGGAACACCGCCTCTTGCGGCATCGGGCTTTGGCTGGAAACTAAAGTTGATATTTTTCACTTCACCCTTTTTAATACTCTGAATAATATGTAAGTTCTGAGAAACAGGCAGCAAAGCCGCAGTTCCGTCTGCCATTATTTTTATCTGGCCCGAATCATATGCACCAGTGTTTTGAATCTTTACAGTAATATTAAAGTTATCCCCCGGTTTAACCGTTGTCATGGAGGATTTTACCTCAAGAACCTCCAAAACCGTTCCACCGCCGCTGCCGGCTATGGGAATCCAGATTTCCTGGTCTTCATTTATCACTGTTCCTTTTTCATCTGTATAGGTAAGGGAGAATGTAATTGGATGACTTCCGCCTTTTAATGATGAGGATGCCCTTAGAGAATAGGTCAAGTTTCTGGTTTCGTTCCCGTATAACCTGTCAAAATCAACACGCCCTGTGCCTGATACAAGGGTAAAGGTATTATGAGAAAGATCCTTTAGCGTTATTTTAACATCCCTGGCAGAAAGATTTCCGTCATTTTTAAGCTTTAACGGCAGCTGGAATGTGCCTCCTGCACTTGCCGAGATACTGCTTGCAGGTGTTAGAACCAGCCTGCAATTGGTCTGATAATTCACCACTTTTATGTAAATAGTATACTTGGTTGTAATCTCATAATTTCTGGAATTTTTGTATGTAAGCTCAAAGTTTAGGGGCTGAAGTCCTTCATTTGAAAATTTGTCGGTTTCTATCGAAAGCCTCAGTTCAATTGAAGCATTTGTTCCAAGGTTTTTTATAGGCATTTGAGTTGCCGGATTTACTGATATAAACGGGGATTCGCTGCTGTA
>DUNT01000085.1 GCA_012839205.1 Clostridiaceae bacterium
CCTAGTCAGTACTGCCTGCTTCGAAGACGGGCCTAAAAATCCGTTAAAGGGCACATCGATGAAGTTCCTTGTGCCGGCTTGTTACGCCCAGTGATGGGCTGGTGCTGGGAGTTAAGGTTTAGGGGCACCCTGCAATGGCATGCAGGAACTGACCCCTTTACCGTGGAGACCCTCAGTTGTGGAAGATAGATTGCCCCGCGTATGCGATAAAAATCTTGACTACAATGAGGGAGTGAACCTGTCATGCGGTATCACTTTTTGATGCTGTGGGCAGTGTAGCCTGCCTTGAGTGTTGTTTGGAGGATAGCGGGTCACGTGTTTATGTATTGGCCGATACATAAGCAATATTGCCGCTTGAAACCGACGATGCAAAAGAGGCTAGAGTAGGCACAGGCTCTCGGGGAAAACCCCTAGGCTGTTTGCAAAAAGGCAATCCGGGGATTGCAGTGTGGACTAAGTGGTAATCAGGCTTTGAAAAGGGTAACCTTTCAACAATAGATTTAAAGGGAAACCGCCGAAACGGCGACGATTCGGTATCTGTTGGGGAAAACCTGCCTGACCTAAGCCGCAAAATTTACTCGGGTTGTTGCCATCCTTTTAATACATAATTTCTAAGGTGTTGAGAAAGCAGGATTTTGCTTGGATCAAAAAAACTCAGAAAAGAAATATTTTAAACTTTTGGACAAATACAAAGAAATATCTGGTGAGAGTATACCGGTGAAAAAAGCCTCTGGCATAGAAAAAAAGCATGTTTTATGGGGGCTTTTTATTACATTTATTTCTTTTACATTGTCAATACTCATATTATTTGCTTCTACCAGTATATTTAAAACCATATCACCTCCCTTTGCGTTATTAGTAGTACTGGGTATTATTCTAATTGGTGTAATCTTTGACGTTATAGGGATGGCAGTTACAGCCGCAGATGAGACCCCTTTTCATTCAATGGCGTCAAAAAAGATGAAAGGGGCGAAACAATCAATAAAACTGCTGCGGAATGCTCCCAGAGTGTCAAGTTTTTGTAATGATGTAATAGGCGACATATGCAGTGTTGTCAGCGGTGCCGCAGGTACGGCCATTATATACAAGATCTTTGCCAACAGTGCAAATATTTCTTTGCTTGAAGTACTGTTAGGTGCTTTAATAGCTGCTCTGACTGTCGGAGGAAAAGCCTTTGCAAAAAATATTGGCATAAATAATGCCAATTATATCGTTTATAAGGTCGGCCGTTTAGTCGCTGTTTTCTCCAGTAAAGGTGCACATAATAAAAAAAGCAAGAAATGCGGCTGAGTTGAGGTGTAGTTTTAGTTGAACAAGAATGATAATAAATGTTATGGATATCTTTCAAGAATAAATACTCCCGATGATCTTAAGAATTTGACATATGATGAACTGGGCATACTGGCAGAAGAGATTCGTTTATTTCTGCTTGATACCGTTTCAAAAACCGGTGGACATATTGCCTCAAATTTAGGTGTTGTGGAATTGACTTTGGCACTCCACAAGGTTTTAAACGCACCATTGGACAAAATTATTTGGGATGTGGGTCATCAAACCTATGTACACAAGATTCTTACCGGACGCAAGGATTCTTTTGAATCACTGCGCCAATTTGGCGGAATAGCAGGTTTCCCCAAAACTCAGGAAAGTGAATATGATATTTTTAATACCGGGCATAGCAGTACTTCAGTATCGGCTGCGCTGGGAATGGCCAGAGCACGGGATTTAAACCGGGAGGATTATACTGTTGCGGCAGTAATAGGGGACGGGGCTTTATCGGGAGGAATGGCATTAGAAGCATTGAATGATGCAGGAATTTCCCGGACTAATCTGCTGGTTATCCTTAATGATAACGGTATGTCAATTGCCCCTAATGTGGGAGGACTGTCACGATACTTGAGCAGACTCCGCATTCGACCTTTTTACTATAAAACCAGGGAATCCATGCAGGCTTTTTTTGACTCATTACCAAACTCAGGCAGGAGGCTCAGAAAGTTCTTGCATAAAGTCAAATCATCGGTGAAAAGCATGTTTATTCCATCGATGTTTTTTGAGGATCTGGGATTCAGGTATTTTGGCCCGATTGATGGTCATGATATCAAGGAAATGGTAAGAGTGTTTGAACAAGGTAAAACAATGAAAGGGCCGGTTTTGGTCCATGTTGTTACTGTAAAGGGAAAAGGCTATAAATTTGCTGAGGAAAATCCGGGTATTTATCATGGAGTGGCACCCTTTGTAATAGAGTCGGGCCAGGTGGTAAATTCTAGAAATAAAAATTATTCGGGCGTTTTCGGCAAAAAAATGTGTGAGTTGGCAAAACAGGATAATAAAATTATTGCCATTACCGCAGCCATGACTGACGGAACAGGCCTGACACAGTTCAGAGAACTATATCCTAAGCGGTTTTTTGATGTGGGTATAGCCGAACAGCACGCAGTAACTCTTGCTGCAGGTCTGGCTATGGGAGGGGCAAAGCCTGTAGTGGCCATATATTCGACTTTCTTGCAGCGAGCTTATGATCAGATCCTCCATGATGTGGCTTTGCAAAATCTTAAGGTGGTTTTTGCCATAGACCGTGCCGGTGTTGTGGGGGATGACGGGGAAACCCATCAGGGGATTTATGATATTTCGTTTCTGTATACCATACCTAATATGACTATCTTATCGCCGGCATCGCCCAATGAGCTTAAGAATATGCTGGATTATGCAATTTTTGAACATCAGGGACCTGTTGCTGTTCGATATCCAAAGGGCTCCGGCCATGAATTTGATGGTTCAGACACACCCATTGAATTTGGTAAAGGTATGGTTTTAAAAGAAGGTACTTCAGTTACTCTTATTGGTGTAGGAAAGGTGATGAATAATATCTTTGAAGCAGCACAGCTATTGGAATCAGAAGGGATTTCCTGCGAGATTATCAACCCAAGATTCTTGCGGCCGGCAGATGATGAACTTATACTTAAATCAGCCGGGAAAACTAATAAAGTTGTAGTTGTACAGGATGTTATTCAGGAAGGCGGCTTTGGTGCTTATGTAACCGGACTTATTAACAATGCTCGCATAGGAGCTTATACAAAGGTCATTGGTCTTCCGGATAAGGGTATTGAACACGGAAAAACAGAGCTGATATACAAGAAATACGGACTTGATCCACAAGGAATAAAAGCCGCCATTATAAAAGAGTTTTACACAAATAATTGACTGGAGTGAGTCAAATGCGCCGCTTAATTATGTTTGTTTAAGCTGTCATCCTGAGCTTTAGCGAAGGATCTAAAACTGCTTTGAAACAGTCTAGCGAAATATAGCAATAAGAAACAGAGGTATTAAATGGCCAGGGTAAGATTGGATATAATATTGGTTAATAAAGGGCTCTTTGAGAGCCGGGAAAAGGCCAAAGCTGCTGTTATGGCAGGTTTAGTCTATGTAGACGGTGAACGCGCAGATAAACCCGGCGCTTTTTACAGCGAGGATTGTACTATAGAGGTTAAAGGTAAACCGATTCCATATGTCAGCCGGGGAGGCCTCAAACTTGAAAAAGCAATTTCCGAGTTCAGTATTGATCTTAAAGATCTGGTCTGTGTGGATGTGGGTGCGTCAACAGGCGGATTTACCGATGTTATGTTGAAGAACGGAGCTAAAAGAGTATATTCAGTGGATGTAGGTTACGGACAATTGGCCTGGGAACTCAGGAATAATCCAAAAGTTGTTTGCATGGAGCGTACCAATTTTCGATATATTACCAGGGAACAAATAAGCGAACTTTTGGATTTCGGGGCTGCCGATGTTTCATTTATATCCCTTAAACTTATACTCCCGCCATTGAAAAATATATTAAAACCCTTCGGTAAAGTGGTATGTCTTATAAAACCGCAATTTGAAGCGGGAAGAAATAAGGTAGGGAAAAAAGGCGTAGTAAAGGACCCTAAAGTCCACGAAGATGTTATAAACTCAGTTATAACATCCTCTTTGGAACTGGGGTATTCTGTAGCAGGCCTTTCATTTTCACCTGTTAAAGGGCCGGAAGGTAATATTGAGTACTTATTGCATCTAATAAGTGGAGAAACAGAAAATAAGCCCGAGATAATTGTCTCAGATGTAGTTGAAACAGCACATACCACCCTCAGCTCATAATCTGATTGCGCCTGTAATCATAATTTCATATTTCAGATGGAATAAGATGTATTAATTCTTCTAATGTATCAGCAGCAGTAAGAATTTTCAGGATTTTCTTGTTGGGAACATGATAAATAGTAAAATCGTCATATTCTCCGATTTCTTCCCGGATAGTTTTTGTTGCAGAATCCTTAAATGGATCGAATTCCCAATCATTAACATCTACGTGCAAACAAGTATCAATTCGGAACCATTTATCCAGCTCTTCAATAAAAACTCCATTAAATCCGTGAACAATAAGCCTCTCAAAATCCTCATCATAGAGAATTTGATAGCAAAATCCTGCAGGAATATCAGATGCTCTCATAAGGGCGGCAAGAAGATGTGACTTGGCAAAACAAATTCCATGCCCTTTATCCAGCACCTCCGAAGCTGTTCTGGTTACGCTGGTTGCGTTAATCTCAAAGGAATTAAAAATATGATCTCTGGTAAATTTATATATTTCCCGTGCTTTAGAAAGATTGTCTTTCAGACCGTATGTAAGTTGCTCTGCTGTCTGTGATACCAATGGATGATCAAAATCTATTATGTCGCTGTTTTCGAGATAATTACTTATGTCCGACTTATCCGGATTCGGGTCAGGCATTACAAATCTCATCTCCTTAAAAAATTTAAGTTTTAATAGTATGCTACCATTGTTTTTTGTTTGTTGCAAGAGCATTATGTTAGAATAACCTCACCCGTTACCTGAGTTGTCATCCTGAGCGGCACGCATGACATTGGCTAAAGGTTTAACATGGTGTATTCATAGCAATGACAGGAGTGGTAAGATTCTTCGCTGACGCTCAGAATGACATAGGGGGCTCAGAATGACACAGAGACTCAAAATGACAATAGGGTACCCGAGAGTATTGTTAGCTATCGCCTGCACAGCATACGGTAAGACCTTTTGCCTGCGGTGTAAAGAAATAAATTGCTTTGTTTTTCTTATGGTATAATCTAATTAAGAATGCAATTTTTAAAATAGATTAATCGGAGCGATGTTGGTGAAAGTGAAGAAATTGGTTCGGGAAATTATAAGTCTGGTGGTTACAATAGCAGTAATCTTCACCATTGTATTTACTCTTAATATTACGGTATTTACCATATCCAGGGTAAAACAGATTTCCATGAAGAACACTTTGCTGGAAGGAGATATTGTTTATTATAACCGGCTTGCCTACAAGCCTGAACATTTTAACAGAGGAGATATTATACTTTTTTTGGCAGACGGCAGAGAAAGACGAGGGGTTTTCGATGCTATAAGCATAAAACTTACAGATATTAAGGATGTATTGACAAGGGAAGGCAAAAAAACAAATGTACGTTATGTTAAGCGTATTATAGGCTTACCCGGGGATGTTATAGAAATAGGCGATGACGGTAAGGTTTATGTTAACGGAGAGATGGAAAACAAACCATATGTTTTGGGGTATACTTCTAAAGGGGAAGTAGAATATCCTCTTAAAGTACCGGAAAATGAATTTTTTGTTATGGGCGATAACAGAGAGATGTCTGGCGACAGTCGCCAGTTTGGTTGTGTTAGTATAAATTCTGTTGAGGGAAAAGCCACCTTTTTACTTTGGCCCTCATCAAGAGTAAAACGAATAAAGTAATACTGATGCGAGGATTATATGAAAAAAGAGATTGATAATAATCAGAGAAAGCTGCCGGTGCCCTTTGATTCAGGCTTACTGTATACCATTGTAGCTATTTACTATGTATATGCATCCAGGTATATTACCAAATTTAATTTTTCCACAGAAATAAACCTGGTACTTTCCCAAATATTATTTTTAGTTGTACCGCCATTACTATTAGCTTTCATCAGAAAATATGATATTAAAGAAACATTTAGATTAAAAGCGCCAAAACCATTGGAAGTTTTACTTATGCTGGTCATAAGTCCTGTTATGGTAATTGCCGGATTTTGCTCAGGATTTTTAGGGCTTCTGGCTGTTAAAGGGATTTTTGGGAGAGTATATATCGGAGGGGATGTAACCGATATTTTTTCCAAAAATATTATTATATCCCTGCTATTAATAGCTGTATTACCGGCGGTGTGTGAGGAATTACTTTTCAGAGGCATGATCCAAAGAGGCCTAGAAAAGATTGGAGCCGGCTGGTCTGTTTTATTGAGCGGAATATTATTCGGGTTATTTCATTTTGATTTTCAGCGGCTGACAGCTCAGACACTGATTGGATTTTTAGCAGCATATGTGGTTTATCGTACCGGCTCAATTTTTAACGGTATGATTCTGCATTTTTGTAATAACGGTCTTTTGACACTTTTTGCAAATCGTGTGGCAGGTTCAGAGGTGCAAGGCACCCAGGTAGTGACTGATCCATTCGATATCCCGGAGTTTTTACAGATGGCCGAGCAATATAATATGTCAATTGAGCAGTTGCTTGGTGTTATGGCAGTAGTGTTGGCCATTGTTCTGGCAATAAGTATAGTGGTTATTTTTGGTCTATTAATTATTTTAAGATCCATTACCCGGAATACTGTAGAAAAACCGGAAAAAATAAAAGGCAGCGGTAAAGGCTTGCTTGTCGGAATTCCAGGGCTGCTGATGATAGCCATTGTCTATACAGGCCTTGGATTATTGCTGCTTAATAATAATACAGGCCAAAGAATTCTTCAGTTTATGGGAATGTTATAATAGAATTTTAATTTCTCGAGATTATTACTGGTGTAACAACAGAAAGGTTTTATAGATATGATAATTGCCGATAAATGGACTGAATATAAACTTCTGGATGCAGGAAACGGTGAAAAGGTTGAAAGCTGGAATGACATAATCTTAAGAAGGCCTGACCCACAGGCTATATGGCCCTGGACAAAACCCGGGGTCTGCGACAATGTACATGCACATTATCACAGAAGTAAGGCCGGAGGCGGTCAGTGGGAGTATAAAAGAAAAATTCCCCGAAATTGGACTATCAGGTATAAGAATCTGACATTTAATGTAGAGCCTACCGGATTTAAACATACAGGCCTTTTCCCGGAGCAGGCCGTTAATTGGGACTGGATGGCAGAAAAAATTATTGATTCAAATAGAAAGATTTCTGTTCTTAATCTTTTTGCCTACACCGGCGGCGCCACATGTGCGTGTCTTGCTGCAGGGGCTTCGGTGTGTCACGTCGATGCCTCAAAGGGTATGGTAAATTGGGCAAAGAAAAATGTTGAACTGTCAAATCTGAGAGATAAGCCGGTACGTTTTATAGTGGATGATTGTATGAAATTTGTCCAAAGGGAGATAAGGCGGGGTCGCTTTTACGATGCAATTATTATGGATCCTCCTTCCTATGGAAGAGGTCCTAATGGCGAACTGTGGAAGCTGGAGGACGAACTGTTTTCACTGGTAAGCACCTTAACAAATGTTATGAGCAAAACTCCGCTATTTTTTCTTCTTAATTCTTATACTACTGGTTTTTCTCCCAGAGTTGCGGCTAATATGCTTGAGTTATGCTTAAAAAGGAAATTCGGCGGCAAGGTCAGTAGTGGTGAGGTGGGTTTACCCATTACAGATTCCGGGATAGTGCTTCCTTGTGGAAACTATGCCCGGTGGGAGATGTAAAATTTAGAATTAAATTATGGATGATAAAATACTTTAATGGTATAATATCCAAATAGCATAGGTTGCTGATACGAAAGGAAGGATTTAAATAGCCTATGGAAAATGAAAACAAGATTTTAAACCTTATTATCGATGCATTGGAGGACAAAAAAGCTGTAAATATCAAAGCCATTGATATTCACAATCTGACCACTGTCGCATATTATTTTGTCATTGCCAGCGGTACGTCTGTTACTCATATAAAAGCTCTCAGCGATAATTTGGTTGAAAAGCTGGAGGAAAATGGACTTAGGCCTTTAAGAATAGAAGGATATAATCATGCAAGATGGATATTGCTGGACTACGGTGATGTTATCGCCCACATCTTCCATGAAGAGGACAGGGAGTATTATGGCCTTGAAAGATTATGGCAGGATGGGGAACCTGTTAATCTCTAGGGACTATACAAGCAATGCAAATTAGCGGAGGTTATTGCAATGAGTTATTCAAGAGAAGTAGATAAAAAATGGCAGAAAAAATGGGAGGAAAGCAAACTCTATAAATTTGACCGTGACAAGCTGGACAAGAAACTGTATTGTCTTGAAATGTTTTCTTATCCGTCAGGGGCTAAACTTCATGTAGGGCATTGGTATAATTTCGGTCTCACCGATTCCTGGGCAAGAATGAAGAGAATGCAGGGTTATAATGTATTTCACCCTCAAGGTTTCGATGCTTTTGGTCTTCCCGCCGAAAATTACGCTATTAAGACCGGGATACATCCTATGGACTCAACTATGAAAAACATTGAGACTATGAAACGGCAGCTAAAAGAAATGGGGGCCACTTTCGACTGGGATTATGAGGTAATAACCTGTGCTCCCGAGTATTATAAATGGACCCAGTGGATATTCCTTCAATTATATAAAAAAGGACTGGCTTACAGAAAAAATGCTCCGGTTAACTGGTGCCCCAGCTGTAAAACTGTTCTGGCCAATGAACAGGTTGTAGACGGTGCCTGTGAGCGCTGCCACAGCGAGGTAACAAGAAAGAATCTTACTCAATGGTTCTTTAAGATAACCGAATATGCGCAGGAATTATTGGATTGTCTGCCGGCATTGGATTGGCCGGAAAAAACCAAGAAAATCCAGACAAATTGGATAGGGCGCTCAGAGGGTGCACAAATAGAGTTTAAGGTGGAAAATGGGGACAAGTCCTCAGAAGAAATCACATTCAATGTATTTACAACCCGTGCCGACACGCTTTACGGTGTAACCTATGTGGTATTGGCTCCGGAGCATGAGCTTGTTGATAAAATAACCACCCCTGAGTATAAGGATGCTGTAGAGGAATATCGTAGACAGGTTAACAAGGTTTCGGAAATAGACAGGCTCTCTACCACCAGAGAAAAAACCGGTGTATTTACTGGTGCATATGCCATTCATCCGCTAACCGGCGAAAATGTTCAGATATGGATAGCCGATTATGTTCTTGCCGGCTATGGAACCGGATGCGTTATGGCAGTGCCTGCTCATGATGAACGGGATTATGAATTTGCTACCAAGTATGGGCTTGATATAATTCGTGTTATCAAGGGGAAAGAAGGCGTTGATGATACCCTTCCTTTTGTTGAAGACGGCATTTTAACCAATAGTCAGGAGTTTGACGGAGTTTCATCCGAAGATGCGCGTCTGAAAATTGTAGACAAGCTTTCCAAACAAGGTAAGGGTGAGCTTAAGGTTACTTACCGCTTAAGAGATTGGCTTGTTTCAAGGCAGCGCTATTGGGGGGCTCCCATTCCGGTTGTTCATTGCGAAAAGTGTGGTATTGTTCCGGTTCCCGAAGACCAATTGCCGGTTGAACTTCCTTATGATGTGGTGTTTACTCCTGATGGCGAGTCTCCGCTGGCCAAGTGTGAGTCTTTTATAAATACCGTTTGTCCCACCTGCAAAGGTCCTGCAAAGAGAGATTCAGATACTCTGGATACCTTTGTTTGCTCCAGCTGGTATTTTTTAAGGTACCCGGACAATAAGAACGATAAGGAAGCCTTTAACACCGAATGGATAAACAAAATTCTTCCCGTTGATAAATATGTGGGCGGCGCAGAGCATGCAGCCATGCATCTCCTTTATGCCCGCTTCTTTACAAAGGCATTGAGGGATATGGGTTATCTCAATTTTGATGAACCGTTCCTTTCACTAATTCATCAGGGTACCATTTTAGGCTCAGACGGACAAAAAATGTCAAAGTCAAGAGGCAATACCGTAACCCCTGACGAGTATATAAACAAATATGGTTCGGATGTATTCAGAATGTATCTGGCCTTTGGCTTTGCCTATATTGAAGGTGGTCCCTGGAGCGATGATGGAATAAAAGCAATTGATCGTTTTATAGGGCGAATCAACAGGGTAATTGAAGAAGTGATTGCTGAAAGAGGGAAATCATCTTCAAAAAACATGGGAGCCGATGAAAAAGAGCTAAATTTTGTAAGGCACAACACTATCAAAAGTGTTACCCAGGATACTGACCAGTTCCAGTTTAATACGGCAATAGCAAGGCTTATGGAGCTGGTTAATGCCATTTATAAATATGATATGAAGACAGACAAAAACTACGATTTGATGGAGGAAACTCTAAAAGATTTGTTAAAACTTCTGTCACCTTTTGCACCCCATTTTACCGAGGAGATGTGGGAATCAATGGGAGAGAAATACTCTATCTTTAACCAGAACTGGCCTGTTTATGACGAAAAAGCTCTGGTGAAGGATGAGGTTGAAATTGCTGTTCAGTTTAACGGACAAATTAGGTTCAGAACAAATGTACCTACTGATTCAGATAATAAGGAAATTGAAGACATTGTTAAGAATGACCCTCGTTCGGCTCAATATCTGGAAGGGAAGAATATTGTCAAGGTTATTGTTGTTAAAGGTCGTCTGGTTAATATTGTTGTAAAATAAGAGGTGTAAAGATTGGATAGTGCGTTTAGATTTCTTATAATGGCCGGGGTAACATATTTAACGTTTTTATGCGTTGTAAGAATTGCTGTTGGAAATCAGTATAAATCAAAATCATTCCTCATTAATATTATTGGTATGTTTGCAGCTTACGGTAGCTTTATCGTAAGCCGTTACAAGAGCAACTTAAATATTCCTGATTTCCTGTATTACATACTGATTGTACTGTTGACTGTATTTTTACCTCCTCTTTCATTGAAGATGAAGAGTGAGCAAACCCTGAGATATATTGCTTGCGGAGTTGTTGCAGTTCCGTTGCTTCACCTTTTGTTTTCATTGCTGCTGGGCTGGGGAGAGCTATTACCGTCTATTCAGATACCATCCCTTTGGCAACTTTTTTAGCTTACATACAACTGATGATGTTAATAATGTGAAATATATGGGGGCGATTTTTTGGGTTTAGAAACACCGGATGAAGCGAGGCTTATGCAGCCCTCTGTTTTGGCCTTTATAGGAGATGCGGTATTTAATCTTTTCATACGGGAAAGATTAATAATGAATAAAAAAGGGACTTCCCATCAGCTGCATATTTTATCTACCGACTATGTTAAGGCGGCTTCCCAGTCAAGAATTTCAAAGGCCCTGATGGAGACCTTTACTGAGGAGGAAGCCTATATTTTTAGGCGGGGAAGAAACACAAAATCTGTAACTATACCCAAGAATGCAGAAGTTCAGGATTACAGATATGCTACCGGGTTTGAGGCATTATTGGGTTATCTGTATTTGACAAAACAGAAGGAGAGACTATATCAATTGATGGACCAGGCGGCCGACATTATTGAGTCGCCCGGGAATGGAGACTAATAATGAGAAAAAAAGATTTGGGCTCAAATAAGACTTCAAGGGCTAAACCGGCTTCCAAGGGAAAAAAGAACCGGAGCGAAGTAACGAAGAAAGGTACTGGTAAAAGACCCGGTATAAAAGGTCATGATAAGGATGCCGCTGGTGCCGTTAAAAATACAAGAATCTTCAATGAGGTTGATTCTATTGAAAGAGAAGACAGAGTGGAAGGGAAAAACTCTGTTTTTGAGGCAATAAGATCGGGACGCCCTTTGAACAAGCTTTTTGTGGAAAAGGACAGCCAGGACGTATTGGTCTTGAGAATTATTGCTATGGCTCGAGAAAAAGACATTCCAATACAATATCTTGAGCGTAACAAACTTGACTCCATATCTCAAACAAGAGCTCACCAGGGTGTTATCCTGGAGCTAGCGGCCAAGGAATATGTTGAGGTAGAAGACATTCTTGGTACTGCAGAGGGAAAAGGAGAAAAGCCATTTGTACTGGCTCTTGATGGTATAACTGACACAAACAATTTAGGTTCGATAATCAGAAGTGCTGAATGTGCGGGGGTTCACGGAATAATTCTTCCTAAGCGCCGTTCTGCAGCACTGAACGCCACAGTGGCTAAAGTTGCAGCAGGAGCATTGGAATATGTTAATGTAGCTAGGGTCACAAACCTGGTTCAAACCCTAAGAGCTCTTAAAAATGAAGGTTTGTGGGTGATAGGTGCTGACATGGACGGAGAAGCAAATTTCCAGGATGCAAATCTTACCGGCCCCATAGCTCTTGTTATCGGAAGTGAAGGAGAGGGCTTAGCCAGGCTTGTAAAGAATGAATGTGATATGTTGGTTAAAATACCTATGAAGGGGAAAATTTCATCGCTAAATGCAGGTGTCGCGGCAGGTCTCGTCATGTTTGAAATATTAAGACAGCGAGGGTATTAAATTTTAGATAAATACTGCACTTTGTGGTATATAGAAAGAAAGATTGTATTTTATCACTTGGGGGGCCGGCCATGAAGAGACAATCTAAATTCATCTTTATGATTATCATAGTTTTAATACTGTTCGCCAGCACCAACATTCTTCTCTTTCAACGATATATAGTACTGGTAGAAGGAGATGTCGGGAGCATAAATCAACTGGGGACCATAAGGGGCTCGATTCAAAGATTCACGAAGTTAGAGCTTGTTAATGGTGAGAATAAGCATATTAAAGACAAAATTGACAATATTTTCGAAGCACAAAAAGAGCTTAAAACGCCTTTTCTTAAAGAGGCCGAAGAAAAGTGGAAAGAGCTTAAATCGGTTGCTATAAAACACAGGATTAACCCGGACGTGAATAATATTAAAAAACTGATTGAGACCAGCGAGGAATGCTGGGATATAGTAGATAAAGCAATTCTCAAAAATCAACATATCGCGGAGAACAAGACAGCCTATCTTGTGCTTCCGATAGTTTTTTTAATATTTGAGCTAATTTTTGGCGTATTGCTTATTTATATAATTAAGAGATATGTATACGATAACCTGGAAACCTTTGCGGCTTATGACAACTTAACCAAAGCCCACAGCAGAAGATACTTTATAGAGTTTATGAATAATGAGATTTCCAGAGCTGAACGAAAAAACGCTGAATTTTCACTTATTATGTTTGATATAGATCATTTTAAAACAATCAATGATACATATGGGCACAGTGCCGGAGATGAAGTTCTGAAAACCCTGACAGATATTGTTAAAAAAGGTTTACGAAAATCTGACATAGTGTCCAGAATAGGAGGAGAAGAGTTTACGATTATGCTTCCTGACTCTGCAATCAACGAGGCTGTCAATACTGCAGAAAGAGCTCGTAAGAATATAGAGAAACATCATTTTAAGGATGTAGGGAATATAACGGTGAGCTTTGGAGTAACAGCATATCAAACAGGCGATAAAGTTGATGATATGTTAAAAAGAGCCGACACAGCTCTTTATATTGCCAAAAACGGAGGAAGAAACCGGACAGAAATAGCTTAGCTGCCGCTTTATTACGTTTGTTCAAGCTGTTATCCTTAGCGCAGCAGAGTCGAAGGATCTTACAATGTAAATGCAAAGCTAAAAGTAGTTCTTATAGATTTTATTCAGGAGGTATATAGTGACTGTTGTTGACGTAAAAACCGTAAGGAAAATCGCTGACATGGCTGCTGTCTTTATTGAAGAAAAAGACCTGGAAGCCTATGCGGCCCAGCTGAATACAATTATGGAGCATATGGGAAAGATTATGGACCTGGATACAGGTGACCAGGAGCCCATGGAGCATATCCTGCCTGTGAAAAATGTATTCAGGGATGATGAAGTTACTAACAAAAATATAAAAGATGAGCTTCTTAAAAATGCCTCTGTTAAAGAAGACGGCTATTTTAAAGTACCTACGGTGGTAGAGTGATTATGAGTATATGTAAAAAAACTGTTACTGAAACAGCTGAACTGCTGAGAACCAGAAAAATCAGTGCCGATGAACTTGTTAAAGAATATTTTGATGAAATTAAAAAGAAGAATCCGGATATTAATGCGTATGTAACTATTTGTGAAGATGAGGCTATTAAAGCTGCTGAGGCTGCACAAAAGATTATGGATTCCAATAATGATGTTCCTTATCTTTGCGGCATTCCGATGACGCTAAAGGACAATATATGCACGAAGAACATTAAAACTACCTGTGCTTCAAAAATGCTTGAGGATTTTCTGCCACCTTATTCGGCAACAGTATATAAAAAATTGTTAGACAGCGGGACGGTGCTTCTGGGCAAGCTGAATATGGATGAATTTGCTATGGGAAACTCCTCGGAACACTCTATTTTTGGTGCTGTTCATAATCCCTGGAATACAGCATTTGTAGCCGGAGGCTCCAGCGGAGGCTCTGCTGCCTCAGTCGCGTCAAATCTAGCCGCTTTTGCCTTAGGCTCCGACACAGGAGGCGGAATCAGGCAGCCGGCATCCTTTTGCGGGGTCGTAGGTTTAAAACCCACCTATGGATTAGTTTCCCGGTATGGTTTAATTGCTTTTGCATCCTCATTGGAGCAAATTGGCATTATATCAAAGGATATAACAGACTGTGGCATTATTATGAATGTAATAACCGGACATGACCCTATGGATTCTACTTCCATTAAAAGACCGGCTGAAGACTATTCAGAGGGGCTGGGAAAGAACATAGACGGGATAAAAATTGCTCTGCCCAAAGAACTATTTGGTTCGGAGCTAGAAAAAGAGGTCGGGAATGTTATAAACGACACATTAAAAAGACTTGAATCCCGTGGTGCAGTTTTATCTGACTGCTCACTTCCAACAATAGAAAATGCCATACATGCATATTACATTATTTCTTCTTCAGAAGCCAGCTCGAATCTTGCAAGGTATGACGGAATACGATATGGACACCGAAATGAGAGGGCTGAAAACATATCGGATCTTTATAGAAAATCAAGGACAGAGGGTTTCGGCCAGGAAACAAAAAGGCGTATTCTTTTAGGCACCTATGCCTTAAGTGCAGAACATCAGGATGAGCTTTATAAAAAGGCATTAAAGGTACGAAACATAATTACCCGGGAATTTAGAAATGCATTTGATGAATATGATATTATTGCTGCTCCTGTCAGTCCAGTAACGGCTTTTAAACTGCAAGAAAACCTTAATAATCCGCTTAAAATGTATCTGAAGGATGTTTATACTGTAGCGGCAAATTTGGCAGGACTTCCGGCGGTCTCAATACCTTGCGGCAAAGATAAAAAAGGCTTGCCAATAGGAATACAACTAATAGGGAAACCATTTAGTGAAAAACTCCTTCTCAATGTCGGCAAACAAATTGAAATGGAAGCAGGAAGGCTTGAAATCATTTAAAGAAGGAGGGCTTGTTGATGAATTACGATATAGTTATAGGTCTTGAAATACATTCGGAACTCAAAACAAGTTCTAAGATTTTCTGTGGCTGTAAGAATGAATTTGGGGGTGAGCCAAATACCAGGTGCTGCCCTGTATGTCTCGGAATGCCCGGAACCCTCCCTGCATTAAATAAAAGGGTATTGGAATATGCCATAAAAGCTGGGCTGGCAATGAACTGCAGGATTGCTGGTTTCAGCAAATTTGATCGAAAGAACTATTTTTATCCCGATATGCCAAAGGCCTATCAGGTAACACAACATAGTTTACCTATTTGCTATGATGGCTATGTGGATATAGATGTTGGCTATGAAACCAAAAGGATTGGTATTGAACGCATTCATATTGAAGAGGATGCCGGAAAACTTATTCATAGTTCAACCGGGCAAGGCTCCTTAATTGATTATAACCGGAGTGGAGTACCTCTGATAGAAATTGTTACAAAGCCGGACTTAAACTCACCGGAGGAAGCAAAAATTCTTCTGGAAACCATCAAAACCATCCTGGAGTATACTGAGGTTTCGGACTGTAAAATGCAGGAGGGCTCACTAAGGGCTGATGTAAATCTGTCTCTCAGACCTATTGGTTCAAATACACCTGGTGTGAGGACAGAGATGAAGAATTTAAACTCTTTCAGAGCCGTCCAAAGAGCCGCCCAGGCAGAGGCAGAGCGTCAGGCCCGGGTACTGGACTCAGGACAGAAGGTTTATAAGGAGACCAGAAGATGGGATGACCATAAAGGGGAAAGTTTACCCATGAGGGACAAGGAAGAAGTCATGGACTACCGATGTTTCCCTGAACCAGATCTCCCTCCTGTATATGTGGATGAAGACTTTATTAACGAAATCCAGGCAAGCATACCTGAGCTTCCTGGAATGAGAAGAGAAAGATATATAAATCAGTACGGTATACCGAAATATGATGCCGGGCTTATTACGCAAAACAAGGTCCTTGCAGATATTTTCGAGAAAGCGTCTGAAGTTTGCGGTAATCCAAAACTTGTGAGCAACTGGATAATGACTGAAATTATGAAGAGGATGAATGAAGAGGGCGAAGGGATACTTCATTCTTATCTTAACGGAGATAATTTCGGGCAAATTCTACTTTTTTTAGATAAGGGTGATATAACCCATGCTGCAGCTATACAGGTAATAGATGTACTTCTGGAAACAGGTGAGGAACCAATTGTTATTGTAGAGCGGCTGAACCTGAGAGTGCAGAGGGATGAAAGTCTTGTGGCAAATACTATTAAGCAGGTAGTAAATAGCAACCCTCAGGCTCTAGATGACTATATCTCAGGGAAAAAGAAGGCTTTTGGTTTTTTCATGGGTAAAATCATGGCCGAATTGAAAGGAAGGGGAGACCCGTCTCAGGTAAAAGAAATCCTTACCAAAGAGCTTCAGCGATATCTCTGAATCAAATACTTGTTGATTTTATTAGTTTCAATGGCTTGAGACCCGTTGAGAATTTTAATTTCTTTGGTAACGGGTGATGGCATAATAAATCCCAAATACAATTAAACAAGCTATTAGTAATCCCGCTGCCAATTTAATAAGGATTCTAAATAGGAAAATAACAATTGAAACGGTTGTAAACATACAAATAACCATAAGCAGGTAACCCAGTACCGGGCCGAATTTGTTTATAAATGCGTTCCTGAAAGATATGTAACAATTATACATTTGTAGAGCCTCCAATTAAATTTCTACAGCAATATTATATGGGCACAGACTTTGAATAGCATAAGAGTTTAATTAAAAATATCTAATAAAACAAATTAATTTTTGGCTTTAAATCTTATAAATATTATCTATATAAAAATATCATATAAAATGTAATCATTAATATTAGCTTTAGCCGATATATAGCATGAAAGCTAAAATAATACGAATTGACGCCAAATATTGTATCTGTTATAATCAGTTCAAAATATTGTATATTTGATAATTCCAGGAGGGCGTTTTAACAGATTATAAACGCCTTTTACATATTAAGGAGGGATTAAAAATGGAAAAGGATACCGGGGTATTCAGTTCAGATATATTCGGTTCAAACGTTTTTAATGATTTTGTAATGCGGGAAAGGCTTCCGAAGGCCACTTATAAAAAACTGAAGGAAACCATTAATTTAGGACTGCCGCTGGATCCGGATGTTGCTGAGGTTGTGGCATGTGTAATGAAGGACTGGGCTGTTGAAAAGGGTGCCACTCACTATACCCATTGGTTTCAGCCCATGACAGGAGTTACCGCCGGTAAACATGATTCCTTCTTAACTCCCACCAGTGATGGAAGAGCTATAATGGAGTTTTCCAGCAAGGAGCTGATAAAAGGCGAGCCTGATGCTTCTTCTTTTCCTTCCGGCGGCTTGAGAGTGACATTTGAAGCCAGAGGATATACCGCATGGGATTGCACTTCTCCTGCATTTATCAGGGACAGAACGCTGTATATACCCACTGCATTCTGCTCTTATACCGGAGAAGCCCTGGACCTTAAGACACCTCTATTAAGATCAATGGAAGCAATTTCAAAAGCATCCCTCAGGATATTGCGTTTATTTGGTGATACTACCACAAAAAATGTTGTTACCACTATGGGAGCCGAACAGGAGTATTTCCTGGTTGATAAGGAATACTTTTTGAAAAGAAAGGACCTTATTTATACGGGGAGGACTCTTTTCGGTGCAAGTCCTCCTAAAGGTCAGGAGCTTGAAGATCATTATTTCGGCAATCTTAAGGACAGAGTATCCCAATTTATGCATGACCTTGATAAAGAACTCTGGAAACTGGGGGTAACTGCTAAAACCAAGCATAATGAAGCGGCTCCTGCCCAGCACGAACTTGCTCCCGTATACTCGACGGCGAATATTGCCACCGACCATAACCAGTTGACAATGGAGGTTATGAAAAGTGTTGCTGACAGGCACGGACTGGCATGTTTGCTCCACGAGAAACCCTTTGCCGGAGTAAACGGTTCAGGCAAACATAATAACTGGTCTCTTTGCACCGATGAAGGCAAAAATCTGCTGGATTCAGGCTCCACTCCCCTTGATAATGCTCAGTTCCTTATTTTTGTATGTGCGGTTATTAAGGCTGTTGATGAATATGCGGATTTATTGCGTTTCTCGGTAGCATCGGCTGGAAATGACCACAGACTGGGAGCAAGTGAGGCTCCTCCCGCAATTGCTTCTATTTATCTGGGCGAAGAGCTGACAAACGTATTTGAACAGATCGAAACAGGTGTCACCAGGGATAACGGAAACTGCAGAACACTGGAAATAGGAGTTTTAACTCTGCCTATACTGCCGAAGGATACAACTGACAGAAACAGGACATCACCGTTTGCCTTTACAGGTAATAAGTTTGAGTTCAGGATGGTGGGGGCGTCCCAATCTATAGCAACTCCGAATTTCATAATTAATACCATAGTGGCTGATGCTCTGAACCAGATTGCCGACAGACTTGAAAAAGCCTCGGATTTTCAGACAGAGGTGCATTGTGTTGTTAAAGATATTATTATGAACCATAAACGTATAATATTTAATGGAAATAATTATTCTGAAGAGTGGGTTTCAGAAGCCGAAAGAAGAGGGCTGCCAAATCTTAAAACTGCAGTTGATGCCATCCCGGCATTGATTGAAAAGAAAAATATTGAATTGTTTAAGAGAACCGGTGTGCTAACCCCTACCGAAGTTTATTCCAGGTACGAAATACAGCTGGAGAACTATATAAAAACATTAAGAATAGAAGCTCTGACTATGGCTGAAATGATCAGCCGGCAGATTTTGCCGGCAGCACTTTATTATGTGAAACGTGTTGCAGACACAGTATCAGCTTTAAATTCCGCAGGTGCTGACTCCAAACCCACAAAAAAGATGCTGGATAAATTGGTGGTTCTTACCTCCAGCCTGAGAATTGATGCTGATGCCTTAAATGAATCTATTGATACTCTTGATAAAATGACTGGCGACAAATTGATTAAGGCAAGAGCCTATATGGAAATGGTGATTCCCATTATGGAGGATTTAAGAAAGGACGCAGATAAACTTGAGAGTATGATGGATGCAAATCTTTGGCCTATACCTACATATGGAGATTTACTGTTTGGGCTGATTTAATCTTTAGCATTTATCATTCAGAGGACAGACTAAGAACTTATTAATTAACGCAAAATATTTTTTACTTCACGACATTAGGTTCAGAACAATATTTGTTCTGACTATTAACATATCACTTTTAATATTAAAAGGACTGTTTCATTTGAAACAGTCCTTTATAAATATCGATGGACAATCAAAATCTTTTATCCAAATAATGCAAAGAATATACCTGCAGCAACTGCAGAACCAATCACTCCTGCTACATTAGGCCCCATTGCGTGCATAAGCAAAAAGTTGCTGGGATTGGCTTTTTGGCCTTCAACCTGAGATACTCTGGCGGCCATGGGTACAGCAGATACACCAGCAGAACCAATGAGGGGGTTGATTTTTCCACCCGAAAGCCAATACATAAGTTTTCCTAAAAGCAAACCGCCAACGGTGCTGAAAGCAAAAGCTATTAAACCTAAAGCGATTACTTTTAAGGTTTCTAGTTGAAGGAAGTTCTCGCCTACGGCTTTAGCACCAACGGAAACTCCTAAGAATATGGTTACAATATTCATAAGCTCATTTTGAGCTGTATTAGACAATCTGTCAGTGACGCCGGATTCCTTAAGAAGGTTTCCAAGCATTAACATACCTATAAGCGGTGCTACAGAAGGAAGAAGGAATATGCATAAAGTGGCTACAACAATGGGGAATACTATTTTTTCAGCTTTGGATACTTCCCTTAATTGCTCCATTTTAACTTCTCTTTCCTTCTGGGTAGTCAAAAGTCTCATCAGCGGAGGCTGAATCATTGGTATTAATGCCATATAAGAATAGGCTGCGATTGCTATGGCAGGCAATAAATCCTGATACAGCTTTGTTGTCAGCCAAATTGCAGTGGGGCCGTCGGCTCCTCCTATAATTCCAATGGCTGCGGCGGCTTCTGGTGCAAATCCAAAAGCAAGTGCCAGTAAAAAGGCAATATATATTCCAAATTGGGCAGCTGCCCCTAAGAACAGACTGGAAGGCCTTGCAATAAGCGGGCCAAAATCAGTCATTGCACCGATACCAAGGAAAATTAGTGGTGGGTATATGCCAAGTTCAACCCCCTGATAAATATAGTACAACAATCCACCGGGCTGGTCACCTAAAGGCCCTTCCAGTAAACCTGTCATAGGGAAATTTGCCAATAACATTCCAAAGGCTATCGGAAGCAATAAAAGAGGTTCAAACTCTTTAACAACAGCCAGGTAAATAAGAACAAAGGATACAAGTATCATAACCAGCTGTTGCCATGTTGCATTGGCAAAGCCGGACATTTCCCATACCCTTATTAATGTATCTGTTAATGAGTACGTCATGAATAATCTTTACCCCCTAATTCAATGATAACAGCACATCACCGGTTGACACAGATGCGCCTTTTGATGTAATAATCTGTGATACTACTCCGTCTCTGGGAGCCAGTATCTCGTTCTCCATTTTCATGGCTTCCAGAATAACCAGGATATCACCTTCTTTAACAGATGCCCCCGGAGTTACTTTTATATCTAATATAGTTCCCGGCATAGGAGCTTTAATAGCTTCTCCAGATACATTGGCAGGTGCAGCAGCCGGGGCAGGTTGGGGCTGCGGAGCCGGAGCAGCGGGTGCAGCGGCAGGTGCAGCTACGGGTTGTGGAGCAGGAGCTGCTGCCGGAGTGGTTTTAATAATTGTTGCCTTCCCCTGTTCAACTTCAACTTCATAGTTTTTATCGTTAATTGTTACTATATATTTCATTTGTTTCAATCCTCCTGTCTAAGTTCAAAGCAAAATAATTATTAGTTTATAGCCTTGATATACTTAAAATTTAGTTCAGATAGTGGAATCTGTGATTCATCACTGACTATTGCCATAATCATAGCGGCAGTTCTTTCATCGACATCGATTAGTTTCAATTCCCCAACTGATGCATTAACTACAGTACTCTTTTCAGGAGTTGTAGAAATCTCAGCAGCAGGATTCTCTTTCTTGCTCTTATTTAAAAAGCTGAATATTCTGGATTCCAGGGCAACTGCCCCGCTGAGAGAAATCAGAACAAGAAAGACTGTTCCCAAACCAATAACTAATATCTGCAGACCCTCTAATAATGACATAAATACACATCCTTTACACTTTTCTAATTGAATAGCTGACTGTTGAGGCTTTCTTTTCTTCTCTTTCCTTAAAGAACTTTTCAGCTATCTGCGGGAAAGCTATATAGGAAAGCACATCTTCATCAGAATGAGCCATGCTGCCGAGTTCTTTCTTAGTTTTTTCGAACACAGGCTCAAGGGTATCAGCAAATCGTACAGTAATGGGTGTTTCATCCCCAAGAACATTATTTACAAGTTCCTGATTTAATTCCCCGGGAGCTTTTCCATATTCACCCCTGAAGTATGCCTTAACCTCATTTGATACATTCTTATATCGTTCGCCCATTAATACGTTAATAGCGGCTTGCACCCCCACCATCTGGCTCATAGGTGTTACAAGGGGAGGATATCCCAAGTCTTTTCTGACTCTGGGGGTTTCCTGAAGGACTTCTTCCAGCTTATCCAATGAGTTTTGTTGCTTCAGCTGTGAAATCAGGTTAGAGAGCATTCCGCCGGGGATCTGATAAACAAGGGCATCTGTTTCAGTTCCCATGACATAAGGATTCAATACTCCAGTTTCAAGGAATTTTTCTTTTATAGGTTTAAAGAAATCATTAATCTCTTTAAGTACATCTTCCTTAAGATCTGTCTCATAGCCGAGTTGCTTAATAGCATAGTTCATAGTTTCGGTGGAAGGCTGTGATGTTCCCCCTGAAAAGGCTGATATGGCAGTATCTATACCACTGCAGCCTGCTTCTATTGCCTTCATATAGGTCATAGGCCCAAGACCGGTTGTAGAGTGAGTGTGCAGTATCAACGGGACCTTTACAGTTTCCTTTAGTGCCTTAAATATATCATAAGCCTCTTTTGGTCCCATGATTCCGGCCATATCCTTGATACAAATTGAGTCAACACCCATTTCTTCAAGTGTTTTCCCCATTTTTGCATAGCTCTCAAGGTCGTGTATAGGGCTTATAGTATAGCAAATAGCACCTTGAGCGTGTGCGCCCCATTTTAATGTTTCCTCAACAGCTACCTTAATGTTTCGAAAATCGTTAAGGGCATCAAAAATTCTTATAATATCCATACCGTTCTTAATAGAGTATTCTACGAACTTTTTCACCACATCATCGGGATAATGCTTATATCCTAATATATTTTGCCCTCTTAATAACATTTGGAGCTTTGTGTTTTTGACCTTTGATTTAATCCTCCTAAGTCTCTCCCAGGGGTCTTCAGATAAGTATCTGAGACATGAATCAAAAGTTGCGCCTCCCCAACATTCAATAGAAGCGTAGCCTGCTTCATCGATTTTTTCCAGTACTGGTTCGAAATCTTCGAAAGGCATTCTGGTTGCGATAAGAGATTGATTGGCGTCTCTTAACACGGTCTCTGTAATGTTTACTTTCACGATTGTATCTCCTTTCAATGCTGCAATATAGTTAATAATTTAACAAATACATCCATTATTTATTTTATATTTATAATTCAAATCCAGATAAATAATTTAGATTATTCTGGGGAATAAAGATTACTGTTTTTTATTCTATACAATAATACAAATTTATACAAGCGATTTTGTTACATTTAATTTTAATATATATTGCCAAAACGGCTAATATTGTATACTAAATACATTATGCATTCCCTGTAGCCCTCTGTTTGTAGGTTTTTTAACAATCTTTTGGTCTTTAAAAAACATGAAAGCTATGTTATTATATTTAGGGTCGATTCAACAAATAATAATGGGATTTTTACCTTGTATATTATATTTTTTTTGATATTGGAGTTGAGCAAATGAAATTCCAGGACTTTAAAGGCGGAGTGCATCCTCCCCAGTCAAAAAACACTATGGAATGTGCAACTATCAAAATGGACATTCCAGAAAAAGTTGTTCTTCCGATGCAACAGCATATAGGTGCCCCATGTAAGGCAGTGGTAAAAAAAGGCGATACTGTTAAAGTGGGGCAAGTAATAGGAACTTCCGACGCTTATGTTTCAGTTCCTGTTCATTCCAGTGTATCGGGAACTGTAACTGCTGTTACCGAACGGATTATTTCCGGCAGCAGACCTGTAGTATGTGTCGAAATTAAGCCGGACGGGCTTCAGGAAATCTCGGAGGATGTTAAGGCACCTGTTGTGGAAAGTAAAGAAAGTTTTTTAAAAGCAATCAGGGATTCAGGATTAACAGGCCTTGGCGGAGCGGGATTCCCGGCTCACGTGAAACTTAATCCACCAAAAGATTTAGCAATTGATACGCTTATTATCAACGGGGCGGAGTGTGAACCTTATATTACCTCTGATTACCGTGTATGTATGGAAAATACAGAGAATATAATTGAGGGCATAGACTATGTTCTTCAATGGACGGGCATACCAAGGGCTTTAATAGGAATTGAAGACAATAAGCCTGAAGCAATAAAGAAACTTAAAAGTGCAGTTAAAAAAACAAAGAGCATTTCTGTACATAGCTTAAAAACCCGATACCCCCAAGGTGCAGAAAAAATGCTTATAAAAACCTTGACAGGACGTGAAGTTCCTCCAGGAAAACTCCCGTCTGAAGTCGGTTGTCTTGTAATGAATGTTGCCAGTGTTGCATTTGTTGCCGAATACTTAAAAACAGGAATGCCATTAATCAAAAAACGTGTTACAGTAGACGGTTCATCGGTAAAAACACCAATGAATCTTGAAGTATTAATAGGCACCCCGGTGGGTGATGTCTTTGAGTTTAGCGGCGGATTTGCATCAGAACCTGTAAAGATTATTATGGGCGGTCCTATGATGGGAGTTTCATTATACTCAGATGAGCTGCCGGTAATGAAATACACAAACGCTTTGCTTGCTCTTAACGAAAAAGACGGAAAGATTCCGGAAGAAAATGTGTGTATCAGATGCGGACGCTGCGTCAGTGTTTGCCCTATGAATTTATTGCCCTTCGATATTGATAGATTAGTTAAGGCCAATCAATATGATGACCTTGATAAGTATAATGTTACAGACTGTATTGAATGCGGATCCTGCGCTTATGTATGTCCATCCAAAAGGATGCTGACTCAGTCCCTCAGGCTGGGGAAGGATATCCTGCGCAGAAAGGAAAAGAAGTGATTAATAATACATTTTTTCGGGACAGAAATGTTCAGTGAAAATTACAATGAGGGGGAATTATTTTGGAAAACATGTTATATGTGAACTCTTCTCCACATATAAGGAGTGAGGTCACTACCCAAAGGCTGATGCTGGATGTTATTATAGCGCTAATTCCCGCAGCCTTTGCAGGAATATATTTCTTTGGATTTAGAGCGGCACTTCTTATAGCTGTAACTGTTATATCAAGTGTAGGTTTTGAATATTTGATACGAAAAGTGTTAAAAAGAAACAATACCATCGGTGATTTAAGCGCTGCTGTTACAGGGTTCATTCTGGCGTTGAATCTGCCGCCGGAACTGCCTTTTTGGATGGCCATTGTCGGTTCATTTTTTGCCATAGTTATTGTAAAGCAGCTATTCGGAGGATTGGGATATAATTTTCTAAACCCTGCTTTGGCTGCCCGTGCATTTCTTATTGTTTCCTACGGAGCAAGAATGACCACATGGACCAGGCCGTTTACAACAGCTGCAGATATTGACTCAGTCTCATTGGCAACAGCTGCAGATATTGATGCAGTCTCGTTCGCAACCCCTCTGGGTGCCCTTAAGGAAGGAAGTAACCTGCCTGAGCTTATGGATATGTTTCTCGGTAATATCGGCGGATCATTAGGTGAAACATCAGCGCTTGCACTTATTATTGGCGGGATTTATCTTATTGCCCGAAGTGTTATATCGTGGCATATTCCTGTTATATATATTGGAACGGTAGGTTTGTTAGCGTGGATAATGGGGCCGAATGGTATTTTTACAGGAAATCCGTTATTTCACATATTAGCCGGAGGGCTTATGCTTGGAGCCATATTTATGGCTACTGATTACACCACAAGCCCTATGACAAAAAAAGGTACTATTATTTATGCAATCGGTTGCGGCGTTTTAACGATGCTTTTCAGGCTATATACAAATATGCCGGAGGGTGTTTCATACGCTATTCTGCTGATGAATGTATCGGTACCGATGATTGACAGATGTACAAAACCGGCAAGATTTGGAGGGAAAGCGCATGTTTAAAGAAATTATTAAACCATCATTAATTTTATTTTTGGTATGCGCCATAATGACAGGAGCCCTCGCTTATGTAAACAGCGTAACAAAGCCCATAATTGATGAAAACAATATTATTGCCGAGCAGGAAAGTTTAAAGAATGTGTATAACGATGCTGATAATTTCCTCGACGCAAAAACTGCAGAGGAGCTTAAATCTGAAGGAATTGACGTAGGTGATAATATTGAAAAAATATATACCGCACAGAAAGATGGACAATCTGTAGGATATGTTGTGGCTGTTTTCTCCAGTGGATACGGCGGGCAGATGAAAATCCTTGTTGGAATAGATAATGATCTTAATATTGAGGGTGTATCTCTCACCAATCACAATGAAACACCAGGTTTGGGTGCAAATGCGGCGGACCCTAAATTTACAGATCAATTCCTGGGGAAAGCGCCCGAAACCACGTACAATGTGGTAAAAAGCGTTCCGAATAATGAAAATGAAATACAAGCCATAACAGCTGCTACCGTTACATCAAAAGCAGTAACAAAGGGCGTTGATGAAGCAGTTGCATTGGTTCGATTAATGGCAGGGGGTGCGTAAGATGGCTGAGAGAAAAAAGTCCTTTTCGGTTTTACTGAACGGTTTAATAAAAGAGAATCCTACATTCAGGCTTCTGCTTGGAATGTGTCCTTCTCTGGCTGTCACTACAATGGCCAAGAATGGCTTAGGTATGGGCGCTGCGGCAACATTTGTGCTGGTGGGTTCCAATCTGGTTATTTCACTGATTAGAAAAATAGTTCCCGACAAGGTAAGAATACCGGCTTATATTACTGTTATTGCCACATTCACAACCATTGTCCAGTTGCTGATGGCGGCGTTATTGCCTGAAATAAATAAACAATTAGGTATTTTTATACCACTAATTGTTGTTAATTGTATTATATTTGCCCGGGCCGAGATGTTCGCACAGAAGAACGGACCATTTCTTTCTGTATTGGATGGTTTAGGAATGGGAGCCGGTTTTACTCTTGCGATAACAATTATCGGCTCGGTCAGAGAGATTCTCGGTGCTGGCACCTGGATGGGAATACCTGTTACCGTTAATCTGTTTGAACCTGCCATTATGTTTATCCTTCCGCCGGGTGGATTTTTAGTGATGGGATTCCTGGTAGCCCTGTTTAATAAACTCACTAATAAAAAGGATAGAAATGCGGAGTGTGAAACCGGATGCGGAGTTGGTTGTCCCGGCTGCAGCAAGGCAGTAAACGGAGGTGAAGCATAATGAAAGAATTGTTTGCAATATTGATTGGCGCAATGTTAGTAGAAAATTTTGTACTGACCAAGTTTCTGGGGATATGCCCTTTTCTTGGTGTATCAAAAAAGACCTCCACTGCCCTTGGCATGAGTGGTGCAGTCGTATTTGTGCTTGTTCTGTCGCAGGCTGTAACATGGCTGGCTAATGAGTACTTGCTGGTTCCCAACAAGCTGGAGTATCTTCAAACTATAACATTTATTCTTGTAATTGCTGCTTTGGTACAATTTGTGGAGACGGTTCTGAAAAAACTTATGCCCTCGCTTTATAAGTCCCTGGGCGTATATCTTCCGCTTATCACAACCAATTGTGCTGTTCTTGGTTCGGCTTTAATTTTTGTTGAGCGTGATTATACATTTGTAGAATCAGTGGTATTTGGATTTGCGGCGGGTTTAGGTTTTACTTTGGCATTGATTTTGTTCTCCGGGGTAAGAGAGCGTTTAGAAACTGCTGATATACCCGAGGCTTTTAAAGGGATGCCAATAACACTTATTGCTGCGTCTTTGGTATCCATAACATTTATTGGGTTTGCCGGTTTAATTATTAGTTAAGAAAGGGGAGTGAAAAAATGAGTATAATAATTCCTGTTGCAGTTGTTTCAGGTCTGGGACTTGTTTTTGGACTGGGCCTTTCATATGCATCAAAAGTCTTTGAAGTGAAGGTTGACGAGAGGATTGGTGCAGTAAGAGAAATGCTCCCTGGTGCAAATTGCGGTGCATGTGGTTATTCCGGCTGTGACGGTCTGGCAGAGGCCATCGTAAATGAAGGCGTTCATGCAAGCCGTTGCCCTGTTGGAGGAATATCTGTAGTCAATGCCATTTCGGATTATATGGGTGTAGATGAGGGATCAATTGACGTCAATGTTGCCAGAGTATTATGCCAGGGCAATTGTGATAATGTTAAAATGAAATATAACTATCTGGGCATAGAGGACTGCCATGCCGCCAATGTACTGGCAGGAGGAATGGATGCATGTAATTATGGCTGTTTGGGTTTGGGTAGCTGCAAGAAAGTGTGTCAATTTGATGCGATAGTTGTAGAAAACGGATTAGCATCAATAATAGCAGAAAAATGTACAGGTTGCGGGAATTGCGTTGCTGAATGTCCGAAATCAATTATTAAATTAATTCCTGTACTGTCGGGATTCACTGTAAAATGCAATAACCATGATAAAGGCGGAGTGGCAAGGAAAAACTGTAAAGTTGGTTGTATCGGCTGTCAGAGATGCGTAAAGGTATGCCCTTCCGATGCAATTACAATGGTGGAGAATTTAGCTGTTATTGATCCTCAAAAATGCACAAACTGTGGACAATGCGCAGAAGTCTGCCCTCAAAAGTGTATAACCAATACTATAGTAAAACGTTTTTAAATTGATAACGATTAAATAAGGCGCCTGCCAGGTAACATTGAAGGGCGCCTTAATTTATTCTTGATCACTGTAAAAAGAAATTTGATCTTCTGTATTCATATAAGTTGTTGCATGAATTGAAGATGGAAATTCAAGAACCTTTCTGGCTTTTGGTACAGGTGGTACCAGGGAAAAAGGTTTTATAAGTCTCTTTATAGAAATAATCTTGTTGTTCTTATCCAAAAAAACTGCATCCAAATTATACCGCATAAAAAATGTATGGACAGAGTTACACGGGATAAGCAAGAGTCCATATTCACCTTTCTTCTTGCCCATTAAGCCCAAAAACCTGCTGCCGAAGGTATTAGCGATTCTGATGGGGATAGCCTTCCCTGCTGGTGTTAAAAAGTGCAATTTATCATTTCTTTTCACATAATCACCCAACAATAGCATAACCGCAGATATGCCAAAGGGGAATAGGGCATTTATCTTAAAACTTATAGGACTAAATCTATGGATTCAGTGTATCCTGCCTCTTTCTTGTTACTAATTAATACTTTTTCTGAAAAATTAGGATGAAACTTAATACAAGGTGACAAATCATTGGCAAAAGGCAAAAACAGCTTTAAATTTTATAATTACTATTGTATAATATCAGTGTATGTCTATTTAGAGATATCTAAAAATAAGATAGATATAGTAATACAGTTATACTTGGTGATTACCAGGAGGAAATACAATATGCAATCTAAGGAAGTTACTATCTTCAGTAAAACAGGACTTGAATCTAAAATGGCAGCACGTTTGATACAGAAGGCTTCAAGCTATGAAGCGAACATCTGGATTCAAAAAGGAGAACGAAAAGCAAATGCAAAGAGCTTGCTGGGGCTTTTATCTTTGGGAATCAGTCCCGGTGATAATATTACGATTATTACCGAAGGCAGGGACGAGTCAATTGCTTTAAGTGAGCTTGAGGCTTTTGCGAATAACGGAATGGTGGATTAATATTTGCTCTTATTCAAAGCCGGCTGAAAGCCGGCTTTTTTGTTGATATATCACCAGATGACTATTCCCATGTCCTGCCCATAAAACAGTAGCTTCTGTAAAAGGGCACAAGGCTGTAAGGAGTTGAAAAAATGTCTTCAATAGATGAAACTCTCAAGAACCTTCCCGAATTGCCGGGAGTTTATATAATGCGTGACATTGATGGAACGATAATATATGTTGGGAAAGCTAAAAATCTAAAAAACCGGGTAAAGTCTTATTTTCAAAACAGAGACGACAGGGATTCCAAAACCTCGATGCTGGTGTCAAATATTAATTCCCTGGATTATATTGTGACCCATACCGAAGAGGAGGCATTAATCCTTGAAAATACTCTGATTAAAAGGCATAAACCCAAATACAATATACTGCTTAAGGATGATAAAACTTATCCTCATATAAAAATAACAGTCCAGGATGAATTTCCCCGAATTGAGATAACCCGCAGAATTGAAAAAGATGGAGCAAAGTATTTTGGTACTTTTGTTAAGATGTCTGCTGTAAAGGACTCAATTGAGGTTTTAAGACGATTATTTCCTGTCAGAACATGCAAAAGGAACATAAACCCTGAAAAAAAACAGAGGCCTTGCCTTTATTATCATATAGGTCTGTGCTCTGCACCATGCTCCGGAAACATTTCAAAGGAAGAATATGCCGAGCTTGTTAAAAATGCTGTAGCCTTTTTGGACGGAAGGCATGATGATGTAATTGATATGCTGGAAGCGGAAATGCAAAGACTTTCGGAACAAATGAAATTTGAAAAGGCTGCTGTTATCAGGGACAGAATTAACAGCATAAAAGAGTTATATAAAAAGCAATCGGTTTACTCAACCAAGATGGACGAACGGGATGTTATTGCCCTTTATGCAGATGACTGGCACTATGCGGCCAGTGTGCTGGCCATCAGAGAAGGCAGGCTCATTGGTAAAAGAGCCTTTGTTCTTGAAGGAATGGGAGCGGCCCCTCCCGGCGAAGCAATTGTATCATTTATTATTCAATATTATGAGGTGAATCCGGAGATTCCAAAGGAAATAGCCTTGCAAACTGAGCCTGAATCAAAAGATGTATTGGTGGAGTTGCTTTCAAAAAAGCGTGGGAATAAAGTGAATCTGATTGTTCCCAAAAGAGGCGTTAAGGCAGAGCTTATAAATATGGCTGTACAAAATGCGAAGGAAGAACTGGAGTTGTATCAGAGAAACGTTCTGGCTGCACAGGCAAAATCCATGGAAGCAGTTAAAAAACTTCAGAAAACACTGGGTCTTAAGAATATGCCACGAAGAATCGAAGCATATGATGTATCAAACACCGGAAGCACAGAAATAGTTGCTTCTATGGTAGTATTTCGTGATGGCCAGGCAGACAGCCAGAGTTATAGGAGATTTAAGATGAAGGTGATAACCGAGCAAAACGATTATGGCAGTATGCAGGAGACATTAATCCGCCGCTTTAACCGATATTTGTCAGGAGCGGAGGATATGGCCTTTGGAGAATTGCCTGACCTGATACTGGTGGATGGCGGCGCGCAGCATGTCAACGCGGTAAGAGAGGTTCTGGCTGATTTAGATATAAATGTCCCGGTATGGGGTATGGCAAAGGATAACAGACACAGATCCCATCGTTTGGTGAATGGCACAACCGGCATTGAACTAAGCAGAGATAATGATATATTGAGGTTTGTGGCTTCTATTCAAAATGAGGCTCATCGATATGCGCTCCAATATAATAAAAACCTCAGGAAGAAACGCATTGAAAAGTCGGTGCTTGACGAGCTGGAAGGAGTAGGCCCGGTTCGAAAAAAAGAGCTTATTAGAGCCTTTGGTTCGGTTAAAAAGCTGAAAGAAGCCAGTATTGAGGATATTGCAAAAGTTAAGGGCATAGGCAAGAAAATGGCCGAAAAGATTAAAGATCAGCTTGAGAAGTTGTAAAGTTGCCATTCCGAAAGACACATAACCCCTCAGTGTCATTCTGAGCAAAGCGAAGAATCTTATCCCCCCTGTCATTCTGAATGGAGCGAAGCGGAATGAAGAATCTTTTGCGTTGACGTAATAAGATACTTCGACTCCGCTAACGCTGTGCTTAGGATGACATAAGGGTGTGTACTAACGCTGTCGACTGGTACAATATTTTAGACAAAAAATCTCTACTTTTTAGTTACATCTTTTTAAATTTATTGTTATAGGAGACTTGTAGTTCAATGAACTATGTGGTCTTCTATAATTATAATAATCC
>DUNT01000086.1 GCA_012839205.1 Clostridiaceae bacterium
GAAAACTCCAGCCGCGAATATACTGCCGAAAAGGTCAAAGCACAAATTGAACGGCAAAAAGAAATGTATGGCTGGGAGTTTATTTTCCTTGGGGCTAATATTGATGCGGTTCAGACCGCCGGGAGGTATGGAATTGCTCCTGACAGGGCAATTGACTATCTTGCTGATAGCAAAGGTACAGAACTGAACTTTAAGGTAATGGCAAGTGCTGTGGCGACATTTCGTGAGTCAGGAACGGTTGATGAGGCTTGCTTTGAAGAAATCCGCAAAGATGTGAAGCGGCGAGGAGGTCGTAAATAATGCTCGGAGCGATTATAGGTGATATTGTAGGCTCGGTACACATAAACCTTAAACAATACAAGATTCAAGTCAAAGAGCATAGTGAGAGAAAATTTGGATATGACCTGAGCAAAACCCTTGATGAAATTCGGCCAACCTACCGCTTCAATGAAAGCTGCCAGGATACTGTGCCGCAAGCGATTATTGCTTTTCTTTAAAGCACGGACTTTGAGGATGCAATACGAAACGCCATCTCCCTTGGAGGTGACAGCGACACGCTGGCGGCTATTACCGGCAGTATTGCAGAGGCTGCATATGGTGTTCCGGATTGGATTAGGGACAAGGCTTTAGGCTATCTTGACGCACCGCTGAGAGATGTCTATAATCAGTGGATATCATACGTAGAGAACAATTAAAAATATGTGAGAGCAATAGGGAGCAATTTGTAGGCCTTTTAACCTTGGAAATCCTCATTTTTAATTATTGAGGAAACAGGTCGACTATAAAAAAGTGCGTGGAGTCGAGTTGACAGTTTAGATAAAAACATAGGGTTGTGGAGATGAGATAGATGTTGTATTATGAGAATGAACAAAAACGTGAAGTCATCGTCGACGATTGACTTTTATTTATATAGTAGTCTATTAGGAAAATTAATTGGAGGATAAATGAATTTCAAGAAATGTTTTTCTAATAACTTTCCTGTTTTATTTCTAACAAGTATTAATATTATGGTGTTTACGGCAATAAATGCATTTCCGAATCTCCGTGATGTTTTCCTGTGAAATGCTGATCTCAAAATATCATTAGAGAAACCATGGACTTTATTAACAGCCTTGGTGGGGTTGGTCTTTGGTTGGCTATGAGAAAGGTTGCTTGATAAATTATAACACTAAAAGAGTAACATAAAAAAATTAAGAGGAGACTGCAATAAGGAGGTTAACAAGAATGGCAATAAATAAGGTAACTATTGTAGGCATGGGAGCGTTAGGAGTTTTATTTGGAGACTTTTTCACACGAAAATTGGGAAAAAGTAACGTTGAATTTGTGGCAGATGAGGCTCGGATTGATAAATATAAAAAAGAAGGCGTTATATGTAATGGTATTCCCTGTGATTTTACGGTTGTAAGTGAAGATGAAACAAATAAACCAGCGGATCTCTTAATATTTGCCGTAAAAGCAAATTCTCTTAATAGTGCAATTAAGTCTGCAAGAAATAAGGTGTCGCAGGATACAATTATTTTATCTCTAATAAATGGAATCTCAAGTGAAGAAATAATTGGTCAGGTGTTTGGAATGGATAAGATCATCTATTGTGTGGCACAGGGAATGGATGCAGTAAAGATAGGAAATGTATTAACTTATAAGAATATGGGACAGCTTTGCATTGGGATTATGGAGCATGAGAGTAATAAAACAGATAAGTTGCAAGCTGTTGTAGATTTGTTTCAAAATACGGGTCTTCCGTATACACTGGAGGCGGATATTAAACATAGGCTATGGAGTAAGTTCATGCTTAATGTTGGTCTTAACCAGAGTGTAATGATATACGAGGGAACTTATGGTACTGTTCAACAACCTGGCGAAGCAAGGGATTTGATGAAAGCAGCTATGAGGGAAGTTATCTTAATAGCTGAAAAAGAAAATGTTCCTGTTACTGAAAAAGATTTGGATGAATATGTAAGTCTGGTAGATACTCTAAATCCCAATGGTATGCCCTCCATGCGGCAGGATGGATTAGCACGGAGAAAGTCGGAGGTAGAATTTTTTTCAGGGACAGTACTTAAACTTGGTAAGAAACATGGAGTGCCAACACCTGTTAATCAAAAAATTTATGATAGGATACTAAGTATGGAAAGCGAGTATTAGTTAATCGACATTAACTAAACACCTATATATCAAATATGTGTTTAAGAAATGCGGGCGGAAGATTTTATACACGGTTAGGCCGGTGTAGAGCCTGCTCAGACCATGTTGAGACGATGATATTGATAACAAGAAAACAGAAAAGCGTTTAGAATATATATTTTAGGGGAAGGGACAATTATTGTGCTATGGTAGTGTAAATAACTTTGTGCTTTCTGCTTTTCCAGATCAATGAAAAATATCAAATTACACTTTTCAAAGCACAAGGCATAATGAAAATCTAATTTAATATAATTTTATCCATAATTC
>DUNT01000087.1 GCA_012839205.1 Clostridiaceae bacterium
TACCATCCTTATTAGAAAGTACGCTGAATGTTCCACAGACTTTTTGCTACCGGATCCTAGTTACATATAAACCGTCGTGCGGTATCTGACTCATCACCAATCTGGCAAAAAGCTGTGGCTGGAGCCTTAAAAAAACCGTCAAAGCGGTAGGAGGTCACACCAGTCCACAGCGCCTGCGTGCATTATATCAAGCAACAAGAAAACTTGCGCTTGACAGCGCAACTTAATAATACTAGGAGGGAAGATTATGTTTCAACAGTTTGACAGAGACAGGGATAGAGATAGAGATAGAGACAGAGATCGGGACAGGGGCAGAGATCGAGATAGGGATCGGGATAGAGACAGGAGAGATTTCAGACGTGGAACCCCCTTTGATATATTCAGATTTTTATTTCCATTTACTCCGTTTACGCCGTTTACTCCACAGCGTCCCCCAAGCGGCCCTCCCTCCGGCCCACCACCTGCCTTTATACCTCAAAGGCCGTCTATAGGCACTTTTGCTGTTGACCCCGGTGCTATTGCCAACTGTCTCTTTAGATTCACATATATCTGGCCATATCAATTAAGAGCATTTTGGTTTTTCCCCACATTTGTAGGACCAAGATCTGTTGCTGGTTATCGATGGGATGGATTCAGATGGAGTTATTTTGGTATAGATTTAAGAGAAATACAGTTCTTCCAATGCTTCTAAATAACATGCAATTATATTAGCTTACCGCAGGAGGCGGGGGATGTACCCTCGCCTGAAATAATGTCTTCCCCTCTTTTAGTTTTTAATAAATTGCTATTGCTTAATATATTAGGCTATAATATCTTGTAATGTCTTTATTATTGGAGGAGTTTTGTGGATAAATATAAAATTGACAGAATAAATGAACTGGCACGAAAAGCTAAGTGTGAAGGGCTTACCGAAGAAGAAAAACTTGAGCAGCAAGCACTGAGGAAAGAATATATTGCTGAGTTCAGACAAAGTATGAAATCTACTTTAGAAAATGTTGTTATTGTTGAACCTGACGGAACAAGAAAACCTTTAAGAAAAAAAGATAAGCCTGTCCAATAGCTTATCTTATAAGTATTCCTTTTTATAGTTGCCCCCATTAGAAACTACTCATGGTATCTTTATAGTTTAGCAATTCTGAGGTATTGCGAGGATCTTTAATGCGTTATAATAAAAGATCCTTCGACTCCGCTTACGCTCCGCTCAGGATGACATGGAGGGAGCTACGTTCTGTTCAGGATCACATGTAGGGGGCTACGTTTGTTCAGGATGACAATAATATGATGTGAGAGATGGGATGTGAGAAGTGAGATATTTGCTTATATTCATTATATACAATTTCTTACTTCCAACCTCGCACCTCTCATCTCCAAATTGATGGATTCGCTTAAGCAGCACATCAGAATGACTAAATCATTATTTTTTCGGATAAAGACGATCTCTGCCACCCATCCATTTTCTTAAAACCTCAGGAATAATAACGCTGCCGTCTTCCTGCTGATATTGTTCAACTATAGCCGGAAGCAATCTGCTGGTAGCAAGACCTGATGCATTAAGAGTATGCACCATTTCTGTCTTTTTGCTGTCCTTGCGCCTAAATCTTATATTTCCTCTCCTGGCCTGGTAGTCATAAGCATTTGAGCAGGAGCTGACTTCTTTATAATCATTCATGCTTGGAATCCAGATTTCGATATCATAGGTTTTTCCCATACTGGCGCTGCAGTCCTGAGCTGCCAGCTTACTGACCTGATGGTGAAGCCCAAGTCCCTGAACAAGACGCTCCGCTTTATTTACCAGTTCATCCAAAGCAGCTTCAGAATGCTCAGGTATAGTGTACTGGAACATTTCTACCTTATTGAACTGATGACCCCTTATCATGCCTCTTTCCTCTGCACGGTAGCTGCCTGCTTCCTTACGGTAACATGGAGTGTAGGCAAAATACTTTTTGGGAAGGTCATCTTCGTTTAATATTTCATCCCTGTGGAAATTAATAAGCGCCGTCTCTGCTGTAGGAAGAATAAACTGCATTCTGTCATTTGTCTCGCCAGTTTCCACTTTAAATACATCATCAGCAAATTTAGGGAATTGCCCAGCTGTATAACCACATTGATATGTTAATATATGGGGTGGGAGCAAGAATTGATATCCGTCTTTCATATGTTCTTCAATAAAATAGTTTAATAGCGCCCACTCTAAAAGAGCACCATCACCAGTATAAACCCAAAATCCGGTTCCGCCTATTTTTACTCCACGTTCATAATCAACTAAACCCAATGAGGTAACCAAATCCACATGGTTCTTAGGCTCAAAATTAAATTTGGGTTTTTCACCAAAGGTACGAACAACCTGATTATTTTCTTTTCCTCCGGCAACAACATCATCGGCTGGAATATTAGGCAGAGCTGCTAAAAAGTCATGGATTTTTCTTTCGATATCCCTAAGCTCATCGTCCATTACCTTAATCCGGTCTGATATTTCCTTCATCTCCGCTTTTAGAGGATTTACATCTGTACCCTGTTTAATCAAAACAGGTATTTCAGCAGAAACTTTATTTCTTTTAGCTTTTAATTCCTCAGACTGAGAAATAATACTTCTTCTTTCTATATCCCAGGATAAAAGCTCAGTAAAATCCACCTCATATAGTCTTTTCTGAAGAGCAAGCTTAACCTCTTCAGGATTGTTTCTTATTTTTTGAATATCTAACATAGAGTTTCTCCTCTCTTTTATATGTATAACATAATTATTTTTTATTTTTCGAGGCCAAAGCCTCGTTTAACGCTTCATGTTCTTCCCTGGAAAGTTCTTTATTAGGCTCTCCGTTTACTATTTCTTTTGAATATACATAAGAATTTTCTCTTGTATATATTCCGGTAATAATAATACCATTATTGTCATCATTAAGTACTGCAAACGAAAAGCTCATATTATTAGAAACATTTTCGAAGGCATTATAGGAAACCATCCCAAAGTGTCGCAAGCAAGTCGGCATTTGTTTCTCTAATTCTGAAAGCCTTACCTTAATATTTCCTTCTAAATCATCTTTTACTTTAAAGATTTCATCAGAATATGAAATCATTAAGTCTTCAACATTTTTATCACTAAGACCTTTTATTAACAGATTATATTTTTTTGTTAGCTTCGCCAGTTTAACATAAGCAATTATAATAAGAATAATACAAAGCGCAAACAAAACTGCACAACTATAAATAAAATAATCTTCCATAATTCCTCCAAAAGGGTATTTATCGTTATAGCTTGTTATTTTGCTTTTTGAGCCATTTTACCATTTCAATATGATAACATATTACCGAATAATAAAAAATTAAATACAGAGCAAAATAGGACTATGATTTATTTTCCATTATTTAGCAACATTTCAATAATTCTATCAAGCTCATCCTTTGAATAAAACTCAAAAATTATCTTTCCTTTTTCTTTAGCCTTAACAAGATTTATTTTTGTTCCATACACAGCCATTAATTTTTCTTCCAATTCTGTTATCTCTATTGATTCTTTTGTCATTACTTTTCTTTTTTCTGTTTTTCTCTTTGGTTTACCCTCAGATGCTGCAAGTTTCTCACTCTCTCTTACAGAAAGTTTTCTTTCTGCAATGGTATTTGCCAGCTCATTTTGTCTTTTTGGATCTGTAATAGTAATTAATGTTCTGGCATGACCACTGGTTAGTCTTCCGTCAGTCAGCATATCCTTTATCTCATCAGTCAAAGTAAGCAGTCTGACTGAATTTGCAATAGCGGCCCGGCTTTTACCAACAATTTTTGCTACCTCTTCCTGAGTAATTGAGTACTCCTCAATGAGCTTTTGATAAGCTTCTGCTTCTTCAATGGGATTTAAGTCCTCTCTTTGTAGATTTTCTATAAGAGCTATCTCCATAACTTCTCTGGAAGTTATGTCTTTTATTATTACAGGTATAGTCTTCAATCCTGCCAGCTTTGCAGCGCGCCATCTTCGCTCGCCAGCAACTATTTTGTAATATGGTCCTTCGCTGCGAACAATAATCGGTTGAACAACACCATGATTCTTTATTGATTCAGCCAATGCATCCAACTTTTCCTGATCAAAGATTTTTCGGGGTTGTTCACTGTTTGGCTCAACCTGGTTAATCCTTACTTCCATTACGCTGTTTCTTGCATCATCAAGAGCATTTGTTGAGCTAATAAGTGCCTCAAGTCCTTTACCTAAACCCTTTTTCATTCTTTATATTTCCTCCGAACTTAATATTACCTCTTCTGCTAACTCCATATAGCACTCAGCGCCCTTAGATTTTTCATCGTATAGAATAATAGGAAGGCCATAGCTTGGGGCCTCGCTTAAACGTACATTGCGAGGTATTATAGTACGGTAAACCTTATTGCCGAAATACTTTTTAACTTCTTCAACTACTTGAATTGAAAGGTTAGTTCTTGCATCAAACATTGTTAAAACAACTCCCTCAACTCTGAGAGATTTGTTCAAATGTTTCTGGACAATCTTTACTGTATTCATTAACTGGCTAAGACCTTCAAGAGCATAGTACTCACATTGAATAGGTACCAAAATAGTATTGGCGGCAGTCAGAGAATTAACTGTTAATAATCCCAGTGAGGGCGGGCAGTCTATAACTATGTAATCAAACTCGTCTTCTATTTCGTCAATAGCATACTTTAATCTGGTTTCCCTTGATAATACCGATACCAGTTCAACCTCTGCACCAGCTAAATTAATATTGGAGGGTGAAAGATAAAGGCCTTTTATCTGGGTTTCCAGCATAGTATCTTCTATTGGTATTTCATTAATAATTGTATCGTATATAGAGTTTTTTACCGAATTTTTGTCTATACCGAAACCGCTTGTCGTATTTCCTTGTGGGTCAATATCAATAACAAGGACCTTTTTGCCCTTAACACCCAGGCAGGCACTTAAGTTTACTGCCGTTGTAGTTTTCCCAACTCCACCTTTTTGATTGGCAATAGCAATTATTTTAGCCATATAGCACCTCTCTTATTTGTATTAACCCGGGAAAGGGCTGTTTCTTAACAATTATACCATAGAAAACACAGGCACAGCTTATATTATACAATATAACCATGAATAAATGTAGTATTGTTTCACGTGAAACATATGTCTAGTTGGGTTAAAAGATATCTTAATATTTTTTACGTTAACGTAAAGATTCTTCATTTCGCTTCGCTCCATTCAGAACGACAAGAGGATGTCATCCTGAGGGGTCGAGCATTTCACCAAAATACATTAAGATATAACTGGTGTTCATCAATAGTATGCTCCTAGTAATATAGATAATGGTCTTACATACCGTACCGTTTTGAGGGTAAGTGTAGAATCTTTTTGCATTAACTTAATAAGACCCTTCGACTCCACTGTGTTCCGCTCAGGGTGACATATGGGATTTCTATGCTTTGCTCATGATGGCATGTAGTGAGTATTACTTAACGCTCAGGATGATACTTTCACTGTCATTCTGAGCGGCAGCGAAGAATCTTTTGCGTTAACTTAATAAGACCCTTCGACTCCACTGTGTTCCGCTCAGGGTGACATATGGGATTTCTATGCTTTGCTCATAATGGCATGTAGTGAGTATTACATAACTCTCAGGATGACAATAAAGGTAAAGTTCAGAATTCCCATGCCATACCTGCTCCATGATATATGATTGATTGTTTAAGGGTGTTAAGCTAGCAATCTTGATTAGAGCTCATTTCTATTTATAATAATGTTAATTAGCACTATGAATAGTATTGTGGTTTATGATAATAATGCCTACTTCTATTCTTTATAGTTGCTATTAGTGTTGTTTTTTTTATATACTAGAGTGTAAGTGCTAATTACTAAAATATTTTTAGAGGTTTTTATGATTAATGAGAAAGACTTTGTATATGAAATCGAACCGGATGTTTCTGAATTAAATGAATATGGCTATTTAAAGCCTTATGCATATCAAAATTTATTTAGTGCAATTGCAGAAAAACATTTAAACAGAATAAATCTTAATGTAGATACGACAATGAAATACGGTTTAGCATGGGTACTAATCTCTATATCCCTAGAAATTATGAAACCGGTTAAAGGATGCATTAAATTATTCGCTCAAACATGGCATTCACAGAAGAAGGGCCCCTTCTTCCGCCGTGAACTTGTTTTTAAAGATGAAAATAATAATCTTTTGTTTCATGGTTCTACTTTTTCTGTACTTCTGGATTTAGAAACAAGGAGCGTATTCAGAAAAAAAGAAGCCCCTTTTTATATTGGCTCCCCTATTAGTGAATTCACTATCGATGCAAATCCTTCTTTCAAAACAGACATAACATTAAATGAAGTAGATAGAAGGAAAGTATATAATAGTTATATAGACTGTTTGGGACATGTAAACAATACACGGTACGGTGAATTTGCCTATGATGCCTTAAATGATGAAGAAAAAGAAAACCTCCATAAAATGAAACGCTATGAAGTTTTCTTTTTATCAGAATTGAGAGATAAAGACATTTTCTCGGTTCAAAAAGGCAGAATGAATGACAGAATTATCATCAGAGGAGTAAATGAAACAAATTGCGATACATCTTTTGATGTCCTGATTGACTTTGATAAATAGAAATGTTTCACGTGAAACATTTCTATATTACCTTTTCATATGCAACTCTTTCACTGCCGTCTTCCAGGAATATTATTCCACAGTATTGAAACCCGTTGTTACTTAGCATTTTTTTCATAGATTCATTTTGCTTATGGGTATCAACCTTTATGCTATAAATGTCACTTTGTAAGCACATTTTCTCGACTTGTGCTATTATTTCAGAAGATAATCTTTTGCCTTTAAAATTATTGTCAACTGCTATTCTGTGTATTACTGCATATTCATTCTCTGTAATCCATTTGCCTTCATAAATCTTTTCATAGGTTTTTTCATCGCTGAAAGAAATTGCTACAGTGGCAACTACCTGGCCATCCTTTTCCAGAACATAGCCTTTTCTTTTCTCGATATCATCCCTGATAATATTTAAATTGGGGTAGTTATCCTGCCATTGGTCTACCCCTTTATTCCTTAAATATTCCTGAGCTTGCCTGATAATATCCATTATTCTATTTATATCTGATATTGTTGCAATCCGAAATTCCATCTTTACCTCTTTTATCAGATATCTAAATTATGAACTGATTTTGCATGCTTTTGTATAAATTCTTTTCTTGGTTCAACTTTTTCACCCATGAGTATTGTAAATATTTCATCGGTTAATACCGGATTCTCAACGTCTACCTTTAATATTTGTCTTGTTTCAGGATTCATAGTGGTTTCCCAAAGTTGTTCAGCGTTCATTTCTCCCAGACCTTTAAACCGCTGCATAGTAATGCTTTTATCTTCTCTGTCCCAGTTTCTTTCTTTCATGAGTTTTGCAAGCTCACGATCATTATATACGTAAATCTCTTCTTTTCCTTTCTTCACTTTATACAAAGGAGGCTGCGCAATATATATATGTCCATTATCCACCAGTGGCTTCATATACCTATAGAAGAAAGTCAATAGCAATGTTCTTATGTGTGAGCCATCAACGTCAGCATCGGCCATAATAATAACCTTGTGATATCGTAATTTTGAAAGATCAAGCTCGTCACCGAAACCTGCCCCTAAAGCCATAATTACAGGACTTAGCTTATCATTTCCATATACTTTATCCTCTCTTGCCTTCTCTACATTCAGCATTTTGCCCCAAAGAGGAAGAATTGCCTGGAACCTTCTGTCTCTTCCCTGCTTAGCACTTCCACCTGCAGAATCACCCTCAACGATAAATATTTCGCATTTTGAAGGATCTTTATCTGAGCAATCAGCCAGCTTTCCGGGTAATGAAGTACTTTCAAGTGCAGATTTTCTTTTTGTCAATTCCCTGGCTTTTCTGGCTGCTTCCCTTGCCCTGAAAGATAATAAAGTTTTTTCTATAATTATTTTGGCTATTCTTGGATTTTCTTCAAAAATATATGTTAGTTTTTCTGTCACTACACTTTCTGTAAATGACCTTATCTCAGCGTTTCCAAGTTTTGTTTTTGTCTGTCCCTCAAATTGAGGATCATGAAGTCTAACACATACTATTGCAGTTAATCCTTCTCTGACATCTTCACCTGAAAGATTTTTGTCGCTTTCTTTCAGCTGATTAATTTTTCTTGCATAATCATTTACTACTTTTGTAATGGCAGTTCTAAAACCTGTAATATGAGTACCGCCTTCTGTTGTAGCAATATTATTTGCATAACTGTACACATTTTCATTAAATGAATCAGTATACTGCATTGCAACTTCTAATTCCATACCGTCTTTTTTACTCTCGAAATATATTACATCAGGATGAATAGGCTGTTTGTTCTTATTTATATATTGTACAAATGAACTTATACCACCTTCGTAGTGCAATACTATTTCATTTTTTTCCTCATGCCTGTCATCAATCAAGGTAATTGTAATTAATTTATTTAGAAATGCCATTTCTCTGAAACGCTTGATAAGTGTATCAAAATCATAAACTGTTTCCTCGAATATTCCCTCATCAGGCTTAAAGGTAGTTTTTGTACCTGTATGATCTTCTTGGCAATCACCTATTATTTCGACTCCGGTAACAGGCAGGCCCTTTTCATAGCGTTGTTTGTATATCTTCCCATCACGGGCTACCTCAACTTCCATCCATTCTGATAATGCATTTACAACTGAAGCGCCAACACCATGTAAACCGCCGGATACCTTATAGCCTTCTCCGCCAAATTTTCCGCCGGCGTGAAGAACGGTATGAACTACCTGCATGGTGGGAATTTTTAATTTTGGATGTATACCTGTAGGTATGCCACGGCCATTATCATATACAGTCACGCTGTTATCTTTATTAAGAATGACATGTATTTGATCACAGAATCCGGCCAACGATTCGTCAATACTATTATCAACGATTTCATAAACAAGATGATGCAATCCTCTTGAAGATGTGCTTCCTATATACATACCCGGCCTTTTCCTGACCGCTTCCAAACCTTCTAATACTTGTATTTGATCTTCATTATATTCAATATTATTATTTTTGTTTTCTGTCATATAATGTAATTCCTCCTGATATCATCAGTATCCTTTTTTATTCTTTTATTAAGTGTAGCAGACGATATTGGAGATAAATAAACCGTCTGTTTACCATTTTGCATAGTTACAATAAATGATTTAGGTATATCTGTGCCTATTGTTTCAATCATGCCTCTTTCTTCACAAATTTTTAAATACTCTCTGGTATTATTGGATGTAGTGGTTTTTTCTATATCCATAATTGCAATAATGTCCTTTATAAAGACAATTTTTTCTTCTCCAATATGCAAGATCACAAATATCACCTTTCAATTCTATTCCAAATTATTCTTTTTTTCAACTTTTGGCATTACTTTGCCGCTTTCAATATAAAACTTCTTTACTATTCTTTGGTCCTGGCTGATAAACGGAATTTCATCTGTTGTTGTAATTATTGTCTGAACATTGGATAAACCTTTTAATAAATATTCTTGACGCTTTAAATCCAGTTCAGACAAAACATCATCCAATAAAAGTACTGGTTTTTCTCCTTTAATCTCTTCAACATAAAAAAGCTCTGCTAATATCAGGGATAAGGCAAGAGTTCTTTGTTGCCCCTGTGAGCAATATTGCCTGGAATTCATACCGTTTAATAGTATTTCAAAATCGTCTCTGTGGGGCCCATAAATGCACTGGGAAATATTCATTTCCTTTTGCATTCCTTCATTTAAACTGTTTAAAAGCTGATCTTCATAGTATTTCTCATCTTTACCCTCTAAAGTTTCGCAAAATGTCTTATAAACAAGATCAGAGTCTTCAGTGCTATTTGTTATTTTATTTATTTCTTTCTTCATATACTTGTTTAATATATTAATTGCATTATTTCTTAAATATACAATTTTACCGCCATACACAGAAATATGCTCATTCCAAATAGGTATTATCTCTTCATATTTTTTTTCAGACTTTCCTTTCTTCAAGGCTATAGACTTGTTTTTTACAAGTGAATTGTATCTTTTTAATAAATGAAGATATTTTCTGTTGGTCTGACATAATAATATATCTAAAAACTTTCTTCTCATAGCCGGAGATCCTTTAACAACATCAAGGGTCTCCGGTGAAAACAGAATCATATTCAGAGTCCCAAGTATATCAGAAAGCTTATCTCTTTGTATTCCATTTATCTCTGCACTCTTTCTTTTTTCATGCGAATATCTTATGATAATGGAATTTTCCCTGTCTTTTAATCTTGCACTAAGTTTTATTTCAAATCCAGTTTGTCCCCTTTGTATTAAATCATTATAATTATTTGTTCTGTGAGATTTTCCGGTTGAAGATATATAAAGAGCCTCAAGTATATTTGTCTTGCCCTGGGCGTTTTGCCCGTACAAAATATTTATTCCTTCTCCAAAGGCCAGGCTTTCTTTTTCGTAATTTCTGAACCTTATTAATTCTAATTCTTGTATGGTCACTTTATTTCACCATTTTGTACTATTCTGTATTTTTCATTGTTTACCGTAATTATATCACCGTTGCGAAGTTTTCTTCCCCGCCTGTCCTCTGGCTCATCATTAACTAAAATCCTGTTTTCTTCAATAAAAAAGCGTGCTTCTCCTCCTGCGCCAATTATATTTGCCAGTTTCAAAAATTGATCCAGTTTTATATATTCAGTAGTAATTAGAATATCTGTCATAATGTCGCCTTTCAATTATTCCTTATTCTAACCGGCAATATCAGATAAAGGTATCTGTCATGATCTAAAGCTGTAATAATACATGGCCCTATTGAAGATGTAAAAGATATCTTTATTTCTTCATCGTTAATTGCTTTCAATGCATCTATAAAGTATCTGGGATTAAAGCCTATTTGAAGAGGAGCTCCCTCGTTTTCAATTTTTATTTGTTCCTTTGAGATACCCACATCGGCTGTCGAAGAAACAAGCATTTCATCATCATTGATATTAAATTTAACCGGATATCTTTTATCATCGCTGGTTATCAATGACGCCCTTTCCAGGCTGTCAATAAGGTCCTTTGTATTGGCCTTTATAACTGTTTCAAACTTTGACGGAATATAGCTTTTATAATTCATAAACTCGCCATCTAAAACATTTGAGAAAATTCTGCATTCTTTAAACTCAAAGGATATGATATTGCCGGACAATGATACCGTAAGATCTTCGTCACTGGTTTCAAGTATCCGTAATATCTCATTCATATTCTTTCCGGGAACCACAACTTTAAAACTTATATCCTCTTTAATAATAGAATTACTTACAGCCATTCTGAAGCCGTCTAAGGCAACTATTCTGATTTCTCCACTATCTACTTCAATGAGCGAACCGGTCATTATTTTTCTGTTCTCATCTGATCCAACTGCAAAGATAGTCTGTTTTATCAATTCTTTAAGCGCTGCCTGACTGATATTAAATGTTATGTCATTTTTATATTCCGGCGGCAATGGATATGAATCTGAATCCATACCTTTTATTTCAAAGTATGAATTCAGACATTCAATTTTTACCTTGCTGTTATCATCTACTTCAATTGATACAGGGGCATCGGGAAGTTTTCTTATTATATCTCCAAATATTCTTGCATTTATTACAATAGAGCCTTTTTCCATTATGTCTGCTTCAAGATTATATTCAATTGCTAAATCATGATTATTGCCGATTAGCTTCAGTTTATCATCGGCTTCAATAAAAATACCTTCCAGTATAGGTAATGTAGCTTTTGGCATAATAGCTTTTTGAACGATGTTTATTGCTTCCATCAGATTTTGTTTAAGGATAATAACTTTCATTTTCTTATCTCCTTATTCTCTCTTTATATTATTTATAAATTTAGTCGTAATAGTAGTAAGTACTGTTAATTATGTTGATAAGCGCCTCAAAGTTCTGAAATCAAACGTTTTTCTATGTATATAATCATGTTGATAATTAAGTCTTTTCCTCTGCATAACTTTTTTCTTTTTATTTAAACAAAATATTCAACATCTTATACATCCACATATCCACATTTTTTGAGGATAAAAAATAAAAACTTACTGTTTTCCTGTAATATTTCTTTTTAATTCTGTAATTGCACGTCTTAATTCTGCACTTTGCTCCATTTCATTTGATATTTTGTCGCACGCGTGCATAACAGTTGTGTGATCCCTGCCTCCAAAGACTTGGCCTATTTTAGGAAGAGACATCCCCGTTAACTCCCGGCAAAGATACATGGCAACCTGCCTTGGAAATGATATATCACGGGACCTTTTCTGTGTCATCATTTGATCCGGAGATATATCATAGTACCGGGAAACAACCTTTATGATAGTATTATGATTTATATTTGCCACTGATATGTTAGCTAATATTTGTTTTAAACACTCCTGGGCAAGCTCTAATGTTATAGGGCTTCCCGTTAAAGAAGCATAAGCAATTACACGATTCAATGCTCCTTCCAGTTCTCTTATATTTGACTCAATGTTATTTGCAATATACACCAAAACATCATTTGGTATATCATAATTTTCCAACTGAGATTTTTTGCGAAGTATTGCTATACGGGTTTCTGTATCTGGAGCCTGTATATCCGCAATTAAACCCCATTCAAATCTGGAACGGAGCCGTTCTTCCAAAGTAAGAATTTCTTTGGGAGGCTTATCACTTGAAATAACAATTTGCTTATTTAATTCATAAAGAGCATTGAAAGTATGGAAGAACTCTTCCTGAGTACGCTCTTTTCCTCCTATAAATTGAATATCATCTATAAGCAGAACATCTATACTTCTGTATTTGCTGCGAAATTCCTCATTTCTGTCATCTTTTATTGCATTTATAAGGTCGTTTGTGAATTTTTCTGATGATGTATATAATACTTTTGTATCTTTATTCTGTTCAATTACATAATGCCCTATTGCATGCATTAAGTGAGTCTTTCCAAGACCTACTCCTCCATAAATAAAAAGAGGATTATAGGCAATAGCCGGTGCTTCAGCCACAGCCAGTGCGGCAGCGTGGGCCAATTGATTGCCATTCCCTTTTACAAAAGTATTAAAAGTATACTTTGGATTTAATATTGAAAGAGCCGGAGAGATTTCTTCCGAGGCAACTTTCGTTTCGGTAAAACCATCGATATTTTGTATATAGAATTCAATCTCCAGATCTCGGTTGGTAACAATTTTTATTGCATTTTGTATAAGGTCTTTATACCTGGACTTAATTATACCCAGATTAAATTCCGAAGGAACCTCAAGAGTAATAATGTTTTTATCTATAGAAACAGGAACAATTGTCTCAATCCAGGTTGAAAAGCTGACGCTTGTCATCTCCTCCTCAAGCAGTTTTGTGACTTGATACCATGTTTCATTTAAAGCAGCTGACATTAGAAATTCCTCCATTTGTTTTCCTGACCGTACCTTTAAATATATCAAACTTCATTCTTCGTTTCAACAAAAACTCAGTTGTGGAATTGTAGAATAATCTGGCGTAAATAATGCTATAAAAGCCCTGTTAATACACATATCAACTATACCATATTAATAAAAACCAAGGCAGATTGAGGGAGGTTTATGAATACTAAAACTTTTATCAGAGAAAAATAAGCAAAAACAGGCAGGTTCAATTGATACTTTTTATTGACTTTAGTGTACAATTGGTTATATAATATTTGCTGGTGTCTTTGTAAATAAGAAAAATTAATTTAGATATATACTGATCGGAGGTGCATTATAGATGATACGTACCTATCAGCCTAAAAAGAGGCAACGCAAAAAGGAACATGGCTTCAGAAAAAGAATGAAGACTTCAAACGGAAGAAAAGTATTAAGAAGAAGAAGATTAAAAGGCAGAAAAAAATTAACTGCATAAAGACCATATATTGGTCTTTTCTTCTATTGTGGACACAACATGGTTCTCGGCATGAGAGTTTTTCAGTAGCTGACGTAGTTGTTTTGCTTCAGAATGGCACTGATGTTCTCGGGCAAGTATTTTATAGGCTTTACTAGAGTATTCTTCTATCTCATTGTTTCGTATAATAAGTATAGCTGCTTTCAACGGTACATGAGTTGAGTCATTACGGGCAGAATGAAGAATCATTAAGTTTATTAAGAATATTCTTTGTTATGCCTAACTTAATGCATAAATAGTATTAATGCTTGCCTTTTTTCAACGGATTAATAACACTGCGCTTAAAATGGATGATTAACACGTTGAATAAAATCCAATGCTATCAAGTACAAGACTTGGCAGCAGAATTGAAGAAAAAAATGAAAAAAGATTATGTATTAGTAAACAACAGAGATTATAAAAGAGTATACCGGCGAGGAAAATATGCAGCGACGGCCTTTTTAGTTGTCTATTGCCTTGATAACAATACAGAAACAACAAGGATTGGAATTACCACAAGTAAAAAAGTCGGAAATGCGGTAAAAAGAAACAGGATGCGCAGGCTGATAAAAGAAAATATTAGGGAATTGTACTATCGGCTTAACAAAGGTTTTGATATAGTTATAGTAGCAAGAAAAAGCGAAAATGATGCAAACAAGGAGAATATAGGGAAGGATTTAAGATATCTTCTTTACAAGTTAGGTCTTTTAGATAGGGAGAATAAATGTTAAAAAGATTGGTAATAGGTGTTATAAAGCTATATAGACGCTATTTATCACCCCTGAAAAGAAAACCTACATGTAGATTTTATCCCACATGTTCACAATACGCCTTAGAAGCTGTAACAAAATACGGTGCACTAAAAGGTGTTTATTTAGCAATAATTAGGATATTAAAGTGTCATCCCTTCCACCCAGGAGGATATGACCCTGTAAAATAGATACTTGGAGGAAAAATTTATGGGAATTTTAAGTGCGATTGGCAAGATATTCGGCATGCTGATGTATTTTATTTATAATACTATTGGCCTTCATAACTATGCACTTTCGCTGGTCTTCTTTACTTTAGTTTATAAGTTGATTCTATTGCCCTTATCCATTAAACAAATGAAGTCAACAAAATTAATGCAGGAGCTTCAGCCGGAATTACAAAGAATTCAGGAACGCTATAAACATGACAAAGAAAAGCTCCAGGAAGAACAAATGAAGTTCTATCAGGAAAAGAATTATAATCCTACTTCCGGCTGTTTACCGATGTTGATTCAATTGCCCATTATTATAGCGCTATTTTATGTTATCAGAATGCCCATGTCGTATATGCTGGATATGCCGGCCAGAGCAGTGAGCCATATGGCTCTTGCTTCTATTCAATCTGGTGATTTACAGTTCGATAATAGCAGGCATAATCTGGATTTGCGGGATCCTTACACTGATAATGTTGACGATGCCTATCTACAGCAGACCTATAAAGATTTATCGAGTAAAGATGCCTATATAGAGATTAAAATATTGGACGTAATAGACAGAAAAGAAGAAATCCTGATTAATAATCCCTATCTTTCCCAGGAACAAAAACAGAAATTGGCGGAATTTGATCTAAAAGTATTCAACTTTTTCAATCTGGGAATAAAACCTACAATTAATCCGAAGGAAATAGCTGCCAATCCTAAAATATATCTTCCGGCGCTGATTCTTTTAGTTATTGCTGTTAGTACAACATTTTTAACGGCATCTCTAATGGCACCCAAACCGCCAGAGTCAAAAGGGAAAGACAAGAAGGGCGCAAATAACGGCTGCGCAAATAAAAGTATGTTATGGATGAGCCCAATTATGACCCTTTGGATTGGATTAGGTACTCCATGTGGCTTATCGTTTTATTGGACTCTGAATAATATATTAAGCTTTGGTCAGCAAAAACTTGTAAATAAGTTTTACAAGGATGACAAAGCAAAGAAGGAGGAGAGTGAAGTTGCAAAAGTCAGTAACAAAAGAGGCAAAGACAGTTGATGAAGCAATCAGGCTTGCATGCCAAGAGCTTGAAACAGATATTGACAGCGTAGATGTAGAGATCATTACTGAAGGAAACAAGGGGATATTGGGGATAATAGGGAATAAAAATGCTGTTGTCAAAGTAACACCAAAGGTTACTATTGATGATATAATAGTTGATTTTCTAAGACCTATTTTCGAGAAAATGGAGATTACGGCAAACCTTGAAATAACTCATGAAGAAGATCAAATATCTGTTCGTTTAACGGGTGACGACATCGGTATCGTTATAGGCAGAAGAGGGGAAACACTGGATGCCTTGCAATATCTTCTCAGCCTTGTGGTGAACCGCAGGTCAGAGGAGTATATGCGTATAATTATGGATGTGGCAGACTACAGGAAAAAGCGGGAGGAGACCTTGATAAGGCTTGCAAACAGAGTCGCTGATAAAGTAGCAAGATATCGCAGGAACTTAACGCTTGAACCCATGAATCCATATGAAAGAAGAATAATTCATTCAACATTGCAAAACCATAAGCATGTTGAAACACAGAGTACCGGAGAAGAACCAAATCGTAAGGTAGTTGTGCGTTACAAGCATGCCAGCGGTCGTTCTTAAGCAGATAATAAAGGGGTTGTCTCAAAATGTAAAGCGTGTTATTCTGTCGCCTATAGCGGATGAAAGTGTTTCTTCGCTACATTCAGAGTAACAACAATTTTGAGACAGCCCTTTAATAATATAATATCAAAACTAAGCTGGCATTGTTGACATATTTGGTGGAAGTAGGTTAAGTCAAGTAATATGATTAATGATACTATAGCAGGTGTTTCTACAGCTGTTGGAAACTCCGGGATTTCAGTAATCCGGCTAAGCGGACCAGATGCTTTTCTAATAGCAGATAAGATATTTAAAGGAAAGTATTCAGTATCGGAACAGGAATCCCACACAATTCAATATGGAAAAATCATATCAAATGAGACCAACGAGGTTATTGACGAGGTACTTCTTATTAAAATGGAGGCGCCCCGCACTTATACCAGAGAGGATGTAGTGGAGATTTCAAGCCATGGCGGTTATACCATTGCATCATCTTTGCTGAACCTGCTTTACAGTAATGGTGCCAGACCGGCTGAACCGGGAGAATTTACAAAAAGAGCATTTTTAAACGGTAGGATAGATTTGTCCCAGGCAGAGGCCGTAATGGATATTATTCAGGCAAGAACCCAAAGAGTTTCTAAAGTTGCGGTAAAACAGCTGGAGGGATCAGTATCCCAGAAGCTTAATGTAATAAGGGAAAGAATTATAACTTTGCTTTCCGATATAGAGGTCAATCTTGATTATCCCGAGTATGATGCCGAGGAGATTACTTTAGCCCAGGCCGGAAAAGAGACCACATCAATAATAATTGAAATTGATAGTCTGATAAAAAGTTTTCACTATGGAAAACTTTTAAGAGAAGGTATGGAGATTGTTATATCCGGCAGACCCAATGTAGGTAAATCATCATTGATGAACAGGCTTACGAGAAAAAACCGCTCAATTGTAACTGATATTCCAGGCACTACACGGGATACTGTTGAGGAGTATGTGAATATAAAGGGTATACCTGTTAAACTTGTGGATACAGCAGGTGTAAGGGAGACTCTTGACCAGGTGGAGCAGCAGGGAGTGGAAAGAACTATAAAAGCCATTTCAGATGCTGATTTGGTAATTCTCTTGATAGATATTTCCCAGGGCTTTACAGCTGAGGATCATGACTTGCTAAATAAAATATTAAAAGAGCGCAAGCCTTATGTATTGTGCTTTAATAAAACAGACCTCGTTGATGATAAGCAGAAAATAAATGATAATATAAATTTATATCCTGATGCAATTCCGATGTCCATATCTGAAGACAGGGGAGTGGATGAGCTGGAGGAGCGTATTTTCGGATATGCGACAGAAAACAGCCAGGATATAGATAATCAGGTGCTCATAACAAATGCAAGACATGAAGGGCAGCTAAAAAAGGCCAAAGAACATTTAGAATCAGCCTATAGAGCAAGTGTCTCAAAAATGACATTGGATATGGTGGCTCTGGATCTTAAAGCAGCCCTTGAGGAATTGGGGAAAATAACAGGTGACCATGCCGACCAGGACGTAATAAACGCTATTTTCTCAAGGTTTTGTCTGGGAAAATAGTGGATAGACAAATACGGGAACAGGTACCTTGTACCACCTGTTTGGTGCCCTAAACCGTCATCCTGAGGGTCGCGTAATACCTCTTACTGTCATCCTGAGCGGAGCGTAAGCGGAGTCGAAGGATCTTATAAGTCAACGAAAAAAGATTCTTCATTACGCTTCGCTCCATTCAGAATGACAGAGGGGATGCCATCCTAAGCCGAACGCAGTGGAATCGAAGGATCTTACATGTCAACACATAAGATTCTTCGCTGACGCTCAGAATGACAAAAGAGAGCGCTCAGAATGACAGGGGGACAAAAAGGAGCGCTCAGAATGACAAAAGGGCACTCAGGAAAGAGTTAAACGGATATATAATCAAGGTGATATATATGAAGGATTTTATCGGAGGAGAATACGATGTAATTGTGGTAGGAGCAGGTCATGCAGGCTGTGAGGCGGCTTTGGCCACTGCCCGGCTGGGTTTTAGCACGGCAATATTTACTCTTAATCTTGATAATATTGCAAATATGCCCTGTAATCCCAACATTGGAGGAACAGCAAAAGGGCAGCTGGTCAGAGAAGTGGATGCTTTAGGCGGACAAATGGGTATTTCGGCTGATGCAAATTTTATTCAGTCTAAAATTCTTAACAGAGCAAAAGGGCCTGCTGTATATTCTTTAAGAGCCCAGATTGACAGACGGGCATATAGCGATTACATGAAGTATGTTCTGGAAGCTCAGGAGAATCTGGAAATAAAACAAGCTGAAGTTACCGGGATTTTGTGTGAAAACCAGAAAATAAAAGGAATACGGATCCATACAGGTACGGTTTTTTATTGCAGGATTCTTATTTTAACAACAGGAACATATCTTAATGCAAACATAATTATAGGAGAAAGTAAAATAAGCAGCGGGCCTGACGGACTATTGCCTGCAAACAGACTGTCGGACAGCTTAGAAGAGCTGGGTATTGAACTGTTGCGTTTTAAAACCGGAACACCTCCTCGTATAAATGAGCGCAGCATAGACTATTCTAAATTGATTGAACAGCCCGGCGATGAAGACATAGTACCATTTTCCTTTATGTCGGGTGAATTGCAGATAGAGCAGGTACCCTGTTATATGACTCATACTACAGCCGAAACTCATAGAATTATCCGAGAGAATCTTCACAGAGCACCAATGTATAGTGGTGAAATCAAAGGAATAGGGGCAAGATACTGCCCGTCTATTGAGGATAAGATTGTGCGTTTTGCTGACAAAGAAAGTCATCAGGTTTTTGTTGAGCCAATGGGTCTGGGGACAAAGGAAGTATATCTTCAGGGAATGAGTACCAGTATGCCGGAGGATGTACAGCTGAAAATGGTAAGATCTTTGCCGGGGCTGGAAAAAGCCCAGATTATGAGACCGGCGTATGCTATAGAGTACGATTGTATAAATCCGGCTCAGCTTAAATTATCGTTGGAAATAAAGGGAATAGAGGGTCTGTTTTTTGCCGGCCAGATTAATGGCAGCTCCGGTTACGAAGAGGCCGCAGCCCAGGGTCTTATGGCAGGCATTAACGCAGCAATGAAACTACAAAATCGGGAACCATTAGTTTTAGATCGTTCTCAAGCCTACATAGGTGTTTTAATTGATGATCTGGTGACAAAGGGTACAAATGAGCCTTATCGTATGATGACATCCCGTGCTGAATACAGACTTTACTTAAGGCAGGATAATGCTGATTTAAGATTAACCACTATTGGTCATGAAATTGGTCTGGTAACCCCGGAACGCTATAATCGGTTTTTAGAGAAAAGAAGGTTGATACAAGGAGAAATCAGGCGGCTGCAAAACACCATACTTCCCGCAAACGACAGAATTAATGACTTTTTGGAAAGGCACGGCAGCACAAAAATTGTTACAGGAATAAAACTGTATGATCTTCTTAAAAGACCGGAAATGGAGTATCCTTATTTAAAAGAAATAGATCAAGGAGCAGAGCTTCCAAAAGAAGTAATAGAGCAGGTTTCAGTCAGCATTAAATATGAAGGATATCTTAAACGGCAAATGAATCAGATTGAACAGTTTAAGCGCATGGAGGAAAGACGTTTACCCGAAGAAATTGACTATGAAAAAATCCATGGTTTGAGTTTAGAGGCCAGACAAAAACTCAATGCAATAAAGCCTGTTTCCCTTGGACAAGCCTCCAGAATTTCGGGAGTATCGCCTGCTGATGTAGCTGTGCTCCTGGTATATTTGGAAAGCCGGAAACGAAAAGGCTAGCGGCAAACAGATATGGAGCCATACCAGAGTATTGGAAAGGTACGTAGTGTATCATTTAAACGTCGATGAGGAAGATTTTTTCCATGTCTTTCTGAGCGCTACCTTTTGTCATTCTGAGCGCCAGCGAAGAATCTTTACGTTGACTTAAAAGATCCTTCGACTCCGCTTACGCTCCGCTCAGGATGACAGCAAGGGGTATTGCGCGACCCTCAGGATGACAGCAAGGGGTATTGCGCGACCCTCAGGATGACAGTAAGGGGTATTGCGCGGCCCTCAGGATGACAGTAAGGGGGCAATACGATTTGCTCGGGATGACATTTAAGGTCATTATGCGGCCCTCAGGATGAAATAAAGTATCTGAAAGGATTAAGCAAACATATGTTGAGTGAGAAAAATATAGAATTGCTAAGAGAAGGTGCAAAGAAATATAATGTAGTACTTTCAAATGAACAAACAGATAAGTTTTCCCACTATGCCAGACTATTGGTGGAGTGGAACGAGAAAATTAACCTCACATCTATAACAGATCCTGAGGAAATTGTAATCAAGCACTTTTTAGATTCGCTGTCAGTTGCAGAGTATATTCCAAATGAAACGAAGGCTCTGGTGGATGTGGGAACGGGAGCCGGTTTCCCGGGAATACCTCTGAAAATAATAAGAGAGAACCTGAAAGTGACCTTACTGGATTCTCTGGCTAAGAGAATTAATTTTCTAAATGAAGTATGCAATTATCTTAATCTAGAAGATATATTTTCTATTCACAGCAGGGCCGAGGATTTCGGAGCAGATAAAAAATACAGGGAGAGCTTTGATCTTGTAACAGCAAGAGCAGTAGCTAGTCTTCCGGTTCTTTTGGAGTATTGTTTACCCCTTGTAAAAGTCGGAGGAATGTTTATTGCAATGAAAGGACCCGATGCCAAAGAGGAGCTTAAGGAATCACAGAAAGCTTTTGATATATTAGGCGGAGATATAGAAGGTGTTAAATCATTTACTCTTCCCTATAGTGGTATTGAACGATACCTGATTTTAATAAGAAAATGTCGACATTCACCGACAAAATACCCTAGAAAAAGTGGAATTCCGACAAAAAGACCCATCAAATAACTTCTAAACTCTCATTATATAAGTCTTTGTGCGATATTTACTCTCGAATAAAAAAAGGAAGAAGCATTCAAAGAGCGAAATCTTTTATTAATATAAGATGTTATATCTTGATACACAAAAGAGGATGAAAGGAAAGGTGCCCTATGATTGCAACAAAATTAAGATTTCCTGGGTTAGAAAAAAAATACGAAGAAAAGAAATCAGATGAGAAAAAGATAACCATGATTTCTATTGATTTGATTAGACCTAATCCATATCAACCCAGAAAAAAGTTTGACAATTCTACTATGGATGAGCTATGTCAATCAATACAGCAATATGGTGTTATCCAGCCTATCAATGTGAGAAAAGTGAATAACACTCATTATGAACTAGTTGCAGGGGAAAGAAGACTTCGGGCAGCTGCCATGGCCGGCTTTAAGGAGGTTCCTGCTATTATTGTTGATGTCGGGGAAGACGATTCTGCAATTATGGCGCTGATAGAAAACCTACAAAGAGAAGATTTAGGTTATCTGGAAGAGGCTGAAGGTTACAGGAATTTAATAAAGGAACATGGGCTGACCCAAGAAGAGCTGGCACAGAAAATAGGGAAAAGCCAATCTACAATTGCCAACAAAATCAGAATACTCAGACTGTCTCCTATGGTAAAGAAAATATTATCCGATAATGGGCTTACCGAAAGACATGCAAGGGCATTATTAAAAATAGAAGACGAGCAGATACAATTAAAAGTATTGCAGAAAGTTTGTGAAAGAGGTCTCAATGTAAGAAAAACAGAGGAGCTTGTACAGAAGGCATTGGAGAAGTATTGCAATCAGGGCAAAACAGAAGAATATAAAGGGCGCGTAACCAAGTCCATAAAAGATATAAGAATCTTTGTAAATACAATTCGTCAGGCAATAGACACCATGAAAAGGTCAGGCGTAAATGCACGGGCAGCTCAGATTGACCGAGGTGAATTTCTGGAGTTTATAGTGCGAATACCTAAAAAAGAAACTCTAAAAAAAGCTCAATAATTATGTTTAGCAATAATTAATATGATGATCTCCAAATTTGACCCGCCTATTAGGCAGGTCTTTTTTTAAAGTGGACATAAAACAAAATGTTTATTAAAATGAATATGTTACGCATATAAAAAATGGATACAATACTTATTACATGGAAATGAAAGGAAGCATAATAAATGTCCGAAAACGGCGGAAGCATAGAAAACCCAAATGCTAATCGAATAATCCCAGTAGATATTGAAACAGAAATGAAGCAATCCTTTATCGATTATGCCATGAGCGTAATTGTAGACAGGGCTCTTCCTGATGTACGAGACGGTTTAAAACCGGTACACAGAAGAATTCTTTATGCCATGAATCAACTGAACTTTACCCCTGACAGAGCATATAGAAAATGTGCCACTACAGTAGGTGAAGTGTTGGGTAAATACCATCCTCATGGAGATGCAGCTGTATATGACAGTATTGTACGTCTTGCACAGGACTTTTCATTAAGGTACCCTTTAGTGGATGGACATGGTAATTTTGGCTCCATAGACGGAGATCCGCCGGCAGCCATGCGTTATACAGAGTCAAGGCTTACTAAAATAGCTATGGAGATGCTCAGGGATATAAACAAGGACACTGTAGATTTTAAGCCTAATTTTGATGAGCACGAAATTGAACCGGTGGTACTGCCGTCGAGATTTCCCAATCTTTTAGTAAACGGTTCATCGGGTATTGCTGTAGGTATGGCTACCAATATCCCGCCCCATAACCTTTCCGAAGTTATAGACGGAATTATTAAGTATATTGAAAACCCTGATATAACAATTGATGAATTAGCAGAATTTATTAAAGGTCCGGATTTTCCCACCGGCGGCGTCATTATCGGGAAAAGTGGTATTCGTGATGCATACAAGACCGGAAAAGGAAGGATCATAGTTCGTGCCGTTTCTGATATCGAGACATATGGAAATAACCGTCAGAGAATAGTGGTAACCGAGCTGCCATACCAGGTCAATAAAGCACGCCTTATTGAAAAGATTGCTAATTTGGTTAAGGATAAACGAATTGAAGGCATATCCGACTTAAGGGATGAATCTGACAGAGACGGCATGCGGATGATTATAGAGCTTAAAAGGGATGCAAATGCGAATGTTATCTTAAATCAGCTTTATAAATTTACCCAACTCCAGGATTCCTTTAGTGCAAACATGCTGGCTCTTGTACAATCACCGGAAGGGAAATTTGAGCCAAAGGTATTAACAATTAAAGAGTTTATTAAATACTATGTACTGCATCAGGAAGAGATTATCCGCCGCAGGACAAGATATGATCTTGAAAGAGCCGAAGCCAGAGCTCATATTTTGGAAGGGTTAAAAATTGCACACGATAATCTTGATGAAGTAATTAGTATCATCCGAAGCTCCAGAACCGAAGCCTTAGCAAAAGAGAGACTTATGGAGCGTTTTGGCTTCAGTGAAAAACAGGCTCAGGCAATTGTGGATATGAGGCTGGGAAGGCTGACCGGTCTTGAGCGGGAAAAGCTGGTGCAAGAATATGAAGAACTTCTCGAAAAGATTGCATATTATAAAGATGTTCTCTCAAAGCCGGAGCTTGTTCACAAAATAATTTGCGAAGAGCTTCTTGAAATAAAGAGCAAATATGGGGATGGAAGAAGAACCGAGATTACAATTGATGAGACTGAAATAGATATGGAAGATCTCATTAAAGATGAAGATGTGGTGGTTACTCTTACCCGATTCGGCTATATTAAGAGAACTCCCATCGATACCTATAAGAGCCAGAAACGGGGTGGCAAAGGGATAACTGGGCTTACTACCCGGGAAGATGACTTTGCGACAGATGTATTTATAACTTCTACCCATAGATACATCCTATTCTTTACAAGTAAGGGAAGAGTATATAGGCTGCGGGCATGGCAGATTCCAGAGGCAGGCCGTCAGGCGCGGGGAACGGCTATTGTTAATCTGCTTCAACTCGACAGCGATGAAAAGGTTACGGCAGGGATAAAAATCCATGGTGATGAAAAGGATATGTACCTTATCATGGCCACCAAGAATGGTATGATAAAAAAGACTCCTTTAGAACAGTATGAGAATATACGCAAGGGCGGTATTGCAGCTATTACTCTGAGAGATGGGGATGAACTTATTGGAACCCGTTTAACAGACGGATCCTACGATATTATTCTTGTAACTGAAAAAGGAATGGCCATACGCTTTAGCGAAAAGGATGTAAGGCCTATGGGCAGAACATCAATGGGGGTTATGGGCATACGGTTGGATGAGGATGATAAGGTTATCTCAATGGTGCCTTATTTTGAAAACACTACACTTCTTGTGGTAACCGCCAACGGTTTCGGGAAACGAACCGATCTAGATGAATACAAGGTACAAAACCGGGGAGGCAAAGGTGTACTGACATACCGGGTTACTGATAGAACCGGCCTGCTTGTAGGAGCAATGTCAGTTTCTGATGACGATGATCTTTTGCTTATATCATCAGACGGTACGATAATAAGAATGCATGTAAGCGATATAAGCATACTGAGCCGGGTCACCCAGGGGGTTACTTTAATGCGTACTTCAGAAGACAATAAAGTAGTGTCATTGACCAGAATTCCTAAAGAGGAAAACGATGAGGAAGAGTCAGCGGATAAAACTGCCGAGGAAAACACCGACTAAAACCGACAAGAACAAAAAATTAAGAATAGGAATACTATTATATTAAAAGAAATAAAAAAGTGGGTATCTTGATGAATCAAGATACCCTTTTAAATTAAATTGAGTCTATATTAGGGGGGGTAAATAATTGACAAATATTTATCAATTACTTGTATAATATTAAAGAATTATAAAGATATAAAATTATTATAAAACAAAATGTTGAAAATTACCAGACTATTTATGGCAATTGATAGGGTAAAACAAATTACTTATATGTATTATATATTATAAGGCATATAAAAAAGCTGAAAACCAAGCTAAAAAATGACAGTTAAAAAAGTCGAAAATAAACTTGACATGATGATAATATGATGTTAAACTAAAAATCCGTTGTCCGTCAAATATCAAGAACGCACCGATAAAAATGAAAGAAAAAATAATTGAAAAAGTTCTTGACAAGACACAACAACGATGATAAGATATAAAAGCTGTCTCCGCTAGCGGAAAGAAAAAAAACGTCGAAAGCGGTACAGTGAGCCGGATAAGAAAAATTACGGCAACCTGGACATTGAAAATTGAACAGTGTACGAAATATCATGCAA
>DUNT01000088.1 GCA_012839205.1 Clostridiaceae bacterium
CGACATAAGCCGAAACTTGCTGTTTTACGTGATGAAAGCGCTGCAAGCCTGTTAAAACAAGCTGTTAAGGACACAAACACAAAAGTTTTAATGGGCGATGACGGAGTTATTGAGGCTGTTACCCACAATGATGCCGATACGGTATTAACATCTGTTGTGGGGATTGCAGGGCTTTTGCCAACAATAGCTGCAATTAAGGCCGGTAAAAATATTGCCCTGTCAAATAAAGAGACATTGGTTACTGCAGGATCAATAATAACAAAATTAGCAAAAGATAAGGGTGTAAGTATTTTTCCTGTTGACAGCGAACATTCGGCGATTTTTCAATGTCTTGCGGGAAACAGGGATAGGGATATTGAAAAGATTATACTGACTGCTTCAGGAGGCCCTTTCAGAGGTTACACAAAAAAACAGCTGGAAACAGTTACTGTAGAACAGGCTCTTAAGCATCCCAACTGGTCAATGGGCAGTAAAATTACCATTGACTCGGCTACCATGATGAATAAAGGACTGGAGATTATCGAAGCCATGTGGCTGTTTAATACTCCGGTTTCAAGTATAGAAGTAATTGTGCATCCTGAAAGTATAATACACTCTATGGTGGCTTTTAAGGATGGATCCATAATGGCCCAGATGGGTGCGCCGGATATGCGTATACCAATTCAGCTGGCTCTTACCTGGCCTCAACGGCTGGAGAATCCATTTAAGAGAGTAGATTTTAATAAATTAAAGTCACTCAGTTTCAGTAAACCTGATTATGAGACCTTCCAAGCCTTAAGACTAGGATATGAAGCAGCAGAAACCGGCGGGACGCTGCCATGTGCTATGAATGCGGCAAATGAAGTAGCTGTAGAGCTGTTCCTTAAGGGAAAGATTTCTTTTCTTCAAATTACAGAGCTAATCAGTCAGGTTATGAAGAAACATATTGTGAATAGTGAGCCTGTACTTGATGATATAATAGAAACGGACATAAAATCGCGAGAACTGGCCCGAAATATTTTCAATGGGGGTTTATAAATGGGAATAATAGTAGCTTTAATTGCTTTAAGTATACTTATTATCATACATGAGCTGGGTCATTTTTTAGTGGCTAAAGCTGTAGGTATTAAGGTTCTGGAGTTTTCATTATTTATGGGACCAAAGATTTTCTCTTTCACAAAGGGAGAGACTACCTATTCGTTGAGGTTAATACCTATGGGCGGCTTTGTCAAAATGGAGGGAGAGGAAGAATCCTCTGACGACGCAAGAGCCTATTCAAACCAGCCGGTGGGAAAGCGTGCTCTTGTTATAGCAGCTGGGCCAATCATGAACTTATTGGCAGCATTTATTTTTGCCGCAATATTCTTAGGCAATACAGGTTTTTATACTAATACTATTACAGAATTCTATGAGGATTCGGTTGTGCAGGATGCCGGAGCCGAGATTGGCGATAGATTCATCTCCTATGGAGGGAAAAGACTTTATGAACCGGCGTCCGATATAAATCTTTTCATGTACGGTGAAGATGGTTCGGAAAGAGAACTGGTTTATTATGATGTCAGTGAAAACAAAAAGGTCACAAAGATTATTACTCCCGGAAGAACGCCAACCCGGGTCAGACTAGGTTTTACGGCCAAAATTGAGGGAAATACCGGAAGTAATGTTATTGATATTATAGAGACGGATTCTCCTTTGATGAAAGCCGGGATAAAGCGTGGAGACAGGATTATTAAGATTGATGATATCGAAGTATTTACTACACCTGATATCCAAAAATACCTTAACAATACACGAACAGATAAATTGGCTCCCTTGACTATTACAGTTGAAAGAAGTGGAAATGTGCTGGTATTTGAGAATATTAAACCTTTTTCTGATTATAATTATACTCTTGGTATAAACCTGGAGCATAAAAAGGGTAATGTATTTGAAGTAATGGGTGCATCGGCGAAATTTTGTCTGTCTACTGCCCGTAATGTACTGATGACACTTAAATGGTTGTTTAACGGTACTATTTCCATTAAGGAACTGTCAGGACCGGTGGGAATCATAGGAGCTGTGGGAAGTGTTGTGGAAACAAAGGAGTCTGCCGGCCAGATTCTACTCAATCTGATTTATATGGGCAGCTTTATCAGCATTAATTTAGGAATCATGAATCTTATACCTTTTCCGGCACTGGACGGCAGTATGCTGATTATACTCCTCGTGGAAAAAGTCAGGGGAAAACCTGTGCCTCAGGAGAAAGTCGGAATGATTTCTTTCATCGGTTTTATATTCCTTATTGGTATTCTTATTATTACCCTGTTTAATGACATCCCCAGATGGCTGTTGTAAAATGATAACAGTGGGATGCCATTCTGTGAAGTTCAAAACCAGTTAAACATTTAGAAGGTGCCGGGAGTGATGTCAATATACTGGAAGTGAGAGATGGGATGTGAGAAGTGAGATATTTGTTTATAATCTTTATATACAACGTCTTACTTCCAACCTCGTACCTCGCACCTCCCAATTGATGGATTCACTTAAGCGGCGCATTTGATTTACTCTACAGGTACCTTTAACGTTCAAAGTCATCCTGAGCGTAGCGTTAGCGGAGTCGAAGGATCTTAAACGTCAACGTTAAAAGATTCTTCATTGTGCTTCGCCCATTCAGAATGACAGAAGGGTGGTAAGATTCTTCGCTTCGCTCAGAATGACAAAAAGGTGCTCAGAATGACATAACAGTGATCAGGGTTACGCTTAGGATGCAGGATATAATAGATTTGGAGAATTTGATATGCGCAGAGAAACGAGAAAGATCAGGGTTGGTAATATTTTTATAGGTGGGGACGCACCAATAAGCATCCAGTCCATGACAAATACAAATACTAGTGATATTGATTCTACTGTAAGTCAAATTCAGGCATTGGCTAATGAGGGATGCGACATTGTAAGAGTGGCGGTACCCGACATGGAAGCTGCCGAAGCAATTTCAAAAATAAAAGAAAGAATTACTATTCCCCTTGTTGCTGACATTCATTTTGATTACAGGCTGGCTTTAAAGGCCATGGAAAATGGAGCCGATAAAATCCGTATTAATCCCGGCAACATAGGTTCTGTTGAACGCGTAAAAGAAGTGGTGTATATGGCCAGTAAAAAAGAGATCCCCATAAGAATAGGTGTTAATGGCGGCTCACTGGAAAAGGATTTGCTTACAAAGTATGGGAGGGTATGTGCAGAAGCTCTTGTAGAAAGTGCTTTAAGGCATGTAAAAATACTTGAGGAATTGAATTTTTATAATACTGTTATATCTATTAAGGCTTCAGATGTAAAAGTATTGTTTGAAGCTCATAAATTAGTATCCCAAAAAACTGACTATCCCCTTCATATAGGTGTGACAGAGGCCGGAACCCCCTACAGCGGAACAATAAAATCTGCGGTAGGAATAGGTGCTATGCTGCTTTCAGGAATAGGTGACACTATAAGGGTATCTCTTACCGGGGATCCTGTCCTGGAGATTAAAGCCGCAAAAGAGATTTTAAGGGCCTGCGGTCTTTACAAGAGGGGAGCAGTATTGATATCCTGCCCGACTTGTGGGCGGACTCAGATTAATCTGATAGATATTGCCCAAAAGGTAGAAAAAGCCCTTGAGAGTATTGAAAAACCGATAAAAGTTGCAGTAATGGGATGTATTGTTAATGGCCCAGGAGAAGCTAGAGAGGCTGATATTGGAATAGCGGGAGGCAAGGATACGGCAGTAATATTTAAAAAAGGCGAAATCCTCAGGAAAGTTCCGGAAAGCGAAGTTGTGGAAGCACTTTTGGAAGAGATTAAAAATTTGTAATGCCATTTGTTTTCAAGAAGTGATTTAACTGTATAATCCATCCATACAGTTGAGTCCTTGAAAGAAAACTTTTATTTGTATTTGGTTGTTGTTTCATCATACTTTCAAGGGTTTTCAGGTTCAGCATATATTTAATTGGTGAATATGGATCAAATACCGTTTCAAAAAGCAGATTCTTGAGTTTTACTTCATAATCGAGATCTAATGTTCGAGGGAAAGGAGACTTTTTTCTTTCCAGGATATCCGATGGAAGAAATCCACGTAAGGCTTCCCTTAAAAGTCCTCTGTCCATACTATTAAGTCGTTTGAGTTCCGGGGGAATATTCCAGAAATAATCGGTAATTCTGACATCACAAAAGGGAACTCTGGCTTCTAAACCGCAAGCCATGCTCATTTTGTCGAGCCGATCCAATAAACAAGGAAGATTCCAATATAGACTGAACCACTGGGATTCATTCTCCTTTCTAAGATGATTTTCATTGACAGCAAATTTTGGGTAGTCTGCCAATGCTTCCTCATAACATTTTTCTATAAATTCATAGGGTTTTATCATATCTATAACATCATTTTTAAAGACAGAGATTCTCTCAGCCAGATTCGAACTCCAGGGAAGACGCTTGCGTCCTGATATAAAATGCTCACTTGCCTTGATGTTTGAGCCGAACACCTCATCAGAACAATCTCCTGAAAGAACAATGCTGAAATCTTTTCGAATTTCGTGACATAAAAGGAGTAAGGCGGTATCTGAATCAGGCATTCCTGGCATACCCCTGGCTTCCTCAGCTTCAAGGATAGATTCAATCATATCCGATGGTGACAGAAATATATAATGGTGCCGGGTTCCTGCCCGCCGGCAAACCCACCGTATCCATGGTGTGTCAGTATCAATGCTGCTTCCTCTGTGTCGCAAATAGCGGTTACTTCTCTCAAAATCCACTGACCATGTATTATATGTATGATTATTTAAAAGTGCCGGGTTATCTGTAACGATTGCCGTAATCAAGCTTGAATAAAGCCCGCCGGATAAAAGACCGCAGAGGGGCACTGTGGATATCATTTGCCTTTTTACCGAATCTATTACCAGTTCCCGGACAGTTTCAAGAGTTTTTGCCAGATCATCCTCATGAAACTGCTTTTCCATTATCCAATACCTTTTATTTTTTAGACCATCTGATGAATAATGCAAATAATGTCCCGGCCTTACCTGATGGATGCCCTTGATTATTCCGCATCCTGGGGTGTAGCGGGGACTTAAGCATATCAATTCTGATAACCCTTCAACATCAAGCATTGTAGTCTCAAATAACGGATGACATGTTATTCCTCTTATATCCGAAGCAAAAATAAGCATTCTGTCTTTTATTGTATAATATAAGGGTTTTGTCCCATGATGATCTCTGGCCAGAATTAATATATTGTCCTCTTGTATCCAAAGGGCAAAGGAAAAGCTGCCGTTTAGTTTTCTTAGAAAATCTTCCTTCCACTTTACATAAGCATATATTAGAAGTTCAGAGCAGGAAAGATTATTGTAATCAGTATCCAAAAAGTTCAAATCTGAGCTGATTTCATTTCTGTTAAAAATGATGCCGTCAAGCGCAAGAATATAGGTTTTACCTTCAAATACAACCTCGCTGACAAATGAGCCTTTGCTGGTTTGCCCAATAGGGCTTGTTCGTCTTAAAAACACAGCATGCGGTGAGATATAATGTCCAGCTCCACTGTCTCCCCGGGAACGAATGGCCTCGGACATAGCACATATATTTACGCTTTTTTGTAAGATATCGTCAGTTGGGCTGACCATACCGGCTATTCCAGCCATAAAACCACTCCGGAGGTAAAGTGTATACTCATATACTATTCGGAGTAACCAATGTTTGTTACGGGAAATCAAAGCGACTAAAATGCTTTTAATAAGCGGTTTTATAAGATTCGCCAATAAATATTCCGGGCCATAACGTTATTTGACATAAAATTATAAATCTTCTCTTTATAATAGGCTTTATCCATGGTTATAACCTGTGATTGAGCATCGGACCAAGCTAATATGCCTGGTAGTTATTACTTATCATAAAGAAAGGAGTTGAACAATATTATTTATTAGGCATAACCCTTAACCAAAATCGGAGTGATAAAACATTCTGGACAACCGTGAAAACCTGGCTACATATGTCATTTCGAACTTCATATAACATTCTGAGCTGCTTTTGTCATTCTGAGCGAAGCGAAGAATCTTTGTGTTGACTTAAAGATCCTTCGACTCCGCTGTGGGACCCTCAGGACGACATAAAGAAGAGTTCGGATGGGGCTCAGGATGACAAAATGCACTTAGAATGACATCACTTATGAGACAGGAAAGCATTAGTCTCATTATATTAAAGTATTAAGAAGAGAGGAGTCACAGGTGGTCATATATGCAGATATTCTGTTCTTTGAAAATTTACTGGCAAACTGTTTAATACTTAAATTAACAAGTGCTATATCCGGGATTGCCCTAAAAACCATAAGAATGATATTTGCATCATCTCTTGGAGCCTTATATGCGGTTATTACCGTAGCTATACCGGATACTGCCTTTTTATCGGCACTATTAACCAGGATAATTGTATCTACACTGATGACACTGGTAGCCTTTAAAATAAAGACCATTCCGGAATTCATGCGAAGATGGGGAATGATGCTTATATCGGCTTTTTTACTTGCCGGGTGCACATATGCTCTGTCCAGCTTTATGGACGGGGGAGCGGTTTCTGGGGCAGGCTTTATGTATATCAGTCCCCGGGGAATACTTAAGGCGTTTTTATTCTCATCAGGATTATGCATTGTGTTGGTCAGACCCATAGGCAGAATTCTTTCAGGAAAGGCCTTCAAGGAGGGCTCAATAATTCCGGTATATCTCAGGGTTGGGGATAAATCAGTTCGCTTTTATGCACTGATTGATACAGGGAACTCGCTAATTGACCCAATAACAGGTTATCCGGTAATGGTGGTGGAAGCAGATTCTGTAAAAGCTATTTTACCTGCTGAAATCTATGAATCAGTAGTGTCAAATAATATGGAATTATACACTGACAATGAAAAAAGCCCCTGGTCTAAGAGGATTCATCTTATTCCTTTTAAATCTATAGGAAAAGAAAATGGTATGCTAACAGGGTTTCGACCTGATAATATCCGGATTGGGCAAGAGGGATCGCTTAAGGAAATAAATGATGTAATTGTAGGGATTTGTGGCATGAAATTATCCGGAAACGAAAAATACTCTGCACTTGTAGGACCAGCTATGCTTTCTAAAATTTAGCTTAAAAGGGTAAGAAGGTTTAAAATATGCCGGGGATGAAGGGAGAAATAACATGTTTAACAGGATGTTTGGATTTATTATTACATTTGTAAAAAATCAGAACCAGGCAGCGGGCAACGAAATTTTCTATATAGGTGGAAACGAGATACTTCCACCGCCGCTGCAGGCAAATGAGGAAGCTGCACTTTTAAATAAGTTGGAGTTTGGGGATATGTCGGTAAAACGAACACTGATTGAGCGAAATCTGAGGCTTGTAGTCTATATAGCCCGGAAATTTGAAAATACCGGGGTAGATATAGAAGACCTGACATCAATCGGTACGATAGGTCTTATAAAAGCCATTAACACATATAATCCGGGAAGGAACATAAAACTTGCTACCTATGCATCACGATGTATTGAAAATGAAATTTTGATGTACCTCAGGAAAAACAGCAGAGCAAAAAGTGAGGTGTCATTTGAGGAACCTTTGAATGTTGACTGGGACGGAAATGAGCTTCTTCTCTCTGATATTTTAGGAACTGACAGCGATATTATCCAAAGAAATATTGAGGAGGAAACAGATAAGAAACTTTTGGTAAGTGCAATGAATAAACTTAGTGGCAGAGAAAAGAAAATTATGGAGTTGAGATTTGGGCTGAACAATCATTTAGAAAAAACACAAAAGGAAGTGGCTGATATGCTTGGGATATCCCAATCATACATTTCCAGACTGGAAAAAAGGATCTTGGGACGTCTTAAAAGAGAGATATGCAGAATGCTCTAACTCGCTTGTCAAGGCCTTATTAAAATATTTTCATCTGAAAATTCAGAATAAAACACACTCTCTAAGATAAGACTGTTATTTGTACAGAATAGATGACAGTCAGAAAGAGGTGTGTTGATTTGAACAAAGTTGAGATATGCGGTGTCAATACATCAAAGCTGCCCCTGCTATCAGGCAATAAAATGAATGAGCTTATGAAAAAAATAAAGAAAGGTGACAAAAGTGCAAGAGAAGAATTCATACAAGGTAATTTAAGATTAGTCTTAAGCGTCATTCAAAGATTCGGAAACAGAGGGGAGAATGCGGATGATCTTTTTCAGGTAGGTTGCATTGGACTTATCAAAGCGATTGATAACTTTGACGTAACACAAAATGTAAAGTTTTCAACTTATGCAGTACCCATGATAATTGGCGAAATAAGAAGATATTTAAGAGACAATAATCCGATACGTGTAAGCCGTTCTTTGAAAGATATAGCGTATAAGGCCTTACAGGCAAGAGAAAAGATAATAGGAAAAGAGTCCCGGGAGCCCAATATTACTGATATATCCAAAGAACTCGGAATATCTAAGGAGCATGTAGTTATGGCCCTGGATGCCATACAGGAACCGATTTCATTGTTCGAGTCAGTTTATCATGACGGTGGGGATGCAATTTTTGTAATGGACCAGGTTAAAGACAATAAGAATAATGACGAAAAATGGCTCGAAAGTATTTCTATAAGCGAGGCGATGAGCAAGCTCAGTGAAAGGGAAAAAAGAATAGTAGATTTGCGTTTCTTTCAAGGGCGAACCCAGATGGAGGTGGCCGATGAAATCGGAATATCTCAAGCTCAGGTCTCAAGACTGGAAAAATCAGCATTAAAACATATGCAGAAATATGTATAAATGATATAATTAAATGAGGGTTAACCCTCATTTTTTATTTGGAGTCTGCTTCACAGTTTGCTCTAATGCTGCGAAATAGGTCTTTTATATCAATAAAAATATAAAAGTAAATAGGAAAATATGACGATAGATTAAATAGTACCAAAAATATATAATTGTAGGGAGAATGATTATGAAATGTCCTTACTGTTCCTTTGATGAAGATAAAGTTATTGATTCGAGGCCTACCGATGAAGGTGCCACAATAAGGCGCAGAAGAGAATGTTTAAGTTGTCGCAAGCGGTATACCACTTATGAAAAGGTGGAAAATATGCCCATCATGGTTATCAAGAAGGATGGTTCCCGTCAGGCTTACGACAGAGATAAAGTAAGAAAGGGTATTCTTCGCGCTTGTGAGAAAAGATCTGTATCAATAAATCAGGTTGAAAGAATTCTTGATGCCATTGAAGGACATATAAACAATTCTCTTGAGCGGGAAGTTACCAGTGAATTTATTGGAGAATTGGTGATGGAGAAACTCAGGGAGCTTGATGAGGTGGCATATGTCAGATTTGCCTCTGTATACCGCCAGTTCAAGGACATCAATACCTTTATGGATGAGCTTAATAAACTATTGCGTGAAAAATAAACCGGAGGTTTGCTCTTGGATAATATCGGCATTAAGAGAATAAATGACATAGTTAAAAGTACATTGAGCGTTATTGAAGAGAGCAAGGGTGCGATATTTGATATCTCGGAGAGTGCCAGAAGAGAAGTATTTAATCTAAAAAAGGAACTCCAGTATTTAAAAGCTGAGGCAACATCGATAATCAATGAGTGCCAAAAACTTGAACTCAAGGTGATTAAGAGCCGAAAAAGGCTGGCTGAAATCAATCGTAATTTTGACAAGTATTCCGAAGAGGAAATGAAGCAGGCATATGATGAAGCCAATGAACTAATGCTAGAACTGGCTGTATGTCGGGAGCGTGAAAAGTATACAATTTCAAGACGCAATGATGTAGAAAGACGGCTGAAAAGTGCAATTGAGACTGTTGGTAAAGCTGAAAAACTGGTAGCTCAGGTTGGTACGGTATTAAACTACCTTTCGGGGGATCTTCAGAAGCTGGATGAGCATTTTGAGAACGCTGAAAGTAAGAGGCTTATAGCTATACGTATTATTAAAGCACAGGAAAATGAGCGCAGGCGTATAGCCCGGGAAATCCATGACGGGCCGGCACAAGCTATGAGTAATGTAGTTTTAAAGGCTGAAATATGTGAAAAAATGGCCGGCATCGATATGCAGAAAACCATCGATGAGTTAAGAAGCCTTAAAGATGTTGTTCGCTCATGTTTAAAGGATGTCAGAAGGGTAATCTATGATTTAAGACCTATGTCTATAGATGATTTAGGGCTTAAAATTACTTTGCAGAAATATTTAGAAAGCTACAGTAATGAACACTCTATAAGCGTTGATTTAAAGATTAAAGGTAACGATAGCCGTATTAAAGACAGTAATATCTCCTTAGCTATCTTCAGAGTGGTTCAGGAAACTCTGAACAATATATATAAGCATGCAAATGCGACATTCGCCAGCATTCAGCTGGAATGTGCTGAAAAATCCATATTACTCAGAATAAAGGATGATGGTGAAGGCTTTGACATAAATTCTTTGCATGATATAAGCCGGGATGCTGACGGCGGATTCGGCATAATTGGAATGAAAGAGAGAATCGAGCTTTTGGAAGGAGAATTCAGAATTAGTTCTGAGATGAATGTAGGTACTACAGTTATGGTAAAATTACCTTATGAAATCCAGGGAGGTATTATATGACCGATTATATTAAGGTTATGATTGCGGAAGATCATTCAATGATAAGGGATGGACTCAAACAGCTGGTTGAGCTGGAAAACGATATAAAGGTTATTGCTGCATGTTCTGACGGTAAAATGGCCGTTGAAAAATACAAGGAAGTAAATCCGGATGTTATTCTGATTGATATTAACATGCCGGTGTTAAATGGTCTTGAGGCTTTGGAGCAAATAAGAGCATATGATAACGGAGTAAAGGCGGTAATGCTTACCATACATCAAGACAGAGAATATCTGCTTAAGGCTCTGGAATTAGGAGCACTGGGATATATATTAAAGGACGCAGAAGCCAGTGCTCTGATTGAAGCAATTAGAAGTGTAAATAATAATCAGACATACATACAGCCTGTCATGGCAAGAGAACTGGTTAATGAGTATAAAAGGATAAAAAGTGGTGCGGATGATCCTAAAAACCGCCTTACAGCAAGAGAAACTGAAGTATTGAGGCTGCTGGCAAAAGGAATGTTAAACAAAGAAATTGCAAATGCTCTTATAATAAGCGAAAAAACGGTAAAAAACCATATATCCAGCATATTCCGTAAACTTAATGTTCAGGACAGAACTCAGGCTGCTGTCTATGCCATCAAGAATAAAATTGTCGAATAATAGGTCATAAGCCCTAGTTTTTAAATCTGCAAGTCCCCCTAAAAATGCGCTGAATGGCTGATGTTAAATGGTTTTGTCCCCCTGTATAATAACATCATAAGGAGATGTTACTAATCCAAATTATTGACAGGGGGATTAAACTATGATGTATCTGTTTAATGTATTATCACAAATGATGAAAAGCAAAAAAGGCCAGGGAATGGTTGAATATGGCCTTATTATTGGTCTTATTGCTATAGTTGTTATTGTTGCATTGACAGCTCTTGGCGGCGGTCTGGAGGGCATTTTCAATACAATAACAGATAAACTTGCCGAGGTACCTATAGGAGGAGATTCATAACGAGAATAGTATTATAAGGCATGCAAAAATAGTTGCCCCTGTATAAAAACAGGGGCTAATTTTTTCGGCACAGGGGGTGAGTGCCATACTAAGGCTTAACAAAAAAAATTCCAAAGGCCAGTCTTTGGTTGAAACAGCCATTGTTTTGCCAATTTTGATTCTTATTGTCATGGGAATTATTGAGTTCGGCCTACTCTTTAATAACTATATAATTATTGCCAATGCATCCAGAGAGGGTGCCAGAAAAGCCGCACTAGGCGGAACTGACAGTGAGATTATCCAAGTGGTTGAAAATATGACAACCACATTAGACCTTTCAAGTATGGATATTTCTATTTCGCCCCCCTTAAACTCCAGAAGGCATGGAGCTCAGGCAAAGGTAGAAGTGGTTTACAGAGCCAGTCTGATTACGCCTGTTATCGGGAAGTTCTTTCCCGGAGGAGAAGCGAGATTAACGGCCACTTCTGTAATGCGAGTTGAATAACCTTAAAAGGGGCGGAATCATGGAAAAAAAGATTAACATAAAAGCACTTATAATCTCATTAATATTTGCATTAATATCATGCGGGTTTGTTTTCGGTTATATAAATAGTCTGGAAAAACCGGTTCCCGAGATAAAGACTATAAAGCTGCTGGTTGCCTCCAGGAATATGAAGGTAGGTGAAGAGATTAAACCCGAGGATATCAGTACAATTGATGTGCCTGAGGATTCTTTGCCTGAAGGCGTTATAAATGACAGAAAAAGCATTGAAGGTATGTATATTAAAGAGGCTGTAATTAAGGGAGAACCATTCCGCCCCGAAAGATTGGCGCCGTGGGAAGAGCTTACATTATCATTCAGCATTCCAGAAGATATGCGTGCTCTTTCTGTTTTTGTAAATGAAAGTTCCATCTTCTCAAATCAATTAAGAGTTGGCGACAAGGTAGATGTTATTGGTAACTACATAATAAAAACGAATGATGATAAAGAAATCAAGCTCAGCAACACCATTATCCAGAATGTAGAAGTATTGGGCATAGGGCCGGACCGTGTCCGACATAATACCAGTGAAGACTCCGAATCCTCAGATGATTCCAAACTACCCAGGACAGTTACGCTGTGTGTCTCTCCCAAAGAAGCCGAAAAGTTGGCTTATACCAGTGCTTTTGCGGACTTTGCTATTACCCTCAGAGGCGATAAGGATGAAGAATTGGTTGAAACACCTGGTGTAATAATCGAAGATTTATTGCCATTAAAAAAAATAGAAGAACTGACAGAGCATATGGGAGGTGAGGAATAATGGATGAGGCAAAAATAAAGGTTGTAATAATTGATGATAGTTATGACACTGTAAATAATGTTAAAAGGTTGCTGGAGTTATGTGACGGACAGATAGAGGTTGCAGGCACAGCTTTTGGAGGAAAGGAAGGAATTAAACTGTGCCAGAAGGTTAAACCGGATATTGTATTGATGGACATCAATATGCCCGATATGGACGGATTAGCTGCCACAAATATATTAACATGCAGTATACCGGATTTAGGCGTTATTATAATGTCAGTTCAGTCTGAAAAAGAGTATTTGAAAAAAGCTATGTTTTCCGGCGCCAGAGAGTATTTAGTAAAGCCATTTTCTGCTGATGAACTGATATCTTCGATAATACAGACATATGAAATTCAAAATAAAAGAAAGCATAATTTTAAACTGCTAAATCAAGTAATTCAGACTAAGGTAATTACTGTGTTCAGCACAAAGGGCGGGGTAGGCAAAACCACAATAGCCACAAATTTGGCTGTGGCCCTTGCAAGAAACACAAAAAAACGCGTATGTCTTCTGGATTTGGATCTGCAATTTGGTGATGTAGCGGTTATGATGAATTTATCGGTTAAAAACACGATTTATGACCTGGTAAAGGATTTGAACAATGTAGATTCAGACCTTGTAAATGACTATCTGTGTACTCATTTTTCCGGAGTAAGTGTTCTGCCGGCACCTTTAAAGCCAGAATATGCAGAATTTATAGACAGCAAGCATATAGAGAAAATACTGGCTTTATTAAACGGTCATTTTCACTATGTGATTATTGATGTTCCGGCTAATTTCCAGGATGTGGTTTTAACCTCGCTGGATAATTCTGAAAAAATACTGGTTGTTTCAACTCTGGATTTGCCTGCTATAAAGAATATCAGGGTGGGATTGAATCTAATGGAGAATTTAAGATATAAAGAAAAAATACAAGTAATACTTAACAAAGCTAATGAACAATATGGCGTCAATTGCAGCGAATTCGAAGAAACGGTGGGTTACCCGGTATGGGTTATTATTCCGGAGGACAGTAATACGGTTATTACCAGTGCTAATAAAGGCATACCGTTTGTTATGTCAAGAGTGGATACAAGGGTGGCCAGATCTGTAATTCGTCTTGCAGGAAAGATACATGACAACAATTTGGAACCGGCAGCAGAAAAGCGTTCCTTGTGGAAGATTTTTCAGTTTTAAGGAGGAATAGTCGTGGGACTGCTTGAAAGATTAGCAATGGACAAACAGGACGATGTAAAACCAGGTAAACCTGTATCTATTCATGGACAGAAAGATGACTCCAGGGAAGATATTTATAAAGATCTGAAAGTAAGAATCTTTGATAAAGTTGTGGAAGAGGTAACTATATCACAAGAGAATGAAGATAACATGCAGATTATTGAGGATGAAATCCGCAAAATAGCCAATGAAGTTATAGAGACTGAAGCAAAATATTTGACACGAAATGAACGTAATATAATAACCCGGGATATAATCAATGAAACAATAGGATTTGGACCTATAACACCACTCTTGAGCGATCCCGACATAAATGAGGTTATGGTAAACGGGCCAAATCAGGTCTACGTAGAACGCCAGGGAAGGCTGGAATTGAGCGATACAACTTTCAAAGATAATAATCACATCTTTCATATTATTGAGAGGATAGTAGCTCCTCTGGGTAGGCGCATTGATGAAAGTTCTCCTATGGTTGACGCAAGGCTGCCTAATGGGTCTCGTGTTAATATAATAATTCCGCCATTGGCATTAAACGGGCCTACTATAACAATAAGAAAGTTTTCTGATAACCCTTATACAGTTAATGACCTTATACGTTTCGGCACCTTGACTGCAGAAGTAGCTCAATTTTTGAAGGCTTGCGTTGAAGCACGCCTCAATATAATAGTATCAGGTGGTACCGGCAGCGGTAAGACCACAACCCTTAATGTTATATCTTCATTTATTCCATCGGATGAAAGAATAGTTACCATTGAGGATGCTGCCGAATTACAGCTAAAACAAGATCATGTTGTCAGATTGGAAACTCGACCTCCTAATGTGGAGGGAAAAGGTGCTGTATCAATACGTGATTTGGTCAGAAATTCATTACGGATGCGCCCTGACCGCATTGTAGTAGGTGAGGTCAGGTCGGGTGAAGCGCTGGATATGCTTCAGGCAATGAATACAGGCCACGATGGATCTTTAACAACTGCCCATGCCAATTCGCCCAGAGATATTCTTTCACGTCTTGAAACCATGGTTCTGATGTCTGGAATGGAACTGCCGGTCAGGGCTATTCGAGAGCAAATTTCGTCAGCTATAGATTTGATTGTTCAACAAACCCGGCTTAAAGATGGAACACGAAGAATTACTTATATAACTGAGGTATCAGGAATGGAGGGGGAGGTTATAACCCTTCAGGATATATTTGTATATAAAGAAGAAGGTCTTGATAATACCGGTGGCATAAAAGGAAGATTGGTACCTACAGGCCTTAAACCTGGCTTTATGGATAAACTGGCTAAAACAGGTGTAGTTCTTCCCACTGATTTGTTTACTGTTTAGCGATTGGAGAGTGGGAAAATGGCATTTGTGAGTTTGCTATTGTTATTTTTATGGATCTCATTAAGTACTTTTATTTATCAGTTATTATGCGGTCTAATTAATAATAATAATTACATTAGTCGTTTAGATGTATATACAAATCAGGTTGAAACCGTAAAGGATGAAAAGACTAAGAAACAGCAGGACAATTACCGGCAGGGATTAGGACTGCTGGCTAAAAGTATTGAAAAAACAGGATTCTTTACAAAATATAAAAATAGAATAAGAATGAAACTAACAAATGCCAATCTTTTAATGAAACCTGAAGAGTTTTTATCCATATGTTTGATTCTCTTTGTTATTTCTGGCCTTTTAGGAGCATTGCTTTTTAAAAACTTTTTAATGGTTATTGCCATGGCTGCTATAGGCTGGATTACACCTTTGCTTATCTTAAACAGAAATATCAGTAAAAGATTAAAAAAAATAAATAATCAATTAGGTGATACTTTAGCAGTACTGTCAAATTCCTTAAAAGCCGGCCATAGTTTTTTTCAGGCAGTGGACTCTGTCAGTCGGGAGCTTACCGGCCCGGTGGCAGATGAATTTGCAAAGCTCCAAAAGGAAATCAGCCTTGGTGTAAGCACCGAAACTGCTCTTGAAAACATGGTTAACCGTGTAGGCAGCGATGATCTGGAACTTATGGTTACGGCAGTATTGATTCAAAGGCAGATAGGAGGGAATCTTGCTGAGATTCTTGATAATATTTCCGAGACAATTCGCCAGCGAATCAGGGCTAAAGGTGAAATCAGAACACTGACAGCGCAAGGCCGGATGTCAGGCTGGATTATCGCACTGCTGCCGTTTTTTCTGGCTATTATGGTAAGCGTTATAAGTCCTGAACATATAAAACCATTAATAACAAATCCATTGGGTATTATTATGATCATGATTGCACTGGTTATGGAGTTTCTGGGAATTATTTTTGTCAGAAAAATTATTAATATTGAGGTTTAGGAGAGGCTGTTGATGGAAGTTATAATACTCTTATTGCTTATATCATTATCATGCTTTTTATATAATGTTCTTAATCTGGGAAAGAGTTCAAAAACAGAAATTTCACAACGGCTAAATTATATTAGGCATCAAACTGAAGACAGTATGCCAGAAGATGAACTCAGCACATCATTTAAAGAGCGCATTATTAAGCCTGTGTTAGAAGGTGTGGGGAAGGCTGTCCTGAGGCTTGCTCCTAAAGAGATGATTGCAGGCATGGAAAGTAAAATAATAATGGCAGGAAAGCCCTATAATTGGGGAGTAAAGAACTGGCTAGGAATACAAGCCTTTATGATACTGGGGCTTCCGGTATTGATTTTGCTGTTATATATTCAATTCAGAATGGATGTCAGCGATCTTATATTAATTATATTTGCATCGGCTTTAATAGGGCTGCTTTTTCCGAATATGTTACTCAATACAAAGATTCGTAAGCGGCAGTCTGAAATCAGTAAAAGTCTGCCGGACATAATGGATCTTCTTACGGTCAGTGTTGAAGCAGGTTTAACTTTTGATTCTGCTCTTTCAAAGGTTGTAGAAAAGATGCCGGGGCCACTGGCCAGAGAATTTGAAACAGTACTGCAGGAGATAAAGGTAGGAAAAACAAAAAAAGAAGCTCTTTATCAGATGTCTGACCGTATTGGTATTCAAGATTTACGTAGTTTTGTAGGCGCTGTTGTACAGGCAGATCAATTAGGTGTCAGCTTAGGGAGGGTGCTCAGGCTGCAATCGGAACAGATTCGTCAGAACAGAAAGCAGCGTATCTCAGAAAAGGCCATGAAGGCACCGATAAAGATGTTGATTCCGATGGTCGTTTTTATATTCCCTGTTATATTTATAGTATTATTAGGTCCGGTTGTTATAAACTTAATCGGAATGTTTGCAAAATGATAAAATCAAGTTTAAATACGATTATAATTTTTGTGTTGACAATATGGTCGGTCTTGATGTAATATAATAAAGCCGCAGTTGCAAACGCTGAAAAGCGCATAAACAAATAATAACTAGAAATTAGTAATTGACATTATGTTGCGACTGTGATAAAATATAAATCCGTCACCATTTCGATTCAGAGCACAATATTGACTCGAAAAAAGTTGAAAAAAGTGCTTGACAGAAAAAAGTGTCGGTGGTAAGATATAAAAGCTGTCTCCGCTAGCGGAAAGAAAAAAAACGTCGAAAGCGGTACAGTGAGCCGGATAAGAAAAATTACGGCAACCTGGACATTGAAAATTGAACAGTGTACGAAATATCATGCAA
>DUNT01000089.1 GCA_012839205.1 Clostridiaceae bacterium
ACTCCATGTAATGGCTTAATATAGTTCTTTTAAATGAAACTGGCAGACAATCTAAATGACCATCTGCCAGTAACATATAGCTATTTCATTTTACTTTGTCCTACCCCAACAATTGACGTAGAACCGGAAATCTTTTAAATCGAGATTTCCGGGGTTTTATTTATCTACTCCCACTCAATTGTAGCTGGTGGCTTACTGGTTATATCATATACAATGCGATTTATATGCCCAACTTCGTTTATGATCCTGTTAGAAACCCTCTCAAGCAGATCATATGGCAGTCTTGCCCAGTCAGCAGTCATAAAATCAGTAGTAGTAACTGCACGTAGCGCAAGAGTATAGTCATAGGTTCTTTCATCTCCCATGACACCTACGCTTCTCATGTTTGTAAGAACAGTGAAGTATTGATTAATATCCCTCATAAGACCTGCTTTAGCAATTTCATCTCTAAATATGAAGTCGGCCTCCCTCAAAATGTCTAAGCGTTCTCTTGTAATTTCACCAATTATACGTATAGCTAAACCTGGACCCGGGAAAGGTTGACGCCAGACCATACTTTCAGGTAAAGCCAATTCGATTCCCGCTTGCCTTACCTCATCTTTGAATAAATCCCTGAGGGGTTCAATAATCTCTTTAAAGTCAACGTGATCAGGCAGACCGCCTACATTGTGATGGCTTTTAATAACAGCGGCATCACCGGCCCCGCTTTCTATAACATCGGGATATATAGTTCCCTGGACAAGAAAATCTACACGTCCTATCTTTTTCGCTTCATCCTCAAAAACCCTGATGAATTCTTCCCCAATAATCTTACGCTTTGTTTCCGGGTCAGTAACACCTTTTAGACGGTCTAAAAATCTCTCCTGAGCATTTACTCTTATCAGGTTCACCTTAAATTGCTTATTAAAGACCTCTTCAACCTGATCTGCTTCGCCCTTCCTTAAAAGTCCATGGTCTACAAAAATGCATACAAGTTGATTTCCTACGGCCTTGTGTATCAGGGCTGCAGCAACAGAGGAATCCACCCCGCCTGACAATGCACAGAGAACTTTCTTATCCCCTACTTTTTTCTTTATCTCATTAATGGACTCCTTCACAAATGAACTCATCCTCCATTCGCCTTTAAGCCCACAAATTTTATATAAGAAATTTTTTAATATCTCATTGCCTTTTGGAGTATGTGCAACTTCCGGGTGGAATTGAACTGCATAGAATTTTCTTTTGTCATCTGCCATAGCAGCTATAGGACAATTTTGGGAGCTTGATATACCGGTAAATCCGTCCGGAAGCCTGGTTACCTGAAAAGTATGACTCATCCAGCATTCGGTTTGTTTTTCTATGCCAGAAAAAATAGTATTATTGCTGTCAATACTTATGTCAACCTTTCCATATTCTCTAAGACTTGCCTTTGAAACTTTACCCCCCAACATTACACTCATAAGCTGCATACCATAGCATATTCCCAATATCGGAATACCCAGCTCAAATACTTCTTTTGCACATTTAGGGGCGTTTTCATCAAGAATTGATGCAGGACCTCCTGTAAAAATAATGCCTTTAGGTGACTTTTCTTTTATTCTTTCTATAGAAGTGTTATATGGTAATACCTCGCAATAGACATTGGCTTCTCTTATTCTTCTGGCTATTAAACGGTTATATTGGCCGCCAAAATCTAAAATAAGAATTAAATCTCTTTTCAAATTTCACTCCACCCTTCAAGTTTTAATATGTATTTCTTATTCTAAAAATTATTTAGATTCTTCAATACTCCGCTCCATTTAGAATGACACAACACACGTACTTCTAGACAAGCCTTGAATGGGTGTTGTACCGCCTTAAGATACTGAGGATATCTTAATCAATTATTATTAAAAGCCGGAATCAGAAACTACTGAATCCGGCTCTTTCTGGTGGGCGATAAGGAACTCGAATCCCTGACTTTCACTACGTCAAAGTGACACTCTACCAACTGAGTTAATCGCCCATAACTTATGCATAACAGCATTTTAGTGTGAAATTATTATAGCATCATCAGCCTAATTTGTAAATATCAAAATAAGCAACAAGACTATTTCCCTATATTAGCACTATTTCATGGCGAGTATATCCTTCCTGTTTTGGGGCATCTAAACATACTCGCCTTTTTATTATTCAACCAAAATGCTGACTACTCCCCCAGTGGTCTTGTACAGTCAGGATTTCTTTGGCAGACTGTTGTTGTGCAGCAAGGTTTATTAATAGGTTGCTTCCAGATATATATCTCCTAAATCCACATCATCATACCAATCAACCGGGATTTCTATAGCATTGTCTTCAACTATTGGTAAATATCCGTCAGCAAAAACCAGAACAGAGTAGGAAGCACCAACAGGAATGTAATCACATACAAAGATACCATTCCGATCAGACTCACCATAGGAAAGTATCATCCACTCTTGTGGGTTATTGGCGAACTCTTCAATGGTAACGCCTTCCTGCAATAAAACAAATGCAGCTCCTCTAATAGGTTTTATCGTATATGAATCGACGATTCTTCCCGAGATAGCTATTACTGTTTCATAGACAGGCGGTTCCACACCGGGTCCTGGAGTCTGTGGAACAGGAAGATTCGGATCATCTCCTTGAGCTATTGCATCCTCTAAAACCGGCAAAGCCTGATTTATAGGTTTTAGATAAAACATAATGTCATTATCAGCTCCAACTATCTTGGCAGTAGGAACACCAATCATTTCGCCTTTATTGTTAATAGCCGTTCCGCCACTATTTCCATGGTTAACCACAGCATCTGTTTTTATCCAGTCAATTTCTGAGTCCCCATCTTCATCAATAAACCCTGAGACATGACCTGCGGTAAATGTTATGGTCTCTCCGCCAACACCCGGATATCCAAGTATATTTATTATATCTCCCAACTCTACAATGTCCGAATCAGAAATCGTTACCGGGGACAGATTCAGATCTCTGGCCGATACTGAATTCCAGTTTAAATCCGTAACTATTTTTACAACTGCCAAATCCAGATACTCTACACCGCTTCTGTATTGCGCAAGATACTGAGGCTGAATATTTGTCTTTACATCATCTGTAATTGCAATAGCAACATATCCTTCCGAATTGTACAGACTGCCATTTTCGCCAACACAATGAAAGTTTGTCAGTATATAACCGTCTTTGTTGACAATAGTTCCTGATCCCATTGCTATAACATTAAAATTATCATCCAGAGTATATAACTTAATGGTTGATTTTGAAATCTTCTGCAGATTAAATCCTTTATTTCCCGCCTGAGGATCAGCAGGTGTTCCCTGCGGATCCTGCGCTGACTTTTCACCTGATACCTTAACATTTTGTTTTACACTCTTTGAAGAACGGTTACCAGCTTTATCGTATGCCACTACATAGTACTCATATTCTTCTCCACTTTCTACATCTTTGTCCACATACTCTGTATCATTTTGTTTAACCAAAACACTACTGTTTCTGTAAAGCCTGTATTCGTCAACTCCCACGTCATCATAACTCTCGCTCCATGCAAGCTCAACAGAGTCCTCATTAACGCTTAATATAGTTAAAAGAGGTGTAGTGGGTGGTGTTTCATCTTCCTTTTCCAAAGAACATGATGTTAGCAATGTGGCCATCAAAATTATGACGGCTGTTACAATTATTTGATGTTTGCGTAGTTTCTTTTTAAACACTAAAATCACTCCAATCTTATATTCTAAAAAGCCGTCAGTTTATGTTAAATGTATAGTATAAATTAACTAACTTATTATCATTCATAATAAAATTTTCGTAGCTGGTTGATAATGTAATAATATATAAATCATTACCTGCGATGCTCAGTACATCCCTGCCGTAGCCGATATCAGGTCTGTTTATTTCTCCTATAGCTGATTGTCTGTTGGAAATATAAACATAGTTTATTATGTAGGTCTCCTTACCTTTAGTACCAAGAAAATAACCGTCCTCAGCCTGATAGAACCTGTTGTTTCTTCCTGACTTTATTGACCATGCAGCTGCTGCATTTTGCAGTTTTTCTTCCTCGTCTTTTGTCTCAACATTCATCATACTGTCCAGCGGAACTTTTTTTACGCTAATAAAGTTAGTGCCGCCATCTTTATCTATATCTGCTGCCTTAAAAAGCTCAGCCTCGCCCTTGGATTCAATCCAGTTTGACGGGTATTTGACCTCAATTACATTGTCAACAGTATAAACTTTATTTTTCAAAGCCGCATTACTTATAAGAATTCCGGCGCCAAGGGTAATTACAAGAATAATCCACACCGGAATCATTCCGATTAGAGCTTTATTAGGCTCCAAAGGCACTCTGGCGATGCCTTCATCCTCTTTCTCATGCTTCGATGAAAGAAATACCAGAACTACAAATACTATACACGCTACCACTGCCGCTGGTATAAGACCTAAAATATAGTTTATTCTAAAGCCTTGCCTTACAACAGCATTCAGCAGAAATTGGGTTATGGCATTTAGAGCCGAAGCAATAATAACCGCCAATGGTAATCTTAAGAGATTAAACTTACTATACTTTGAAACGCCAAGGATATAACAGCTTAGGCCTGTAATACTGGCATGAGCAAAGGTCTCTATTACCACTAAAGCGGTAACATTAGTCAGCATAGCACCACCTGAAGTAATGATGTTGCTGATACTGGTCATGGCAGCAAACCCCAGCCCCAGTGCGGAGCCGTAAATTATTCCATCAATTACTTCATCAAATTCTTTACTGGGATAAATACTGTATCTCACCGAGATTAATTTGAGTGACTCCTGAATTATTGCTATTAATATAATATTAACAATTAATCTGCTGCCAATAGTTGTTATGCCATTGTTACTGCCTGAAAAAACCAAAGCTATAATGGGTGAATAAATTGCCTTTTGAACCAAGGCTCCCAGTAGCATAATTTTTAATACACAGCTCTTTGGCTCAGGATTGAGTCTGTCCTGACGATAAAAAATTGAAAGCCATAGCAATGGCGGAATAAGTGCAATTATCACTGAAATAATTGTTAGCAATGTTTTATTAAAATTCGAAGTGATGGTATTTTCAATAAGATTGGCGACAAAAACAATTAATAATAAGCCAGCCATAGAGATGAAAGTAGAAAGCCATAATCCAAGTTTTGTTTTGGAGCTCTTAATACCCATATTATTACCTCCGTATATCCGTTTAACTATTCATTAAACAGGCCTATTAGAATCAGTTTAACATATACTGGATATGGTGTCTATTAATAAAAATAAAACAGGATACCGTTTTCTGTTTATTTCAGGCGTTTTAATAATAATCAGAATGGAGGCAATACATCCATTGATAGTAAGGTAATATCATCAGCAAGTTTCTCATTGCCTACGAATTCCTTTACATTATTGATAATTGCCTCAGTCAGATGATTAATTCCCCATCTGTTATACTTCTTAATTGCATTTTTCAATCGTTTAATCGAATATTCCTCTTTGGATGAGTTGCGGGCTTCAACTAAACCATCGGTATATAAAAGCAGCTTATCCCCCGGAAAGAGGAGAACCTGGCGATTTGCAAATTTGGGTCTTATGAAATCTCCGAGCTTACATATTGCAAACCCATCGCTGTCTAACTCTTGAACAGACCCATCAGGCCTTATTCTCAAAGGTGATGTGTTAAGCCCTCCGGAAGCATATGAAAGTATTCCTGTTTGGGTATTGAATACCCCATAAAGCATGACAATGTACATATCATCATTAAAATTAGCTGAATTAAATGATTCATAAAGATGGGTCAGCACCATTGAAGGAATACTAATTCCCTCACCCGCTGCTTCTTCCATAAGTGATTGTATCTTCTGAAATGTAAAAATTGACAGCATTGCCGCAGAAACTCCATGTCCTGAAACATCTCCTATACAGATTCCGAAACGGCTTTCGTCAATTTTAAAAACATTATAAAAATCACCGCTTAATTTTTCTGCCGGCACATATCCGGCTGAAAAAGAAACATACTCATTTTCAGGTAATTCTGACGGAAGCATGGATAACTGAATCCCCCGTGCTATCTCCTGATCTGCCATTAGCTTTTCATACATACCTCTCAATTCAGTAGTACGGTTATCAACCAATTTATCCATTTCCTTAAGGTATTCATCGAGATCTTCCATAGCTTTTGACAATTGCGTATATGGCTTTTTTATGCTTTCTATATAGAAAGCATAAAAAAGTATCCCATATGAAACAACCAGATAAAATTGGCTTAGAGCACTATTTATATCAAAAATCTCCTTCATACCCATAAATGCAATCTCACTGTAAAACATCAGAATAAAGCCGCAGCACAGTAGTCTCAAAACAAATTCATTTGTTTTTATATATTCTCTCAAAGTATAGTAAAGTACATAAATATACAGAAGAGCGGCAACGGCCAATAATAATATGCTTAAGCCGGTCAATCCATAATCGTTTATTAAATACTCCTGCTTTATAAACGGACTGCTTATTATGCTATAAATAACCAAAACTATTACTATTGTTGATAACCACAAATATCTTCTTCTTAAATTATATTTATTATTGAATTTGGTTGTAAAAATAAGACAGAAACAAATGCCATTAATGATTCGTATAGCTAAACAGAGTAAAAATGTACTTCTAGGGCTGCTTATTCCATATCCGGCGCCTAAATGTGAAGGAATGTCCAGTATTTGAATCCAATATAATATGCCGCCAATCAAAAAAGTAAATCCTATGATAAGTAAGCGATTATCTTCGGTTTGGGGATATGTAAAAAAGGAAATTAAAAAAATTGAAAAAGAAACGATTAATAAGTAAACATCAAGAATTCTATGCCAGATACTGTTTTCAACCAGGAATTGTGAGATAAATAAGTTGCTGTCGACTAATTCAACCGTTAAAAACAATAGTAAACCAACAATCAGAACAATGAATATCGGAAATAAATGGCCTTTCACATCAAATACTGATGTTTTTGATTTGGCGGAAATCATTCCCTATCCTCCGGAAGATTTATCTTGCGGTATATCAACATAAAATCTTAAGTACATACTTTTTGTCACATGATTTTCTATGCTAATTCTATCACATTTTGCAGAATGAGCACAACCATTTATTAACACAGCAATATTTACTTAGTTTTAATTAATACATAAGAAGACCCATTTATAAATTTATCGGTAAACTCCAGACTATAATTCTCAATAGGATATTTATTATTTAATGCTTCTTCAGCCAAAGCACCATACTTTACAATTGAATCCCAGCCTTTAACACTGGTGTTGATATTAGAGCTTATAACCTCTGCAATTTTAGAAAGTTTACTCAGGTTTCTCAGTGTTACATGCTGTGAAATAAAAGCTTTAATGAATCTGTTCTGATTCTCTTTTCTGAATATATCCCCGTAATTTACAAAATTACCATTTTCATCAAAGCCCTGTCTGAATCTTACATACCCTTCTGCGTCCTTACCATTAAGGGTCTGGGTTCCTTTTTCTATATATATTTCTAAATCCTGATATGGATCGTTATATTCCATATGAACAGGCACATAAACCGTTACACCACCAAAATAGTCAACTATATTCCTGAATCCTTTTACCTTGACATACGCATAATCGTCAATATGAATATCAAATACCTCTTCGATAAGATCTGCAATGAAATCAACATACGGCTTATTAAATCGGCCGATATCCTTTTGGTATTCTATAGCCTGGCCGATTGAAGGAGCCGCATTTATCCGATTCATCCCCTTCTCCTTCAGATACGAGGGCTGGGCTTTTCTCAGAGAATCTATGACATAATCGCTGTAATCTATATAAATATCCCGCGGCAGGCTGATAATTTTAACCTTTTTTGAAATCTTATCGATATTAAGTATCGAAATAGTATCAAAATTAAAACCCGTTGGCTCCGTTCCTAATAACAAAACACTTGTACTTTCAGGGTGTACAATACTCTCAAAATATTTCTGGTTATTAGTAAGATAAAAACCTTCTTCCTCCTCTAAATCATCATTAGGAACAACAATCGGCTGCTGTTGAGGATTAGGAGTAGGGGTGATTATAACCGGTTCTTCAGGCGGCTCCTCAACAGAACCTGTTGAAAGGTTCTGGAATACCATTATACTAAAAAACACAACAAAAATGGTCGAAAAAAAAGCCATAGTTATCCTTGCTTTTGGAGACCTAAGAATAAAATCACCCCCTAAAATCAACAGCTATTTCTAGGATATCACTTTTTAAACTCAAATAATACATTCTATGTTGTCAACTTCTTCATGATTTATCGATTTATCAGCGTTTCCAGCCTCTCTATAATCTTTTCATACATATCGGTATATTTCTTTAATTTATCCTTTTCGCCTTCTACAACTGCTGCTGGTGCTTTAGAAACAAACTCCCGGTTAGAAAGTTTTTTGTTTACTCTGTCCAACTCCATTTCAAGATGGACCTTTTCTTTTTGGAGTCTGTCAATTTCCTTCTTTAAATCTATAAGTTCTTCCAGAGGCATAAATATTTCGGCACCTTCCACAACAACAGCCACGGCATCCTGCGGGATTCCGGCTTTATCACCCTGGGTAATAATATCGGATAATCCGGCCAGCCGGTTAAAGGTAGATATCTCTTCCTCAATCAACTCACTGATATCCTGATCATTAATAACAAAAAACGCTTTAGCTTTCTTGCTCACAGGTACATTCATTTCAGCTCTTAAATTACGTATTCCTCTTATGGCATCCATTATGAAAGACATAAGTTTTTCTTCTTTCGGATATAAAGTACCGTCGGAGTATTCCGGCCAGAAGGATATCATAATGCTCTCATCTTCTGTAATAAGATGACTGTAAATTTCTTCTGTGATAAAAGGCATAAAAGGATGCAAAAGCTTCATAGCTTTTTTCAATACCTCATTCAGCACAAACATGGCTTCTAAGCGATCTTCCGCCTCACGGTCATATAATCTTGGCTTAACAAGTTCTATATACCAGTCGCAGAATTCTTCCCAAATAAACTCATAAATCTTTTGAAGCCCTATACCCAGCTCAAACTTCTCAAGATTTTCTGTAACTTCCCGAGCAATAGTGTTGATGCGGCTCAATATCCATTTGTCGCCGACAGTATATTTGCTTTCATCCACCTTGCTAAAATCGACGTCATCATCAAAATTCATCATAACAAAGCGGAATGCATTCCAAATCTTGTTTGCAAAGTTTCTGCTGGCCTCCAGCTTTTCATCGGAAAAGCGCATATCATTTCCAGGAGAAGTTCCTATTGTAAGCGCATAGCGAAGAGCATCTGTACCATACTTTTCAATTACTTCAAGCGGATCGATACCATTGCCTAAGGATTTTGACATTTTTCTTCCCTGGGAATCTCTGACAAGACCGTGAATCAGAACATACTTAAACGGCTCTTTTCCCATTTGTTCAATCCCCGAAAAAATCATACGGGCAACCCAGAAGAAGATAATATCATAACCGGTAACCAGAACACTGGTAGGATAAAAGTAATTTAAGTCCGGTGTTTCTTCCGGCCAGCCAAGGGTTGAAAACGGCCATAGGGCTGAGGAAAACCAGGTGTCAAGAACATCTTCATCCTGTCTGATATTTGTTGACTTACACTTGGTACATTCCTTCGGAGCAGTTCTGGCTACAATCAGCTCTCCACAATCATCACAATAATACGCTGGTATCCTGTGGCCCCACCAAAGCTGACGGGATATGCACCAATCCTGTATGTTTTCCATCCAGTTGAAATAAATCTTGGAGAATCTCTCAGGCACAAACTTAATAGTACCGTTTCTTACAGCCTCAATTGCAGGTTCAGCCAAAGGCTTCATCTTTACAAACCACTGCCATGATACTCTGGGTTCAATAACTGTTGAACAGCGATAGCATTCTCCCACATTGTGTTTATGAGGTTTAGCCTGAACAAGCAGGTTCAATACCTTTAGATCTTCTACCACCTGCTTGCGGGCTTCATAACGATCCATTCCTGCGTACTTTCCACCATTGTTATTAATGGTAGCATCTTCATTCAGAATATTGACTATTTCAAGATTGTGTCTTAAACCCACCTCAAAGTCATTAGGATCATGGGCAGGAGTTATTTTAACCACACCGGTTCCAAAATCCCGTTCAACATAACTATCAGCAATAATAGGGATTTCACGGTCCATAAGCGGAAGCATAACAGTTTTCCCTACAAGGTGCATATATCTTTCATCCTCGGGATGAACTGCTACAGCAGTATCTCCCAGCATTGTCTCAGGCCGTGTTGTAGCAATTTCTAAAAATTCGTCAGTACCTGTAACAGGGTATTTTATATGCCAGAAATAACCATCACGTTCCTCATATTCCACTTCAGCATCGGATATTGAGGTACCGCAAACAGGACACCAGTTGATTATTCTTTCACCCCGATAGATAAGGCCTTTTTCATAAAGTCGTACAAATACTTCCTTAACAGCTTCCGACAGACCTTCATCCATGGTAAAGCGTTCTCTTTTCCAGTCACATGAGCTGCCTAATTTTTTTAGCTGCTCAACAATTCTTCCTCCGTATTGCTCCTTCCATTCCCAAGCTCTTTCCAAAAAGGCTTCTCTGCCGATATCCTCTTTTCTTATACCTTCTTTAGCCATGGTCTCAACGATTCTGGCCTCTGTTGCTATACTGGCATGGTCGGTTCCGGGAAGCCAGAGGGCACAGTACCCTTGCATACGTTTCATACGAATTAAAATATCCTGCATTGTGTTATCCAGCGCATGACCCATATGGAGCTGCCCGGTAATATTCGGTGGCGGAATTACAATGGTAAAGGGTTCTTTTTCAGGATCAATCACAGCATGAAAATAATCTTTTTCCATCCATTTGCTATATAATGCATCCTCAACCTTCTGAGGGTTATAGGTTTTTTCTATTTCTTTATTACTCATGATATGCTTCCTTTCTGTATGTCCTAAAATAATCACTTCAATTAGTCTCTTATTAATTGCTCAATATTATCTGAAAGTATAAAATATTAAGAATACGCCGGGCAACATAATAAGAACTCCAGCAACCTTTACCCTTGCTATGGCCTTAGTCAGTTTATACTGCTCAAATTCTTCACCCGTCAGTTCTGCGGCTTCTTTTGCATCTATCTTTTCTGCAAGGTTCATCCATTTTACAATCAGCTTAGCTCCATAATTAATTATGGCACCAACCAGTATTAAAACAAAAGCAATAATTTTAAGTGTCATATGAATAAAATCTCCTCTAATTAAAAAACTTTCATCCAAAAAAATTGGACGAAAGCTGACTTCCGCGGTACCACCAAAATTCCCTATCGGGCTCTTAATAAGACGATAACGGCTCTTAACCGGAATAGCCTACTCATATTTCAGCTATTCAGCTCAGGAGCGACTTCGACAGTAATCTTCCACGGAAATGCTTACAGCCTTATGACATTTCCTCTCTGTTTGGGTTTTCTGCCTACTCCTCTCCGTCATTGCAAAGATATATATTTATGATATTAAAATATGGCTGTCAAATTGTCAAGATAGTATAACCAAAATCATAAAAAGCCGGCCTGCTGCAATCCAGCAAGCCGGCTTCAAAATATCTGAATCATTTGAAGAAAATATCCATATTGCTTCTGTTGATTTCATATGTCCCGGTATCTTCATAGTCAGGAATGGTTTTACCACCGCAGGATTCATGAAGCCTTCTGACTGCAAGTTCTCCCCAAAGTCTTGGCCGTTGCGCTAATACATAAAGATATCCATCCTCCATAGGTTTCTTTGAATCTTCAGTTTTATCAAAAACAACACAGAGCGGGGTTATTCTTAAGTCTTCTTTAATCCTGCGCGCAAAGAAACTTCCCATTGCATCCATGCAAACAAAGCAGTTAAAATCGGGATATTTTTGCATTGTCTTCTTAAGACTCTGCCAACGCTCTTCTACGTTTGGCTGTTCTGTTGCCTCAAAAGATAACACTTCTATATCAGGATAGTTTGAAACAACTTCCATAAACCCTTCCATACGATCCTGCATATTCTTGTTTTTATTAGATAAGGTTCCGATAATCTTACCCTTTTTGTTAAGTCTCTTTACTACTATTTCTCCCAGCATTTTCCCTGCATTGTAATTGTCGGTACCGATAAAGCCATTTCTTTTAATCCCTGAAATATCAGTATCAAAGCAAACAATTTTTATATCCTTTTCGATTGCTTTTTCCAATGCATCTCTGACTTCAGGACTGTCTATTGGCCCTATACCTATGCCACAGACACCCTCTTCTATTGCTTCCTCAATTAGTCTAGCCTGCTCGAATGAATCACCGGTTTTTGAAACGCGCCACAAAACATCAACACCAAGTTTGGCTGCTGCATCTATGGCACCCTCCCTGGTATCCTGGAAGAATGGAATGTCGATTGTAGGAATAACAGCATAAGATGATTTCTTAACTGCGGTTTTATTAAAGGTAAATTTATTAATTGCATTCTCCAGATTAGCAATAACAGAATCAAAACTTTCAGAAAGCTGAACAAGAATCTCCGAAGAATTCATTTGAGAGTACATCAAAGAGGTAATTTCCTGAGTAGATGCAGCTGTTTCCTGAGCTACCGCGGCGATATTTGTAATAGATTCTGAAAGTGTATCTTTAAACTCATTGAGAATATTTATTCCCTTTTTAACCTCGATAAGCTGAGCGAAAAGCTCATCAACAGCATTGGATATTGAAAGAAACGTTTCATTAGTCTCATTAACCGACTGAGTTTGTGCTTCTATTGTTTTCGTTGTCAATGCAATGGTTTCAGTTGTTATATCTATCTGATTCTGCACACCCTGAATGATTTTGTCTATTTCAGTACTGGATAAATAACTTTGTTGTGCCAATTTTTTAATTTCATCTGCTACAACACCGAAGCCTTTACCCATCTCACCGGCTCTTGCTGCTTCGATGGATGCATTAAGAGACAAAAGATTGGTTTGACTTGAAATCCCTGATATTACCGCTGTTATCTGGGTGATATTATTGGTCATTTCATTCAGCTCTTTGATTTTATGGTTAATTTCGTCCATATTCTTTTCTGTCAACTTGCTTTTTTCAAGCAGATCATTTATATTTGACATTCCAAATTCGGCCATTTCCTTGGTGACATCGGCCTTTTGGGTCATAAGCTCAGCTGATTTAACCACCTCTTCAAACTTATTGACCATTTCGGCTGTCATTCTTGAACCTTGTTCAGCATCCTCAGCCTGTTCTCCTGCGCCTTTGGAAACAGATTCAGCTGCTTCAGCTATTTGATTGGACACATCAGAGGCTTCTTTTGATGTAGACTTAACTGTAAAGGCCAGGTGCTTCACTTCCTCGGTTGAACGATCCACATCAGAAAGAACCTGGTTAAAATGCTGAATAAGTGCATTGCTTTCTTTTTCAAGTATAGTATTGCCTTTAATCTCGGTTTGAAGATTGCCTTCCCTTGCTTTTCTGAGTGTTTCAATCAAAGCCCAGTTTTCTGTTAATTTTTTTGTAGAGAATAAAAATTGTAATACTATTCCCACAATGGCAAGAAAACAGCCAATTAAAATGAACAATTGAATATTAGCAGAATGGGTAAAAAACATTATGGCTACAATTATAAAAGGAAGAACCGATGTTAATAGGTGTGTCAAAATAATTGGAATACGTATTGATCTTCTCTTATTCATAGTATAACTCCTTTTATTAGGCAATTTGGTATTGAACTTAATATAAAAATTCGTACATTATAATGCCATATGTTTTACTGATGAACGTCAATTTTCGACAAAAAATCAAGTTACTATAATAATACCATTAAATATGTGTTATAAACAAATGCAATTGTAGAATTTATATAAATAATGTCAGATTTTATTTGTTAATCCTTTACTTATTTGTATAGTGTACTATTCTTTTGCGTTGTGGTAGAATTGTTCTTGAGTTAAGGATAAACCTGACTTAATTAAATAAAGGGAGGTGAAGACATGTTAATTAGCGATTATGTGAATATTCCTATTCCTAAGCAGAAGCGGATTGCTCTTATTGCTCATGACCATAAGAAGCAGGATCTGATAAATTGGATTAAAGACAATATCAATGTTTTGCGCAAGCATTTTCTTTGCGGAACCGGCACAACAGCCAGGCTCATAGCAGAGGAAGTTGAACTGCCCGTCCGTGCATACAACAGCGGACCCTTAGGTGGAGATCTCCAAATAGGTTCACGTATTGTTGAAGGAGCCATCGACATGGTAATCTTTTTCTGGGATCCACTTGAAGCTCAGCCGCATGACCCGGATGTTAAAGCTTTGCTGAGAATTGCGGCAGTATACGATATTCCAATAGCTAACAATCGTGCCACTGCCGACTTCATACTAGCCTCTTCACTTATGGATGGCGAGTATAACCGCAGAATTATCAACTACAACAAGAAAATTCAAGACAGACTCACAAGACTTCAAGAAAAATAAATGGCTGACAGGGTGGCACTTTCCTTGTCAGCCATTATTATTCCTTACAAATCTGTATCACTTATTTTACTGTTAATTGTGCTCCGATTTTATATATTCTACATATCTGAACCGCACCCCAGCGCGGCTTTCTTGCCATTCACCTGTAACTGTCTTCTTCCAGTCACTATTATTATCTAAATTGACCAGATAGGTATCAGCCTCATACTCTTCATCAATTTGAGTTATGAGAGCTAATCCGCAATAGGGCAAAAGCTGCTTGTAAATCGTTTCACCGCCGCAAACATAAATATTTTTATCAAGTTCTTTAATGGTATTAATTAGCTCCTTAATGCTGTGTACTATCACAGCATCTTCACAAGCGTAATCTTTATCTTTTGTGAGGACAATGTTGATACGGTCAGGCAATGGTTTTTTATCCTTGAATGATTCCAGGGTTTTCCTTCCCACCACAATGGCATTTCCCCTCGTAAGCTCTGAAAAGCGCTTTAAATCTTCAGGTATTCTTTTCAAAAGTTTATTATCCTTGCCCAGACCCCAATTTCTGTCGGCTGACGCAATAAGAATAAGATTATTTCGCATTGTTGTTTACCTCATAACCTTTCTTAAACAGCAACGGGAATATTTTTGATTTGCGGCCCCGGTTCATAATCTTCAAGCACAAAATCTTCCACTTTAAAATCGTAAAAATCTTTTACATCCTTATTTATCAATAGTTTGGGAGCTTTCTTTGGTTCTCTGCTTATAAGCTCTCTTACCAAAGGCTCATGCCGATCATAGATATGAGCATCGGCAATAACATGAACCAGCTCGCCCGCTTCAAAACCGGTTACCTGAGCAAGCATATGCAATAATATTGAATACTGGACCACGTTCCAGTTATTTGCAACCAAAACATCTTGTGATCTTTGATTAAGAATTCCATTAAGCCTGTTTCCCGTCACGCTAAAGGTCATGCTGTAAGCACACGGATACAGATTCATTGCGTGTAAATCAGCATGGTTATATATATTTGTTATGATTCTGCGGCTATATGGATTATTTTTAAGATCGAATATGACCCTGTCCACCTGATCAAATTCGCCTTCTTTATACTTGTGCTTTATTCCCAGCTGATAACCGTATGCCTTGCCAATTGAACCGTTTTCATCAGCCCAGGAATCCCAGATGCGGCTTTTTAAGTCCTTTATATTGTTTGATTTTTTTTGCCAAATCCATAATATTTCGTCAATAGCAGCTTTGAGATTAGTTGGTCTTAATGTCAATATAGGAAATTCCTCAGATAAATCATATCTGTTCACAACACAAAACCTTTTTTTGGTATAAGCCGGAGTTCCGTCAGCCCATCTTGGTCTTACATTTGTTCCTTTATCAGAAAAGCCATTATCAAGAATATCTTTGCACATATTAGTAAAAATAACATCAGCCCGGCTCATATCAGAGAACCTCCTCTTATATAATAAATAACCATGCGACTACAGATCATCACTAAAAATAATATACCCTACATGATTTTTAATTACAACCCAAGAGGGGATGAGAGCCAACAAGTTTTCCAATAATATGGTATATTAAGATTGATGTCGTTGAAAAATATAACAGCATTAGGAGTTGCAAAGAATGAAATTAAATTCTAAAACCACCATTTTGGGGCTTATGTCCTCTTACGAAGAATCTAAACTTGTAGTTTTTGGGGCTCCCTTTGACGGGACTGTTTCTTTCAGGCCAGGGTCTCGTTTCGGCCCTTCCGCAATGCGTACTGGATCATTAGGTATCGAAACCTTCAGCCCATATCAAAATGCCGATCTTCTGGATATCAAAGGCTGTGATGCCGGCGATCTTCCGCTCCCTTCCGGGGACACAAAAGCTGCATTAGACATGATTAATAGCTTTGTTTACAATATAATTCAAGATGAAAAGACTCCCATTATGCTTGGCGGGGAACATCTTATCACATTACCGGCGATAGAAGCCATGATAAAACAGTATCCGGATCTTTGTATACTGCATCTGGATGCCCACACTGATACTCGTGACACATATATGGGAGTTTCACTGTCCCATGCAACCGTAATGCGGAGGGTGTGGGAAAAAACAGGCGATAAAAGAATCTGGCAATTTGGTATACGATCCGGAGAAAAAGCAGAATTTGAGTGGGCAGAAAAGCACAATTATCTGACCAGTTTCGATTTATACGGAATTGAAAACGCTCTTGATATTATAGGCGAGAGACCTATTTACCTCACTATAGACCTGGATGTGCTTGATCCCTCTGTTTTCCCGGGAACAGGGAGTCCTGAGCATGGCGGTATCAGCTTTATGGATCTGCTGAACTTCATATTGAAGCTCAGACGAAATACAATTGTTGGTAGTGATTTAATTGGGCTGGTTCCTCATTATGATGTCAGCGGTATTTCAGCTGCGGCAGCCTGCAAGCTGTTAAGGGAATTGGCTCTTTTACTTGCCATATAAACAGTTCTCCAAGTACGTGAAATAAGAATAATGCGAACAAACATCTCACTTCTCACATCCCATCTCTCACATCACGTTATTGTCATCCTGAGCGCAGCGGAGCGGAGTCGAAGGATCTTTTTACGTTAAACAGTGGAGCGGCTGTAGACTGCTGCGATTTA